>JAUYEF010000264.1 GCA_030691635.1 Bacillota bacterium
GAACGTGGGGGGCATCGTCTCCGGCAGGACGGGCGGTTCTGTGGTCGGCAAGGACGTTGCAGTCCGGTTCGACGACGATATACCCTTCTGGGTGGCGTGCGCTGTGTGCGTGCTGGCGAGATACCACTACGACGAGCTGCACCGCAAGAGCGGCAGCTCCTCTAGCGGAAGCAGCCGGCACTAGGAGCCGAGCCGCCACCAGCATAGCGGCCGCGGCAGGTGCTCTACGCGCGCCTCCGGGCGGAGCCTGAATACTGAGATAGAGCGAGGAAAGCCTAGTCCGGGAGGGATCCCGATGAGGACTAGGCTTTCCGGCACCTGGTGGTTTCTCATCTTCGCCGTGCTGCTCATCGCCGCGGTTCCCATCTGCCTGAGGCTGTGGCAGATGCTCTTCCGGTAGCCCCGCCCTACAACCCGTAAATGTCCTTATATTTCCTCTCAATGTAGCTCAGGTAGGGTTCCGTGGATAGCGGCCTGCCAGTCGCCTTCACGATCAGCTCCTGAGGCGTGTACTTCGAGCCGTGCGCATGCACGTTCTGGCGTGTCCACTCCAGGAGCGCGCTGCAGTTGCCCACCTCGAACTGCTCAGGTATGGACGGGTGCGCCAGAAGCGCGGCCTCGAAGAGCTGCGCCGATATCACGTTGCCAAGCGTGTAGCCCTGGAAGCACGCCCCGAACTGCCGTGACCAGTGAATGTCCTGCAGGACTCCCAGAAGATCGTTGGGAGGCTCGATGCCCAGGTACTCCTTGAACTTGGAGTTCCATGCTCCAGCGAGGTCCTTCACTTTGACCCTGCCCGCGAAGACGTCCTTCTCCAGCTCAAACCTCAGCATGATGTGCAGGTTGTACGTGACCTCATCGGCCTCCACGCGTATGAGCGACGGCCTGACCCGGTTGACAGCGCGGTACCACGTTTCCACATTGGCAGAGGCCAGCTGGCCCGGAAAGACCTCACGCAACCTGGGCAGGAGATACTTGCTGAAGTGCCTCGACCTGCCGACGAGGTTCTCCCACATCCTCGACTGTGACTCGCTGAAACCTGCCGAGCACTGCCGTGAAATGGGCGTGCGCCTGAACTTGACCGGTATGCCCTGCATGTACTGGCCGTGCCCGGCCTCGTGCAGGAAAGCGAACAGCGAGGTGGGCAGGAAGCTCTCCATGAAACGGGTCGTGATCCTGACATCGTGCGGGGAGAAGGTGGTGGAGAACGGGTGGACCGAGGTGTCCGCCCGGCCGTACTGGTCAAGGTTGAACCCGATGGCCCTTACAGCCATGAGGCCGGCTTTCCACTGGCCTGGGATGTCAAATGCCTGCCGGATGACTGAGTCATCGACCGCATCAATCCGTTCGAAAATCCGCTTTGCGAGAGGCACCAGCCGCTCCCGCAGGCTGCCGAACAGCCGCTCCAGGTCGGCGACCTTCATCCCCGGCTCCCTCTGGTCGAGCAGCGCGTCCACCGGCGTGTCCTCGTAACCCAGCGCGCTCGCAACCTTGCCCATCACGTCGACGATGCGCTCAAGGTCGCCGGAGAACACGGAGAAGTCCTTAGCTTCTCGCGCACGCAGCCAGGTGGCGAACCCCTTGCTGCCGGTCCTGGACATCTCCAGCACAAGGTTTTCGGGCACCTTGGTGGCCCTATCGTATGCCCGCTTGGCCGCCCGCAGCATGCCGGCCTCGTCGGTGTCGTACGGTATAGAGGCCTGGTAGGAGACCAACGATTCGAGCAGCCTTCCGATCTTCGGGCTGGACAGCTTCTGGTGCAGGATGCGCTGGACGGTGGCCTTGTGGTCGGCTCGCGCTTCAGCGCCGCCCCTGGGCATTTTGGTCTGTTCGTCCCAGTTGAGGATCGACGTCACATTCTCCAGGTCGTCTATCTCTGCCCAGAGGGAGAGAAGCTCGCCAAACTCCTGGGGACGCCTCGACTCCGGCATGTTGGATCACTCCTAACACCTTAGACTGTATGTAGTTGTAGGAACTCGAACTTGCCCGCGTCAATCACGGCCGGGGGCCGGCCACCTCATGTAGCCGCCGGTTACCCCCTGAGCAGGTCTTCCCACATCTTGAGGTAAGACTCCTTCGTGTAGAGCGGCTTGAAGCTCCGCTTTATCTCGAGCGTCCTGGCCGCTCCGTCATGCAGCAGGTCGATGACCGTCAAGGCCATGGCCTTCGCGCCCGTGATGTAAGCCAGTTCGGGATCTGTGATCTGGTAGTTTTCCGAGTGCCCGATCCCCTCGGCTCCGCCGATGTGAGGGTGGATCGCGGGCATGATGGCAGAGATGTCACCCATGTCCGTCGAGCCGGTGCTGTGCTCGTTCGACACCTTTATCTCGTCACTGGTGAGGAATCTGGAGACATTGCCCCTGAACAGCTCATCCATGGCGACATCCGACGTGCGGGGGAGGTAACCCGGCAGTGTCTGGATCTCCACCTCGGCCCCCACGGCCATTGCGCCGGCCTTCAGCGCCCTGTCAACCTTCTTTGACGCGTCCATGACCGCGTCCATCGTCTTGCCGCGCACGTATGTCTCAGCCCGTACGTCACAGGGGATGACGTTGACCAGGTTCCCGCCTTTGGTGATGATCGGGTGGACACGGATGGTATCCGAATCCTTGAACGTCTCACGCTGCGCGTGAATGCCGAAGATGCCGAGCATGGCTGCGTTCAGCGCATTGATCCCATCGTGAGGGGCGCCTCCGGCATGAGCTTCCTTCCCGGTGTACTTGATGAATTTCCCGATGAACCCGTTGTTCGAGCCGCCCAGAGTCACCTTCTTGCCGTCGCGCGTTATGCCCAGGTGAATCATCATCGCCATGTCCACATCGTCAAGAGCCCCTGCCGTGATCATCTCTTGCTTGCCGCCGAGGAACTTGATCTTCCCTTCGTTCCGGATCTTGTTGCGGTACTCTATCTCCACGTATTCTTCGGCGGGCACCGCGACCAGGCTCACGTCGCCATCCAACTCGGACATCACGCCGGACTCGACGAGGCCGTACGCCACTCCCAGCAGCATCGCTATCTGGGCATTATGCCCGCATGAGTGAGCCGCCCCCGTCTGTGGATCGGCCTGCGGGTGGCCCGGGCACAGCACGCTGTCGAGCTCTCCCATCACGCACACGTTGGCGAGGCTCTGACGGCCGGCAAGCTTTGCCTTGACCCCTGTGACTGCCAGGCCGGATTCGAAACTGAGGCCGAGCTTGCCGAATACATCCTGCACTATCTGGGAAGTCCGGAACTCTTTGTAACCAAGTTCAGGGTGGGCGAAGATGTCGTTGCCGGTTGCGATCAGCTCGTCCTTTCTGCTATCGATCGACGCTATGACTCGATTCTTCAACTCGTCCCTGGTCACGGATGCTCCCTCCTGGCATAGGACTTATCGTGCGGTGTCGTGCTTTGGACTACTGTTTCGTCGGTCCAAGAGCCTTTACCTTGTGCGCAGACCGGTCTGGGCGCGCGAGAAACCAAAACGCTTTTTGTTGTTGACGCAACACGTCAGCGTGGGCTATTATCGTCACAAGGTAGGATGTCCGTATGTGTGCCATGTTCGCTGCTAGGCGTCCATTTACTAGCTCTTGGGAACATGCTTGGACGCATTTGCCAAAGCCCGGGCAGTAAATCGTAACCATCGCGTGCAGGATTGAATCTTATAGCAAGAGAAGGTTTACTCCAGCCAGTGCCCCTTCTGCGGGGAGGTGACCAGTTGTTCGAACCAGTCTCCAAGACCAAACGTGAGATTCCAGTACTGCCCCTCAGGGGTGCCTTCGTATTCCCCGGCATGATCGTCCCGCTGCAGGTGGGCAGGGAGAAGTCCGTGCTCGCTCTTGACGAAGCAGCGGGCAGCGAACGGCTGATCATGCTGGCAAACCAGCGCGACATCAGCAAAGACCAGCCTTTGCCTGAGGACCTTCATGACGACGGCTCCGTCGCGGTGATCCGGCAGATCACGCGCGAATCCAACGGCAGCGTCAGAGCGGTGGTTGAAGGGCTCAGTAGGGGGCACATTGTCGGCTACGTGCAACGCGAGCCATACCTACGCGCGTTGGTGGAGGAGTCCTCTGAAGATCCGGAACAGAGCCCCGAGAATGAGGCGCTGGTCCGCTCAATCATGCACCAGTACGAGCAGTTCGTCCGGATGAGCAAGAAGTTGCCGCCGGAGGCTCTGGCGAGCGTGGTGACGAATGAGAGCCCGGGCCGGCTGGCCGACACCATTGCGGCATACTTGCTGCCAAAACACGAGGATAAGCAGAGAGTCCTCGGGATCGTCCCTGTGAAAGCACGGCTTGAGGCGGTCACTGAGATACTGGCGCGCGAGATGGAACTGATGGAACTTGAGAAGCGGATCAACGTGCGTGTCCGCAAACAGATGGAGAAATCCCAGAAGGAATACTACCTGCGTGAGCAGATAAAGGCCATCCAGAAAGAGCTGGGCGACCGGGACGAGAAGGGCACGGAGTCTGAGCAGTTCAGGAACCAGGTGCTCGCGCTCGGTCTTCCCAAAGACCTTGAGGAGAAAGCGCTCCGGGAAGTGGACCGCCTCGAAAAGATGCCGCCGATGGTCGCGGAGGCTGTGGTCGTCCGCAACTATCTCGAGTGGATCTGCTCGTTGCCGTGGAACGTCGAGACGAAAGACCGGCTGGACATCCAGACCGCAGAGAGGATCCTGGACGAAGACCATTACGGTCTGACCAAGGTCAAAGAGCGGATCATCGAATACCTGTCCATCAGGCAACTTGTGAAGCAGATGAAAGGGCCCATCCTGTGTTTTGTTGGTCCCCCTGGGGTCGGCAAGACATCGCTCGCCAAGTCCATCGCTCGAGCGCTGGACCGTAAGTTCGTGCGCATTTCTCTCGGTGGTGTCCGAGACGAGGCCGAGATCCGGGGACACCGGCGCACGTATGTCGGCGCTCTCCCCGGCAGGATACTGCAGGGCATGCGCACCGCCGGGTCCAAGAACCCTGTGTTCTTGATGGACGAAGTCGACAAGATGAGCTACGATTTCCGCGGAGACCCGGCATCCGCGCTGCTAGAGGTGCTGGACCCGGAGCAGAACTCCACATTTTCAGACCATTACCTTGAGATGCCGTTCGACCTGTCCAGAGTCATGGTCATCACCACGGCGAACACGGCTCACACGATACCGCGGCCGCTCCTTGACAGGATGGAAGTCATATATATCTCCGGCTACACAGAGGAAGAGAAGGTCAAGATCGCTCAGAAGTTCCTGGTGCCCAAGCAACTGAAGGAACACGGCCTGGAGGCTGGCCATCTCGAGTTCTCGGAGCGCGCGATACGGTCCATAATAGGCCTCTATACCAGGGAGTCCGGAGTGAGGAACCTCGAGCGTGAGATCGCTTCGGTGTGCCGGAAGAACGCTCGTGACATCGTAAGAGGCGAGCGAAAGCATATCAAGATCACCCCAGGCAATCTCGGCAAGTACCTGGGCGTACCCCGGTTCCGGACCGGCGTGGCCGAGAAGGAGAGCGCCGTCGGCGTCGCTCTCGGCGTCGCCGTCACAGACGTCGGCGGAGATGTGATGCCCGTTGAAGTGACCGTGATGAAAGGCAAGGGTAGCCTCATCCTGACCGGCAAGCTCGGTGAGGTAATGCGCGAGTCCGCGCAGGCAGGCATCAGCTACATCAGGTCGCGCGCGGACGTGCTGGGCATCGACGAGGCTTTTCACGAGAAAGAGGATATCCACATTCACATACCCGAAGGCGGCATCCCCAAAGACGGGCCCTCGGCGGGCATAACCATGGCGACAGCGGTCGTATCGGCTCTGACGGGACGTCCAGTGCGTCACGACGTCGCGATGACGGGCGAGATCACACTGCGGGGCCGGGTCCTGCCTGTTGGCGGCATCAAGGAGAAGGTGCTGGCCGCGCACCGTGCGGGAGTGAAGTCCATAGTCGTGCCGGCCGACAACCGGAAGGACATTGAGGAAGTGCCGGCGAAGGTGCTGCGCGCTCTCAGAGTGTCGTACGTCGATCACATGGACCAGGTGCTGGACGTCGCGCTTGACGACGAAATGGAGGCCGGCAAGGAATTGAGCGTGCCGCCGTCGTTCGCGAATCCGGAGCAGGGCACAGGCGCCGGCAAGCCCGCTACGAACCACTGAAAAGATGAGTGAAAACAGCCATTCCGGAGCCTGCTCGTGGGGCTCTTTTTCTGTTGACACCCATGAGGGCGGGTGCAATAATATATCTGAAATTTCGGGGCGAGGGGTGATGAGCTGCAGATACTACTGAGGTTTCCCCCCTAAATACCCGCTTCCACTAAACTTTGGGAGGAACTTGATCAAAAATGGCAAACGTGGGTTTGCTGTATAACCTCGGTAAGCACGATCCCCCGGAGGACGGCGAGCCACCCGACGCTAACGCCGAACTCGACGGCGAATCAACGGTAATTGCGATTGCCGACGCTCTCCGCTGGGGGGGACACGAGGTCGTTTTTGTTGAGGGCAACGAAGATGCTTACGAGCATCTCAGGCACTCGGGAGTCGACATCGTGTTCAACATCTGCGAGGGTGTCCGCGGGGAGAGCAGGGAGTCACACGTCCCCGCGATGTGCGAAATGCTCGGCATCCCCTACGCCGGCTCGAAAGTCCTGGCGCTAGCCCTATCGCTCGACAAGCCTGCGGCCAAGAAGGTATTCGTCTACCACGGGATCCCGACACCCAAGTTCAAGGTGTTCGGACCCTACGACAGAGTCAACGCGTCTGGCCTCCAATTCCCGCTGTTTGCGAAGCCGGCGCACGAAGGCTCCAGCATGGGCGTTTCACCGAACTCCCTGGTGACAAACAAGTTTGAACTCGAGCAACAGGTCAGGTACATCACCAAGTTCTACAGGCAGGAAGCCTTGGTAGAGGAGTTCATCGACGGACGCGAGTTCACGGTGGGCATCCTGGGAAACGAAGACCCGCATGTGTTCCCTGTGATGGAGATCACTTTCAAGCATTGCCCGGCCGAGCACAGGAACATCTACTCACGGCAGTACAAGGCTGAGTGGGACGATGAATCCTACTACCCGTGTCCTGCCGAGATCAGTGATGAGGAGACCCGGCTGCTCAAGGACACGGCAGTGCAGGCATATCATGCTCTGGACTGCCTGGACGTCGGACGAGTGGATTTCCGGATGAAGGATGGTATCCCGTATGTCCTGGAGATCAACCCGTTGCCCGGCCTTACGCCCGGCTTCAGCGATCTGCCGAGGATAGCCAATGCGGGTGGCATGAGCTATAACGAGCTCGTCAACCTTATCCTGGACCACGCGCTCATGCGGTACGGGATGGAGAACCTCAGGTCCAACCTGGCTCTGGTACAGTCAAGAACTGCCAACTGAGGCAATCTGGCACAGCAACAAAAGACCTGGATGCCGGGGCTTTCGCCCCGGCTTTCTCTATGGCTGCGGTGGCTCAATTTGCATAAAGGGGACGGAAAGCCTCCGTCGAACTCATCGTCGTCACTGGAGAGCGAATCGGAGGTTGGTCTTGTGGTCATAGAGGGCGACCGGGTGATCCTGAGGCTGATTGGGTCGAGCGACATGCTTTCGCTCCAGCGCTGGGATGACGATCCTGAGATAGTCAGGCTCGTGGGGAAGAAATTCCTCTACCCGGAACGCACCCCCGCATGGCTGGCGCGCATGCGCCACTCTCCAGAATGCCTGGCGCTGGCCATAGTCGACCGTGCCAGCAACACGCTCATGGGGGACCTCGAACTCGAAGACATCTCCTGGCGGTCCGGCAGGGCCGAACTCCGCATCTGCATTGGGGAGAAACGGTTCTGGGGCAAGGGTTACGGTACCGAAGCGATCCGGACATTCATTGACCATGCATTCAGCAACACAAGCCTCAAGCACGTTTACCTTCGAGTCTACGCATCAAACCACCGCGCCATAGCCTGCTACCGGAAATGTGGTTTCCGCGCCGAGGGAATCCTGAGAGTGGGCCACAAGCGGCAGGAGCTGTCCGAAGACCTGCTCTTGATGACCCTCGACAAGGAGATGTGCCGCTACCAGGCTTGTTGAGCCTGGTGGTGCGGGTCGACGATGCGAATATCAGGCTGCTTCAGCACAGATAGGAGACGCCGGTTGAAGGTAACCGGCCCACACGCGGCAAAACAACCACCCAGCACACCACTATCCCGGAGGAGGCCAGACCGTTGACAAATACCTTCAGTGAGTGCCCGAAGGTGACAGCGATGAGAACGACTCTTCACGCCAAAGTCGATGCTCTCGGTGATCGCCTCACCGCGATGAGCGACTGGATGTATCACAACCCTGAGCCGGGTTTCGAGGAGTTCAAGGCCTCGGCCATGCTCGGTGAGGAGCTGCGCAAGCACGGCTTTGAAGTGGAGATGGGGGTCCCGGGCCTTGAGACCGCGTGGCCGGAGTACAACAGGCTCAAGTTCACCGGTGGCCTGTCCAAGGACTATGATGGCCCGCCCGGCTTGCCCACAGCCTTCAGGGCGAAATACAAGGGCAAGAGCGAGCACCCGGTCATAGCGATCGTCGTGGAGTACGACGCGTTGAGGGGCAACCCGCCATTCCACGGTTGCCAGCACAACATGCAGGGCCCGACTGGCATCGGCGCCGCTGTCGCGCTTGCGCAGGTGATGGAGGAGAATAACTTGCCCGGAAGCGTCTGGGTCATCGGCGCGCCCGCGGAGGAAGTCGGGCCGCCCGCGAAGGCCGCAGAAGCGCTGTCGGGCTACCTTGACGGAGTCGATTTCGCGATGAGAAGCCACGGGGTGGAGGGGCGTAACGAGACCGTCCGGTATCCCGGGGGGTTCTCCGACCGGCACATAGAGCAGATGAAGTACACGTTCCACGGCAAGTCGGCGCACGCCCAGATGCCCTGGAGGGGCACCAGCGCGCTTGACAGTGTCATGGTGCTCTTGCATGCGGTCGAACTGCTCCGTGAGCATTCCGAGCCCCAGTTCCGCTTCCACTGGGTGATCACCGACGGGGGAGTCGCGCCGAACATCGTCCCTGAGATGGCATCGGCGACTGTCTGGGTGAGGCATCTCATAGATGAGACGCGCGTCGGGAGCGTCAGCCCCCGAATCGCGAAGGAGATGATACTGAAGAAGCGAGACCAGATCGACAACGCCGCCCGCGGCGCTGCCATCGCGACCGGCACGACTGTCGACCTGGATCACTATGGGTCTTACATCCCAGGCATAGCGGTGGGCGCCTTCAACGACCTGCTGTTTGACTACGCGGTTGTCTATGGGGCGGCGAACGTCAGGGATGAGGCGGCCCGAGTGGCCAAGCACTGGGAAGAGACGGGATACATGACCATACGCGTGCCCGGCATCAGCGTCGGATTCGGCATCGATGGCATCACGCCTGTCACGGGCCATTCGCACGAGAGCGCCGATCTGTCCGCCAGCCCAGTAGGCCACAGGGCGCTTGTGTTGATGTCCAAGGTGATGGCCGCCATAGGCCTCAGGCTGGTGACTGATGCGGACGCTCGGGCGAAGATAAAGGCAGAGCACGACATGTGGGTCAAGAAGTACAACGAGTGAGCGCTGCAACGAGTAAGCCTTGCAACGAGCAGGCCGCGGTGGCATGCGATCCCTGGCGACCACCGCGGCCTGGCCACACGCGGTCAGCCCGGGTGCTTTATGATTCAGCGTCGGGGGTATGTGGCACTTCCCGGACCGCTGCCTTTCCTGGCGCAGCTGCCTGAAGCGGTCCCTCGTCGATCCGGAGCAGAGAGCGGTTGGCAAGTTGCGAAGCCACGACGGCACCGCCTGCCAGGGCAAGCACCAGGAGCACAGATGCAGGGTTGAACCGTCCTCCGGCCCAACCGGCAAGCATCATGCCAATCGGGGCGGTGAACTGCGCGACGACTCTCCGCACTGCGAAGACCCTTCCTTGGAGTTCCGGCGGTGTCTGCGCCTGCCAGATCGCTTGTGAATGCGCGTTTGCGACCGGCCCGGTGAAGGCGGCGATAGACATTGCCGCTGCCATCAGGTAAACGAAGGGCGACAGACTATAGACAACGTATGCCCCCATCAGGACCACGAGCGGCACGAGGACGCCCCACACGCGCCTGGACTTGAGCCCACCCCACGTGCTGACGATCAAGCCCCCCGCCACACCGCCCGCCCCCGCCGCAGTCCCGAGCATGGCAAGCGCGGTTTCGAAAGTGAACCCGCGCTTGCCCCAGTCGGCGGCCGCGTTGTACTTCAGCATCAGTGGCTGGAAGATCCCGACCGTTGAGCCGACCAGGTTGATGACGGCAAAGAGCAGCAGCAGCCAGAGCAAGGGGCGGCGCTGCCATATGTAGTCCGCCCCGAAGACGACGTCGGACCAGAGCCCTTTCTTGTGGCGTGCGCCACCTGGCGTATCCGCGGCCTCTGGAGACGGGATCCTCAGGAAGATAAGAGCTACCGCAGCTATCACGAAGGTGGTCGCCTGTAGTGCCAGTGAGAGGGGGGCTCCGTTCTGAAGGCGCGCCAGCGCATCCCCGAGAGCGCCCCCGATGGCGCCCTGCTTGGCGAGTGATGGCACGGCGAGAATGATGGCCGCCGTGCCTGGCGCGAGCACAGTTGCCAGCGACCAGACCGTCTGCATCATACCGTTGGCCCTCGGCAACAGCGACCTGGGCACGAGCATCACGTAGGAAGTGTCAAAGGCGGCGGCATGAAAGGCGTTCGACGCGGCGAGCAGCCCGAGCAGTCCGACCAGCAGGCTCAGGTTCAGGCGGCCCGACACCATCAAGGACAGCAGCGCCAGCGTCGTGACTGCCTGGAGGACGCCCGCGCCCATCATGGTGATACGCCTGTCGTGCCTATCCACCCATGATCCCGCGAGCGGAGCGAAGACGAGGCCCGGCACCACCCAGGCGAGCGACGCCGCCGATAGTGCCGCGCTGAGCTGGGCACGCTGGTCGGGCGCAGGGTACAGCACCTGTGTGAGCCAGACTGTGAGTGAGAAAAACGCCACCATAAACCCGAAAACCGCAAGCGCCTGGGTTGCCCATACGATAAGGAAGGTCCTGAACCCATTGGGCGGCGTGCTCGTGCTCGATGCGGAACTCATGCCTTCTCAACCCCCAGGAATGATCTCATGGTCGAAGCCAGCATATCTATGGCCTTGGGCCTGAGGCTGTAGTTGTCAGCCTCGTAA
This sequence comes from Bacillota bacterium, assembly GCA_030691635.1. Lineage (GTDB taxonomy): Bacteria > Bacillota > Sulfobacillia > JAUYEF01 > JAUYEF01 > JAUYEF01. Next base: position 11,131 of record JAUYEF010000264.1, read on the forward strand.
CCTGACATGTGAATGGTCAGCAGACCGGCGGCTCTCAATATCACAAGGTGGTAATGCACTGTGCTCTTGTACAGGCCTGTGAAACCCACGATCTCAGTGAACGTGTGGGGCCCGGATTTCAGGAACCTCAGTATCTTGAGCCGGCTCGCGTCGGATATTGCGTCGCCCATCCGCAAAAGGCGCTGGGGTATGCCGTCGGAGAGATCCTCCGGAGTCTCCACCGGGTAGAAGTAGACCATCTCGTTTGTGCCGTAGATATCGATCAAGTTCATCGGCCGGCAGTGGTACTGTGGGGTAATCCTTACTGAGTCCAGTCCAGGCGTATCATCGACCTGCAGACCGTTGGTGGCCAACTCCACGATCTCTCGGCCCGGTAATCCGGAGACAAGCCGCGCCTTTTGTTCTGCGTCCGCCTTCAGTGCCTCCAGTATCCTGGGGTCCACACTGCTGAAGTAACAATCGTTCAGGGCCTTGAGCACCTTCACGAACTTCTCGCGCCTACGCTCCAGGTCGCCGGGTTGTGGAATGCGCTCACCGGGACATACTGCGGCGAAAGCCGCGTAGAGAGCCCCGGGCTCCTGCAAGGCCAGCCAGTCGATGAACCCCGTCGCCTCGCCGGCGGGCGACATGTGCGCGATGCTCATCGGGAAAGCCCACTGCGCGAGCGGTTCGCCGGACATGAGCGCACGAACATCCTCTGGGAGACGTTTCATCACCCCGTCCCGCCAGGTATGCCCCATGTCTATGGTGCGGTAGACCTTTCTGTTCGCCACGGCGGCGAGGCTCGCCAGGAGCTCACAAGCGGGCGTCCAGTGCACTCGAACCGCGTACATTGTACCACCCTTGTAGAACGCCATGTGCAGTTCTATAGTTATAGAACTGACGGGCATTTGTCAAGTGCTCCATTGAAGATTCACGCAAGCCCGCATCTTGCTTGTTTCAACGGTGCCCTGGGGATCGGCCTGAAAGAACGACGGCGGCTGCCGGGCATGGTGCCCGGCGCCGCCGTCCGCTCTAGCGTGGGACTACTAGGCGCCTATCCTGAGGACTGTCTTGAGGAGGAACGATATCTTGTCAATGAGGGTCGACAGCCTGCCCATACAGGCTTGGCCGAAAGACGCCCCGAAAGCCACCATCATGAAGTACTGCCCGAGGTCGGTCAGCACTGAGAGTCGCCCCTTGGTGATGCGCGTGTAGTGTTGAGTGAAGAAGAAGTACGCTATCACTGACACCACGCCGACGATGAAAATGATGTTATTCAGGTTTGTGAGAGGCAGAAAGGATGCCCTGATCTGGTCGAGAAAGTCCGCGCGGATAGCCCCCCTGAGGCCCAGGCCTGCCCCGCAAGCCACCACGATGGCCACCGACGGCCTCGTCAGCCAGGAAACGCCTTTGAAGTACCTGGCGAATAGCAGGCATCCCAGGAAGATCGGTATCAGCACTCCGGTCTTTCCTTTGGCCACCTGGTCCCAGCCCGAGCCCTTGAGCACGAAATAGGATGCGACCACGGCATGGCCCGCGCCCACTGCGACGAATATGTGCTCCGCGATGTTGTAGACCGGATTGTCCTTCCAGAATATGAAGCTGAACAGGGCGAACGTGAATATGGTCGAGACCACTGTCGCTGTGTCCATCTAAACCCCTCCCGAGCGGCGCTTTGGGCGCAGCGAGAAATACGCGATGTTTCCAAGGATGATGAAGCCTATCATCACCACGTGAGCCGCCGATTGCGCGTCCATCAGGGCGGCGCCCATCCCTGGCTGCTTCAGGCAGAGCTCGTACTCCGCGGCTGCCCGCAGCCCGCCAAGCAGGCCGGTTATCTGCTTCGCCTGTAGGAACGGCAGGCTGGAGGGGGTCATGACGGCGTTGAGCGCAAGCACAAATGGGGTGTTGTACACTATCGGGACCTGCCTCACCCAGACCTCTGGCGTGCCGTAGCCGCCTGGCCCCGAGTTCACGGTGACTCCCAGGGCGAAGTCTGTGATCTTGTTGACATCCTTCATCATCTCGATCTGGTCGAGCGGAGTCCCTTTGAAGTCGCGCGAGATGACCTTGCGGATGTCCTGGCAGAGGGCTGCCAACCCGGCCTCACCCCCTGCGAAGAAGCCGAGGTTGATGAAGTCTTTGCCGTAGACCTTGCCCTGCGTCTCAAACGGGGCCAGCATGGATTGCGCGACCATCGGCCCTTCGGTGATCGAGGCCATGGCATAGACCTTGAAACCCTTCTTGAAGAAGTGGTTGAGGACGGCAGTGGACATCGGGTTGAGTTCGGGCCCCTGTCCGGGTCCGTAGTCGAATGAGATGTAGACCTTCGACCCTGAGGGCAGCTTCTCGATGAACTCAAAAACCTGGAGTGTGGTCGGCATGATGCTCATGGGCAGGCCTATGGGCTTGACCAGGGGGATTGCGATGGCGACCACCATGAAAATATAGATGATGCGCGCGTCGACGCCCTGCATTTTGGTCCAGAAGTTCATCCTGCACACCCCCTACTGGCCCGAGCCGAGGTAGCTACGGTTGTAGCCGAGCATGATGCGCACGCACACCGTCATGAAGCCGATGCCGCTCGCGATCATGATGCCTCGTTGGCCGGCTGTGTTCAGGATGTTCATTATCCAATCGCCCATGGCGGGAATCCAACCGGAGATGGCTTCGCCGATCGGCACCTGGGCCAGCATTACGATAGAGCCAGACAGGAGCAGGACGGCTGCGTTCACATTTGTCGCCCTGAAGGCCCTGAAGGCGGACGACCCGAGGTAAAGCGCCCCCACTGCCGACAGGGTCGTGCTGGATGACGTTAGTACGTTGTCGAATACAAAGATGTAGGTCTTGTCAGCGGTTCCGAAGCTGATGCCCCAGACTATCGTCCACATCATGACGACCCAGAGCACGACGCTGTTATACCAGACGCCGCGTTTGCGCTGGATGTTGCGGTAGTGCACATTGAGCAGGCCCGCGGCTCCGACCATGACGGCGAAGCTGGTGACTATGGGCATCCAGTTCCTGACGTCAGCCATGGAGTTGTTCAGGGCGGGTAGTTTGACGAAGTAGTCAAGCGTCATGCCGATGCCGACCACTACGGCTATCGCGAGGGCCAATCCTGTACGCATTCAACGTCACCTCCATTCACTTGAGCCAGTCGGCGAGGCTCTTGTCGCCCATGGTAGCCAGGGCCACGCCGAGCAACATCAACACGATCGCAAAGGCCCGTGCAAAGTCCTGGCCTGATAGAGCCCCGAGGTCGACAGGGTTCTTGGAGTAATAGGCGCCGGCCGCGAAAATCTCTTCGCCGATGAGTGTGTAGTCGCAGGAAGCGACGAAGAACGGGAGCTGGTACATGTTGGTCGTCCCCGCGATCTGGATCGCCCCTGCCAGGTGTGCGCTCTCCGCGATGTAGATGGCTTCGGCTGCGAAGTGCCCGATTATCACGTTGGCCGCGCACTTTTCCCTGTTGATGATCCCGGCGATGCCTCCCGCGTACGCGAACTGGCTCGGCGAGAGGAACCGGACCATATCCGGGGTGTACTCGTCCGGACGACCTGCCCTCAGATACGCTCCCTTTACGATCTCCTCCGAGACTGCGAACACGTCCCCTTGAGCCACCGTGGTGATGACCCTTGATCCATACTTCGCGGACATCCAGGCGAGATGACCGAGGATCTCGAGCGAGGCCATCATCGCGGGCGCGCCTCGCGTGGTGAGGTTGCCGACACCGGCCGAGAAGTGGATGGGACGGCCCATCTCCGTGGCCCTGCCGACCACCTCGTCCATCGCCTCCAGCCCGGCGATCCGTCGAAGCTCCACCTTGAAGCCTCGCTTGGCCCGCTCGATCTGAAGCACTATCACTCCTGAGAGCAGAAGCAAGATGTAAAGCGTGACTAAACGTGCGGCGATAAACAAGCTCTGTTCACCCCTTTCTGGATGGTCGTGCCCGGGCTTCGGGTCATACTCGCGCAGGAGAGGGGATCCGGGCCAGGCACGCCTCACCTCCTGTTTTCAAGGGAACCCTGGGACTTCCTGCCAAGTGGGAAAAAAGTGAAGACATACACAAGCTGAATAATGCCGATGGGCAGGTGCGCTTTCCCGGACCAGGGAAGTGAGTAGCGGGGGGTGCGACAAGTGCTAGATGGCGGATTGACACACGAGAAACCCGGCACCCGTGTCCATGTGCCACTCGGCAAGGGCTCCATCGAGGCGGTTGTGCCGAACCTGCTAACCGTGATGCGACCGGAAAGCGTGGCCGGGGTCCCTGACCCATACTCCTGCGTTAAGGCTGCCCTGGCCAACCCGGTGGGGTCGAAACCTCTCGTCGAGGTTGCCCGAAGGCGCAGGGATGCTGTGATCGTCGTCAACGACATCACCAGGCCTTATCCCGGAGGTTTGCTCGTGTCGAGCATCGCGGAGGAACTCGCCCGGGCAGGCATTGGTGATGACCGTATAACGCTGGTCGTGGCGTACGGCAACCACCGGCGGAACACACCTCCGCAGCTGCGCAGCATGTTCGGCGATGAGGTCATCCGGCGGTTCAGGATCGTGCATCACGATGGCGCCGACGAATCCTCGCTGAAGCATATCGGAGACACGCCCGGCGGCGTGCCGCTGTACATCAACAGGGTGGTGGCGGAAGCCGGTCTCAAAATCATCACAGGTCTCGTCACTCCACACCATTCCGCGGGATTCAGCGGCGGGAGGAAGAGTATCCTGCCGGGGGTCGCCGGCCTGCGGACCCTCAATGTGCACCACTCGCTGCCCATCAGGCCCTACGAGCCGGCCATGGGCTGGTATGGGGGCAATGCGTTTCACGAAGAAGCGCTGGTGGCCGCCCGTATGGTCGGCGTCGACTTCATGGTGAACACCATAGACAATGCCGACCGTGAGCT
>JAUYEF010000324.1 GCA_030691635.1 Bacillota bacterium
GTCTTTCATAGGCCTGATCGCAATGATGTTCCCAGGGGTGCGGCCGATCATGAGCTTTGCTTCGTTGCCGACTGCCAGCACTGCTTTCGTGTCGCGCTGGATGGCGACCACCGACGGCTCCATAAGCACAATGCCCTTGCCTTTTACGTGGACAAGGCTATTCGCCGTGCCAAGGTCAATACCCATGTCGCGGGAAAACATGTTGAACAGGAAATCAAACAAGACCGCTACCCCCTTCGTGATGTCCCCAGGTCCTCTCGCTATGCGGGACCCCAGTCCGCGCCCTGTTCTCTAAGACTCGCGTACCTGCGGTCGCCTATGACGATGTGGTCTATGACTTCTATGCCCAGGATCCGTCCGGCCTCGGCGATCCTCCGGGTGACCTCGACGTCTTCCCTGCTGGGACTCGGGTCGCCGCTCGGGTGGTTGTGCACCAGGATCACGCCGGTCGCGTTTTTCCGTATCGACTGCTTGAACACTTCTCTCGGGTGAACGAGCGAGCTTCCCACCGTGCCCACTGACACAAGGTCCACTCCGAGCACCTGGTTCTTGATGCCCAGGTGTACAACCCTGAAGTGCTCCTGTTCAAGATGACGCATTTCCTCCATCAGGAGGTTCCCAACATCGCGCGGCGAGTTGATCAGAGTTCTCGGAAGGGCCTCAGCTGTCAACCTCCGGCCCAGCTCCAGCGCCGCCTTGATCTTGCACGCCTTGCCCCGGCCTATGCCTTCAAGCCTGCAGAGCTCCTCGAAACTCGCTTGCAGGATCCTGCGGAGGCTTCCTTCGTCGTGCGCCCCGTCCTCCGCCGCCCAGGACAACAGGTTTTGAGCCACGTCCAACGCGTTCCGGTTCCTGGTTCCTGTCTCGATGAGTATGGCTAGCAATTCCACCGTGCTGAGGTTGGTCGTGCCGAGTCTCTCGAGCCGTTCCCGCGGCCTGTCCTGCGCGGGCAGGTCCGCCATCCGGACGCGGCCGTCTCCGGCTGCGTGTGACAATGTCAAGGGTTCTCCCCCAGTTCCGCCACCACGCGCCCGGGACCGCGAACATGTACCTCAAAGGTGTTACCCCAGAATACTGACCCCGAATTCCTTGAGCATCAGGGCTAGCCGTGACATGGGCAGACCGACCACGTTGAAATAGCACCCTTCAATCCTGTCAACGATCACTGACCCAACGCCCTGCACTGCATATGCGCCGGCCTTGTCGCTCGGCTCGCCGGTCCTGACATACGCGGCTATCTCGTCGGGCGCAAGTTCCCGGATGTGGACCCGGCTTTCCTCGCACTCGACGAGCGTCTTCCCAGTCAACGTGTCGATCATGGCGATCCCAGTGTAGACAACGTGCGTCCGGCCGCTGATCATGCCGAGCATCAGCCCGGCTTCGCGGTCATCTGCCGGTTTGCCGAGAATCTTGCCGTCTATGTAGACTATCGTGTCTGCGCCGATCACCACGGCATCGAGGCCGACCCCCAACTGACGGGCAACCTCCGAAGCCTTCTCGAGCGCCAGGGCCTTCACGACTTGGTCCGGCGCGCCGGACACTGCGCTCTCATCAAACTCGGCCGGTATGATCTCGAAATCCAGGCCGACCTTCGATAGAAGCTCCTGCCGGCGCGGCGAAGAAGAGGCAAGGACTATGCGCCTGTGGGCCACTCCCTTAGGCCCTCCTGAACAGCAGCAAGGCAAGCAGTATACCCACCGCCGAGGCGACATTCAGCTTCATCCTGACTCCAAACGTGAGCTTCAAGATGAAGAGATCAAGCGTTACCGGAGGCTCGACTCCGATACTCACGCCCCTGGCCAACAACGGGACCGACTTGGTGAGCGCTTCTCCGACTATGCTGCCGAGGAGAGCTCCAATCAGGACCAGGACAAGAAGTAAGCCCGGACTTCTGTCTCTTCGCACATTCCGCCCCCCAGATCCCAAGATTGTCAGCGCACTCTACAGTTCGCCTTGCTATCATCATTTCCTGTGATTGATAATTTGCCCAGAAAGAGTTACTTATTCCTGATTTTGCCTTAATCGCGTTCCCAAAACCGCATCTCAGCACATGGTTTTTGCTGGGGCTGGCAGAGACTTGGCTGTGCTCTCTCCCGTGGTCCGAGGACCCTCTGGCGCAGCCTGTTCGACGCGGTTCGACATCGAGCATAAGTGGCTATTCGATAATATCTTCGTAAGCATGGAGCCGTTTATTGACTGTCTGCTTGAGGCCAATTGCAGGCATGGCTGGGGAACGAAGGGCGCTGCTCAGAGGGAGAATTTGGAGAAGAAACCCCTCGGGCCTGGTCCGTATGTCCATTGTAACACCGCATGCGAGGCTGTCACAATGGCTGCTCTCGCGGCGAATGCAGCCTGAAGCCGTGGGCCTTGGTATCTGGCAGACGCTGGCCACACCAGCCAGGTCTGACCTCCAGGAGTTCACTCCCCGCACTCGGTGTGTCTGCCGGAAAGTCAGGGAAGCGCGACACCTCAGGGCACATCGCCCGCCAGGGAAGATTCGAGCGCGTATCATGCCGTAGGGGCACGATTCTCTCGGCATACTGCCGAAGCCAGACAAGTAACAGGGCGCGGCTTGGGCGGACCAGCGTGCTAGAGTGTGCAAGAGATGCTCATGCGCCTCCTTAGCAGGCCGCTTACCGCGGTCCACCGAGGACAGAACGAGCAACCGGGAGTCCTCTCTGAGGCTCATTGGAAATATCCCCGCTTCCACGGGGGACGTTCTTGCCGGTCACTTGAGAATGAGCTTATCGCTAGGCGGTAGTACATCGGACTGATGGGCCTTGAATACGACCAGCAGGTGCATTAGCCTAGAGGCATGGACATATCACACCTTCCTAGGATCAGCCTCGGTGAATTCCCCACACCGCTCCAACGCCTGCCTCGTCTCGGCAGCCTGGTGGGGCACGACCACTTCTACATCAAGCGCGACGACATGACCGGCCTTGGGCTCGGCGGGAATAAGACGAGAAGCCTTGAGTTCCTGCTCGGGCACGCGATTACGGAGAAAGCGGACACAGTGATCACGGGTGGGGGCCTTCAATCAAACCTCTGCGCACTGACTGCGGCCGCCTGTGCGAGAACCGGCCTGCGGTGTATCCTTGTGCATAACGATACACCTCCGGCGGAACTCCGTGGGAATATGCTGCTGAACGCAATCCTGGGGGCGGAGTCGCGGTTCATGGGCAGGGGAAACGAAGCAGAACGCGACGCGATGATGCAGGAGGTTGCGCGTGAGGCACGGGCTGCCGGCGGTCGCCCCTATGTGATTGACAGTGGCGGCTCCACGCCTCGGGGCGCCCTAGGCTATGTCCAGGCCGCGCTCGAACTGGCATCCCAGTGCCGCGACATGAACCTGCCCGTGCGCCACGTCGGAATGGTCGGCGCGATGGGCGGCACGGCGAGCGGCTTCATCTTCGGGACTGCCATGCTCGGCCATCCCTTCCACGTCCACGTCATCAGCGTCGAGTACCCCGGCCCAGTGCTGTACCGTATCCTTCTCGACCTATGCAGCAGGATAGAGTCTCTTGTGGGGTTTGCGCCAAAGACGCCGGTCGAAGAAGTGATGACCGTCTACGACGAGTACCTTGGACCTGGCTATGGGGTCCCGACCGCGATGTCGAGACAAGCGTTGTTCGATCTAGCCCGTCGCGAGGGTGTCTTGTGCGAGGATGTCTACACCAGCAAGACGCTGGGCGGCTTCCTCGACCTGATAGCCCGAGGCACGATCCCGGTGACAGAAGCTGCATGCTACGTCCACACAGGCGGTCTGGGGTCGCTGTTCGCGCAGGACATCCGGCCGAGATGAGTACCGGCAGCCTGATTGTCCGCTATTTTCTGTGGCCTGATCCCATGGAAAGGGGCTTCTCCGGATGTCGTGCAGTGAGGTCCTTGCGCGGGCCGCTCTGGACACACTCAATGTCAAAACCGGCGATATCATCTGGATCTGGGCGAGCACGCATTCACTCGATCTCATTGAGGAACTCGCCCTCGGCATCCGCCTGCGTGGCGCCTACTGGTCGCTTAAGCTGGTGATGGAATCGCTGCTTGAGCGCGTCTGGAGAGAGGCTCCGGATGAATACCTCGGGCAGATCCCCCATCATGAGTTGCGCTGGCTCAAAGACATGACGGCAGTGATCGAAATCCAGGACCACGGCGGGCAGGTTCGGGGAGCGGACCCGTTGCGCCGGAGGCGGATGGCGGCTGAGTGGATCGCCCTCATCAACGAGATTGGGCATAGTGAGGTCCAGATCCAGTCACCGCTCGGCCATGACCTCCGGCTGTCCTACAAGGGCAGGCCAGTTTATGCGGACAAGACCAACCTGCCGCGCGGCGAGGTCTACGTCGCTCCCGTGGAGAGTTCAGTCCATGGCACGATTACGATAGAGCACGCCTTTCTCCAGGGCAAGGACGCAGGGCGGCTTGAACTTGGTTTGAACCAAGGGCGGCTTGGCCGGATCACCGGTTCAGAAAGCGCAGTCAGCCTACTCCAGGCAATCCTGGCCTCGGCCAGGGGTGAGAAAGACGTCATAGCGGAGTTCGCGATCGGGCTGAATCCTGGGGTTACGAAGCTCACCGGACTTGTGTCACTGGACGAGAAGATGCTGGGGAGCGTCCATATTGCCATCGGCATGAACAAGAACTTCGGCGGGATGAATGAGTCAAACCTTCACCTGGATTTCGTCGTCCCAGGCCAGACCGTGTTGCTGGATGGGGAGCCTCTCATTATTGACGGCCGCCTCAAAACTGGAGCCTGAGCCTGTCCTAGCATACAAGCGAAAAGAATCAAGCCCGGCTCCCTCAAATGGGGCCGGGCTTCCGCTTTTCTTTTTTGGGGTGCTAACTGCCTGCGCTGTGTGACGGCTTGCGCCACGCGCCTATGCGCTGGCAGCCTGCTTCTCGACGGCGGCGTAATCCTTGATCGCCTTCGTCGGACACTTCTGCGCGCAGGTGCCGCAGTTGTTGCACAGGTCGTAGTCGATGTACGCCAGGTTCTTGGCGAACTGCATCGCCTTCGTCGGACAGGCCTTGACGCAAATCTGGCAGCCGATGCAGCCGACCTTGCAGACCTTGCGCACGACGGCGCCTGGATCAGTATTCTTGCAGCGTACGTGTACGACCTTCGAGACCGGCACGAGCGAGATTATCGCGCGTGGGCAGGCCTTGACGCAGTTGCCACATGCCGTGCACTTCTCCTTGTCGACCACTGGGAGGCCATCCGGCCCCATGTGTATCGCGTTAAACGGGCAAACGCTGACGCAGGTCCCGTAGCCTAGACACCCGAACGTGCATGCTTTCGACCCTGAGCCCGCCAGCATGGCGCCGGGACAAGTCTGGATGCCTACATAGGTCGAGCGCTCGTTCGCCAGGCCGGAGCCTCCACCGCACATCACCTGAGCGACCTTGCGCTCGGCCGTGGTGTCGACCGCCACTCCCATGATGCTCGCTATGGCCTCTGCCGCCTTCGCCCCGCCAGGCTTACACGCATCTGCTGATGCTCTGCCGCCGACGATAGCATCCGCAAGACCATCACAACCCGGAAAGCCGCACCCACCGCAGTTGGCGCCCGGAAGCGCAGAACGCACCTGGGTGACGCGCGGGTCAATCTGCACCCTGAACTTGTAGCCGGCAAACGCAAGCCCGATACCGAAAATGGCTCCGATGATCCCCATGACCGCTATGGCAGGTCCTAGAACGTTCATTGTTTGTTGCCCTCCTTAGAGGCCCAGAAGCCCCGCGAAACCGGTGAAGGCCAGGGACATCAGCGCCGAAGTTATGAACGCGATCGGGTAACCCTTGAGCGGCTTCGCCACAGGCGCTATGTCGATCCGTTCACGGATCGCCGCGAACAGGATCAGGGCGAAACTGTAACCCAGCGCCACGCCAAACGTGTATACCCACGCCTCACCCAGGCCGTAGTTGTACGCGATGTTAAGCTTCAGGAAGCCCGGCTTCGCTATTTCGGTGGCCGCGGCGAGCACGGCGCAGTTCGTCGTGATGAGCGGCAGGTAGATGCCCATCGCTTTGTAGAGGGTGGGCGCGGTCTTCCTGATGAACATCTCTTCGAGCTGCACAAACCCCGCGATCACGAAGATGAAGGCCGGGATGTACAGGAACTCGCCGACGTTCAGCGGTGCGAGCACGTAGTTCCAGAGGAGCCACGACAGCGTGCTCGACACCATCATCACGAACACCACGGCTGCGCTCATGCCGATAGATGTGTCCATCGAGTTCGATATCCCGAAGAACGAGCACAGGGCGATGAACCGTATGAGCAGGATATTGTACACGAGGACTGCGCCTATGAATATCAGCACGTATCTCTGGATTCCGCCCATTTAGTCCCCCACCTTGTTCGTGAACATGTTCAGCACCATTATCAGCAGGCCGAACACCAGGAACGCTCCCGGGAACGTCACCAGGAACACCGGAGGCAGAAACCTCGGCCCAAGGTTTATGACCACTTGATCAAACAACACTATCTTGCCTGTACCGATGAGCTCACGCACAAGTCCCATGACCATGAGCACCCAAGTATAACCGATTCCCATCCCGATGCCATCCATCGCGGATGCTACGATGCCCCTCTTGTACGCGAACGCTTCCGCTCTGCCCAGGATGATGCAGTTCACCACGATCAGCGGGATCCAGACGCCCAACCGTTCGTAGACAGCAGGGAAATTCGCCTTGAGCACGAGGTCAACGATCGTGACGAACGACGAGATGACGACAAGAAATATCGGTATACGGATGTTGTCCGGTGTGACCTTACGTATGGCAGATATGATGATGTTGGACATCACCAGCACGAACGTGGCGGCCACGCCCATGAACAGGCCGTTCTCCACCCTGACCGAAACGGCAAGGGCGGAGCATAGACCGATCATGAGTCTCAGCAGCGCGTTTTCCCTGGCAATCCCGTTCTTTAGAACAGATAGTGAGCCGTTCATTTCGCTGCCCCTCCAAACACGCTCGTGTAGATCGCGAGCGCCGCCTTGACCGCCCCCGACACGCCCCTGGTGGATTTCGTGGCGCCGGTGATCGCCTCAACGTCTTTCTTCGGCTCGAGCGGGTCGCTTGCCGTCTTGCCGATGAACTGCTTCACAAACATCGGCTCATCCTTGACCTTGGATCCGAGCCCCGGCGTCTCCTTGTGATCGATGATCGTGACACCGGTCACCTTGCCATCCTGAATCGCAACGGCCACCCTGATCGGCCCGCCGTAGCCTCTGTTGGCCAGCTGGATGACCGCGCCGACGACCTTTCCGTCCTTCTTGCCTTCGAATATCTTGCCTGCGCCCTGTCCCATGAACTCCGGGAACTGCGCAGCCACTTTCTCCATAAGATCGTCACGCCTCACGAAGTCGGCGCCGGGCATGACTACCCTCGAGGCCTTCTCCTCCTCAACCTTGGCCTGCGCCAGGATCCGCGGCAGGGTCCCCTGGTAGGTGAAGGCGAGCGCTCCGGCGGCGATGGCACAGAAGACCGTAAGCGCTATGCCGAACCGCACCATGTCTTTCTGCATGTTGCCGCTCATCTGGCCTTCGCCTCCTTGACCACGCCGAAAAGCCTGGGCTGCACAGACCTGTCAATCAAGGGTGTGAGCATGTTCATGAAGAGTATCGCGCCGGTCACCGCTTCAGCAGCGCCTGAGTAGTGTCTCAGCACCATTGTTATGAGGCCGCAGCCGATGCCGAATATGATTTTGCCGTTGTTGCTCGAACACGACGTCACATAGTCGGTCGCCATGAAGAATGCTCCAACCATGACGCCTCCTGCAAGCACGCTGAAGAGCGGGTCGGCCTTCATGACCAGCGCGAGCAGTGCGACCGTCCCCACGTATGTGGCCGGAATTCTCCAGTCGATGATCTCTTTCCATATCAAGTACAGACCGCCGAGCAGCAGCAGCACCGCCGATACCTCTCCGATGCTTCCTCCAGTGTTCCGGAAAGCCAGCGGCGTGTAATACGCGCCGACATCCTTAATCAACTTGTCCTTCGCAAGGGCAAGCGGTGTCGCACTGGTCGACCCGTCGATGCCCAGGTTTTTGAACCACGTCGATGTCATCAAGGACGGCCAGGACATCAGCAGGATGGCGCGCGAAACCAGCGCCGGGTTGAAAATGTTGAACCCCAGTCCCCCGAATATCTCCTTGCCGAGAGCTATCGCCACGGCGCCTCCAATGAAGGCGATCCACCATTCCGTCTTCGGCGGAAGGCACATCGCCAGGAGGAGGCCCGTGACTGCAGCGCTCCAGTCCGTTGCGTATTTGCCGGCCGCCTTTCGCGAGTGGGTGTGATCGTACACCCCGGCCGCGAGCGCGAGCATCACGAGCCACGCCAGTGCCGGCTGCGTCGCCGGCGCCACCGCCATGGCGACCAGGAGGGCCAGGACGGCGCCGATGTAGGGATAGAGTCCCTTCACCCGATCGTGGTCTCTCACTCTGTGCCACAAGACCTCGGTGAACATGGCCGCGAAAACGGTCATCCCGATGATGAGCGCGCCCGACAGCCCGAACAGGTAAAGCGCCCAGAGCGCGGTCGGAGCCAGCGCCAAGAGCACGCTTCCCATGATCTTTGATACGTCCATGCCATCTCTGACATGCGGTGACACGGAAACGTAGAACTTCTTCTCCTCCGCCATCTACTTCGAAGCCCCCCTCCTGCGCCTGGCCTGTATCTCCGCCTTTGCGAGCCTGATCCACTGTACCAGATCGAGCTTGGCGGGACACCTGTAGGAGCAGGCGCCGCACTCCATGCAATCGAGCGCGTGGTAGCGCTCCGTGAACGGCCACCAGGCAGCCTCCGTGTATGCCTTCAGTGCAAACGGCTGCAGTCCCATAGGGCAGCTGTCGGCGCACCTCCCGCACCTGATGCACGGGTAGGATTGATCTTCCGTCGGCGTTGTCTTCGCGTCGAGAGCCAGTATGCCGCTCGTCCCCTTGATGATGGGCACCATCGTGGTGTGCTGCGCGATTCCCATCATCGGACCGCCCATGACGATCTTGCAGGCATCCGGCAAGAGCCCACCGCACTGGTCGATCGCGTCCTGGA
>JAUYEF010000041.1 GCA_030691635.1 Bacillota bacterium
GCGGAAAGGACAGGAAAGCGGGCGCCACTGCGCCCTAGGATCCCCCTTCGGCAGCCCGGCGATCTGGTTTCCCAGACCCGTGGTTTTGCGCCCCCACCTCGCGGTGGGTTTGCCCTTATCGGGATGGTCCTGGAACAAAACTCTCATCCAGCTGTTTCGCTATGGATGTCGATGGTTCGACGCTTTGTGTTTGTAACTCCTTCTTCATCGGGGAAAATATGCAAATCTTTCTGTCACGCCCATCGGTCCTTAGTGCGGTCGCACAGATGCACCTTTACACTCTATAGGTCACAAGACCGTTTCTGGATAGCCCCCATCGCGCCTGTCTTAGGGTTTCTGTCTCAGTTACAGATCTGGCCCCTGCCAGGGCGTAGAACTCTGGGACGCTCACCGTATGTCCTCGGCGGATGGCATGACGGAATTGGTCCATGGTGCCCTGGGGATCGCCCTGATAGTTCTGCCAGATCTGCGCTGCGCCCAATTGGGCAAAGGCGTATTCTCAATGTAGTAGAAGGGGAAGACAAACACCTGGAAAACCTGGCGCCATTGCAGCCGCAGATCGTCTTCAAGGTCGCGAGCGTCTTCCTCACGATTAGTCCAACCCGCATCTCCGGCAAGCTTCCCCCCCCCCAATCAGTCCCATTTTCTGCCATATGCATTGCTGCTGATTCGGGGGGCGAAGGAACCTTCACATTCGACGTAGCCTACTGAAGCACTTGAATCAGGAGGTATACGGCAGCATTCACCCAGCAGTGAGTCAAGACGGTGGCTAACAGGCCCTTGGTGATGGAAGCCTGGGACCACTTAATGAATGCCCACGCAAAGGCCAATCCGCCGGAGACCGCCACCGCTACTGACGCCACTCCTCCTGAAAGGTGCGCTAGTCCGAAGAGCGTTGTCGATACAACCAGTTGGAGCCATATTGGTGCTCGCAATGCTGACGCCAGTCGTATCGGAAGCGCTTGAAAGAGGAGTGTTTCGACCGCTGGCCCCACCACGAGGGCAAGCCAGGGACTGACCTCCATAGCGCCAACTGAGGCGGATGGTTCCGTCCCGGTCAGTAGCAGGATGGGGATGAGGAGGATCCGCGCCAGAAGCGAACCGAGCGCCATGACCACTGTAAACGGCAAGAGAGGCAGCTCAGATGACCATGCCACAATAGCGGTGACCTTCCTCCTCAGCATGGACCTGCACTCTCCTTTGACTAAGTTGTTCGCGAGGGCAGCTGCCGGGCACGCTCTCCTGCTGACAATCGTAACGAAGAGGACCCTATCCCACACTTTTCAGAGACAGATTAGGAATACCTGCCAGCAACCCTCTCTGGGTTGGCTACGCACAGGGGCCATCTAGAGCAGGCAGAGAATGCCGAAACCACAGCTCCGCCTGCCCGTTGCGCGTTGTCCCGACCATTTTGGCGGTGGGGGCGGGGCGCAACGGAGAGGTGAGAGCCAGGCGTAAAGGAGTCCAGTATCTTCGCCATCATGGCATATATCGCATCCCGCTCAGTTAGACAAAGAGAGCGTGCGCCCTTGAATGAAGGGCCGCACGACACCGTTCAAGAAGGCAATGAAGATTAACGTTGCAGTCAGGGGGTGATGCTGAATGAACGCGCTTATCCGCACCGGGCGTCACGTGATCTTCGCTGTGCTACCTATCGCCGCGACGGTAACGGTTTTACACTTGACGTTTGCACCGCTTCCACGCGAAACCCTAACAGGTTTCTTGGGTGCGCTGGCTCTTGTAGTGGCGGGCCTAACTTTGTTCTTATTTGCCGCTGAGACCGATCTGCTGCCGATCGGCCGGGCAATTGGAGCTGCCATGCCCAGGCTGGGAAACCTTTGGCTAATGTGCGCTCTTGGCGGATTCATGGGCATCGCCGTAACCGTAGCCGAGCCCGACGTCCGCGTGCTCACACAACAGGTCGATCTTGTGTCTGAAGGAGTCATCTCGCGAGTTGTCCTCGTGCTGGCGGTTGCTCTTGGTGTCGGCATTATGGTGGCTCTGGCCTTGTTGCGCGTGGTTCTGGGAATCCCGCTCCGACGCGTGTTGACCCTCGGCTACTTGCTCGTTCTTGCAATGTCGGCCTTCGCCCCTGCTCAGTTCCTCCCTGTGGCTTTCGACGCAGGGGGCGTGACAACCGGGCCAATGACAGTGCCATTCATCATCGCTCTCGGACTCGGCGTGGCGTCCGTTCTTAGCGGTCGAACGGCCTCCGGCGACGGTTTTGGCTATGTTGGTCTGGCCTCAATCGGCCCCATCGTGGCTGTGCTGCTGTTAGGGATACTGACGAGGTGGTAAACCCGTTGCTAGCCATCATAATTGAAGGGTTCACACACACGGTAGCAGAGGTCGCTCTGGCTCTAGCTCCCCTCGCAGGCTTGTTCTTGATCGCCCAGTTGTGGTTCCGCAGGACCGGTCAGGCGGACTTGCTCCGGCTACTGCGGGGGCTGGTCTTGGCGTTCATCGGACTTGCTTTGTTCCTGCAGGGTGTGTACGTCGGATTCCTGCCCACGGGAGAACAGATCGGCCTAAAGCTTGGATCAAGTCCACTGCCGTGGCTCTTGGTGCCAATGGGGTTCCTCCTCGGACTCGTCGCGACATTAGCTGAACCTGCTGTCGCGATACTCAATCACCAGGTTGAGCTAGCCTCAGGCGGGTATATAGGACGACGAGTGATGCTAATAACTGTGGCGCTCGGTGTCGCCCTGGCTGTTGCCCTAGCCATGCTCCGTGTGCTGTGTGGATTTCCGCTGTGGTACATCCTGCTGCCGGGTTACGCGTTGGCACTCTGGCTCTCGTACCACGTGAGAGCTGAGTTCACGGCAATCGCGTTTGACTCTGGAGGAGTGGCCACCGGACCAATGACGGTTACTTTCATTCTTGCCGTCAGCATCGGCGCGGCCACTGTCATTCCGGGACGGGACCCGCTACGAGAGGGTTTCGGCTTAATTGCATTGGTAGCGTTGGCTCCGATCATTTCAGTGCTCGCCCTGGGCCTGCTGTATTCTGCGGCTGAGGGACAATTGCGGACGGATACGCGGAGGAGATAGTCATGAAGTCAAGCCCGTCGTTTGACCTAATAGTCACGGTTGTGAACAAAGGTGACGCTGGCAGAGTCGTGCAGGCATCCACCAGAGCAGGTGCAGAGGGTGGGACCATCCTTCACGGTCGGGGAACGGGAATCCATGAACAAGCCCGGCTCTTCGGGATTCTAATCGAACCGGAGAAGGAAGTCGTCCTTACTTTGCTTCCTGAGGAGCGCACGCAGCAGGTACTGAGTGCAATTGTGCGCGCAGTTGATCTGGACGAGCCGGGCCGGGGAATTGCGTTCGTCCTTCCGGTAAAAGCGGTAGCGGGGATTGCTCATTCGACTAGCGAGTGATCGGCGATTGCCACGGAGGCTGATTCGGATGCCCCTCCCTGGCGGTGAGTCTTTCCATTGACTATGGTTTAGCTGGCCGTCCTGCCGCGCATCTCCCGCCTGTAGAGCGAGAAGCCGAGGACCGTATTGAATACAAGTGAGACCGCGAAACCACGGCAATATGGTTTCTGTTTTTCGGCGCCTTGGCGCCTCACTGGGTCTCGGGTTGTCTGGAAGAACTTCTTAGCAATCACTTCTTGGTCGTCAGCGATATCAGATCGGGGTGCTGATGTAGGATCCCCTCGTCGCAGCGGGTTCGGTCTCAGGGTAATTGCTGGCTTAAAAGGACTTATACAAGATGCAATCACTCGAAAGTCTATCGACGGACAAGCCTAATCTGCTTGCTGCGGCGGCGGTGTTTTCCGGCCAATCCGATGTGCCACCTGCGGCCAGCCTACATACTGTGAAGCAGGCCTCTTGCCTGAATGGAGGTTGAGCATGCCCGGAAGAAGAATCGAGCGCAGCTTCAGGAACGTCTTCGAGTGGCTGTTTGGCCGCCGGACAATGACCTCGCTGCAGAACGCGCTCTCCTGCGTGGTGCGGCCGATCCTGTTCGCGGCGATCGTGCTGCTTTTCTTGCTGGTCCTGTTGTGGTACACCAGCAAGGGCCTCCTGCTGGTGTTATTCCTGCTGTTCCTGGCCCTTATCGGCCTTCTCGCCTGACGGCGCGCCAACCGGGAGGGGCCGACCGGCGCAGGCGGCCGAAAGAC
>JAUYEF010000430.1 GCA_030691635.1 Bacillota bacterium
AGGACGGCAGACACGGACTCGACAGCATATCCCTTCGACCAGAACCGCGGCAGGAGGGCGAAGCCGACGTCCACCTCCTGCAGCGACTCTCTCTTCAACAGGCCGCAGATCCCGATCGGCTCTCCGGTTTCCTTCAACTCCACCAGGTAGAGCCCGAAGCCAAAGCGCTCGTAGCTTTCCATCGGCCCGGTCTGGATGGACCTGCGCGCATCGTCCTTGGTCCGGACGCCCCTGTCCCCGATGTAGCGCACGAACGACGGGTCGTTCAGCAGCTCGAGAATGAACTCCGCATCGTCGACTGAGAGCCTGCGAAGCGCGAGGCGGTTGGTTTCGAGCACGAGCACGGAAGGCACGCCCCTTTCCTGCGTCCTGGCCTCCGCCATAACCGCGAGGATGAACTCCGTCTTGCCGTTGGTATACGCACGGCGATCCGCCGGATGCCGCGCGGCCAGAGCCCGTTTCAGGGTCTCATACCGACGAGCCACTTCGGGATGCGCGATCAGGTAGTCGCGGAAGAACAGCCTACCCCAGTGCTCCGCGTGGTGAGCCTCCACCATGTGGATGTGGTGAGTACGGCTCCCATCGGCGGCGCGCTTGATGAACCAGGCGTAGAACGGCGGCCCATCTTCTCCGTGCGTTGGACGCCAGAAGTACTCGTAGCCTTGTGCCTCGAGTATGGGGACGATGCGCGCCCGCGTGGCCGCGAGGTCGGTCACCTCCACGAGGATGTCGATGATTGGCTTGGCCGCCACGCCCGGCATCGCCGTGCTGCCGAAGTGCTCGATACGACGGACCAGATCGCGCGGAAGGCACTTCAGGAGGTGCTGCTTCTCATCCTGAAACAGCCGCGGCCATTCCGGATCGTACGGCACGATCGCGTAGTCTTCCTGAACGGCGCGCCGGACACGTTCGTCTTGTGTCGTCACGGTCGGGCCCGAATGCTCAGCACCTTCTCGCAAACGGCGCACACCTCGCCCGCTTCGTCCGTCAGCTCGACCGTGAACTGACGTTCGGTCTTGCCGTTTCGCGCAACATCAGTTCGGATTGCCTCCAGCTCCTCCCCGGCGATCGTGAAGGTCGCGTGAAGCGTTGATCGACCCGGGCGGCGGAAGCGGATCGTGGCGGCCTTGTCCCAGATCTCATAGCGAGGCCCGAGGAGCTTGATCAGCATGACCATGTGGATCGGGTCGACAGCCGCATACATGCTTCCCCCGAAGATGGTCCCGACGTAGTTGCGCGTGCGCCAGCTCAACCTCAGGCGGATGCGGATCTCCTGCCAATCGGCGGCAATGTGCTCGATGCGCGCTCCGGTCGAGCGGTAGGCCGGGAACCAGTTGAACCCCCAGCGGCTCAGTCGAGTGCTCCACGATTCCGTCATGGCACCAGTTCTCAAACTGAGCTGTCGCGCGGCACTCACACTTCCCTCAGCGAAGCGATCTCACGTGCCTTCGATGCCCGCCTGGCGCCAGTAGATCTCGCGTTCGCGCGTGGCACGGCCTGGCATATCGCGTGGCGCCTGCTAGACCTGATAGAGCTGTATGAGGTTACCGCACGTATCCTCGAACACGGCGACGGTTACAGGTCCTGTTTTCGTTGGCTCCATACTGAACACCACGCCCAGCTGCTTCATTCTCTCGAACTCCTTCCGGATATCCTCAACGGCAAATGCCGTCAGGGGTATCCCCTGCTTGAAGAGAGCGTCCTGGAACGTCCTGGCGGCCGGGTTGCGGTTTGGCTCGAGCAGCAGCTCGATGTCGTCAGGCCCGTCGGGCGAGACGACCGTCAGCCATCTGGCTTCCCCGGCCGGTATATCCGTTTTCTTCACGAAGCCCAGAGTCTCCGTATAGAACTTGAGGGCCTTGTCCTGGTCGTCCACGAGCACACTCGTAAGTTTGATCTTCATGACGTTCAGCCTCGTCTTGGTTGTCTACGAACGCGGCGCCGCCGGCGTCAAGCGTAGTCGTCCAGCCCTTCGACGACCAGGTTCCGTCCGTTTCTGCCTGAAGTCGTCAGCCTGCCACACGGCATCGTCATGGCTGCCGGCTGCGGAGGCGTTCGCAGAGGTCCTCCGGAAAGACCTGCTCTGACGTCGCCTCGATCTCCTCGAGCGACCACCATCGCGCGGCAATGATGCCTTCGCGGCCATGCGCCTCTCGCACGGTCTGGTCGAGCACGATGTCACTTCGTGCCAGTCGCATCAGGAAGTAGTGCTCGACTTGCCGAATCGCCTGGCCCCGGAAGGCGAACTCGACGGTTCGGCGCCACAGGGGCTCGAGCGTCGGACGCGTGAGCGAGAGTTCCTCCGCCGCCTCGCGGGCTGCGGCTTCCTCGAACGTCTCCTCGTCGTCGAGCCCGCCGCCGGGCGTCGCCCACCACTTCTGCCCGCCGTCTTCATACTGGAAGAGGAGGATACGGTTCTCACGATCAACGACGAGCAGTCTGGCGGCTCGCCGGAGGAGTGGTTCCATCGTCTCTAGCGGGCCTCGGCCCATTCCACGACCGGATTCACCCATTCGGGGAGTGGCCGGTGAAGGAACCCATCGACTGCGGTCAGAACGACCCCGGCGTGTCGCATCGCTTTCCTCCGCTCTGCGCGGCAGTCACGATTGTCCGACGAATGTCTGCGAATGAGCCGCGCGCCGCGACCACGTGATCGCACGGACCGTTTGGCGCGCCGGCTCCAATGAGGGTAGAGCACATAATCGATGCCGGTCACGACGCCGAAGTTCCCGCCACCACCCCGCAGCGCCCAGAAGAGATCCGCGTTCTCGTCGCTGCTCGCCCGCACCAGTCGTGCGTTGGCGGTCACGACGTCCACCCCGACGACGTTGTCCGACGTCCAGCCCCAACGCCTCGTCAGGTAGCCGAACCCCCCGCCCAGGGTGAGTCCTGCGATGCCGGTGAGCGAGACGAAACCCAGGACGGCAGCGAGCCCGTGCACCTGCGTTTCCCGATCCACGTCACTGAGCAGGCAACCAGCCTGCGCGTGGGCGACCTTTCTCTGTGGGTCCACCCATACGCCCCGCATGAGCGACATGTCGAGCATCAGAGCGCCATCGGCCGTGGCCAGGCCCGCGATGTTGTGTCCTCCACCTTTGATGCAGAGCAGGAGCTCGTTTTCGCGCGCAAACTGCACGCACGCGATCACGTCGGCGATGCCGAGGCAGCGCGCGACGACGGCGGGCTTTCTGTCGATCATGCCGTTCCAGACGGCTCGGGACTCCTCATAGCCGACGTCGCCAGACGCGAACACCGGCCCCTGGAGACGCATCTTCAACCCGGCCAGTGTGTCCTGCTTCAGTTCGATCTCGCGACCTTCCGGGGTTTTCGCTCTCAATGTTCTTGTCCCTTTCTGTATTGCGCCTAACGCTCGGCATCAGCTGCGGCGCGAAGCGCCGCTAGCTGCATGCCGTTGTTAGGCGTCACGGCTATCGCTTCACCCGCCTGAAGTGATTCCGGCCATACACCTGCAGTTCCTTCCCAGGCGGGCCGAGCTCGAACGTCTCGATGAACTCATCAACGGAGCGGATATCGTATGTCTCTCGAGCTCTCCAGCCGTTGTCGACGTTTTCGAAACGCTCGCTATCGAACACGAGCTTTCCAGGCCCGCTCTCGGCCGGATTCAGGGTGTACTGATTCACGAATCCCTCTTGGTGAAACTGACGCAAGACCAGAATCTTGCGTTCACGATCATGGCTGAAGAAACTCCAGTGTTCGTGGACCTCGCCAGCCTTGTTCGCTTCCTGCGGGGGGTATGTGGAGACGTTCGTCTCATGTAGGTAACGATCCTTGAGGACGAAGGAATAGGTGCGTCGCACGGTCCCAGTACCAGCCTGCCCTTCGGCGCCGCCCTCCCAGGTGCCTACCAAGAACCGAATCGGCTCCCACGGATCAGGTTTCGTTTGCTGGCCCGTGACCGGGTCCGCCGGCAACAAGAGGACGCAGACTGCCAAGACTGTCGTTCCCAAAGCCGTTCTCGATACTGCTCGAATCATGGGGTCCTCCCCGGCATGTTCCAGTCCGTCTCTCGTGACGCCTGACGCCTGCGCCTAACCCGCGCGCCTTGGCGACGCGATTCTTCGAGAAGGGCGCGTCGGGTTCAGGCGCTTGTTGGGCAGCGCTACCCGGTGTTTGTGCGCCCGTTCCTCCCACCACGAACCGAGTTCGGCCCTTGCTGCCATCGCACTGAGGTGCTTCGCGGCCTCCGCGACCGCAGGTGGTACCCAATTCGGAAAGGCTCGCACCTTTAAGACGTGTTTGCCCGACGCGGTATGAACGTCGCGAATCGCGGCCAGCCGATCCGGATCCAATTCGGAAGCGAGCCGGACGAGCGGTGGCCAGAGTCGTCGATGCACGTACGTAATCTTGCCGTCGACGAGGCGGCACACCAATACCTCAGGCGATTCCCGGACGGCCCGAGTTAGCCAGAAGATCTGGTGGCTCTTCGGATGACTCCACCAATTGCCGGAAACCCGTTCTCCTGCAATAGCATCAACGAGACTCACCACGACACCGTGAGCTGATTCAAGTACGATCCCGTGGCGTCGAACAAACTGGAGAGCTGTTCGAGGGTCCATTGCCTTCTCTGGCTTCACCTACCCAAGGAAGAGCTTCGCGCCCGCCGAAGGGACCGAGTCGTTTCCCCGCGAAGGGCTCGAAGCTCGCTACCGAAGAGGCCGCGGCGGGTTTCGTCAGGCTGAGAATAACTCCTCGAGCAGTCGCCGCGCTTCGCGAAGCCCTTCCTCCGTGAATACCACTGACTTTGCCTTTCCGCGCGGATCGGAGATGAGCCCTCTCTGATGCAACCTGTTCATGGCTTCCCAATCGAAACCTTTCCAGGCCCTCACTTTTTCATGCAACCCCAGAGACAGGAGTGCCAGAACGGCTCGGTCAATCTTGTGTTCGTCCAGCGCCATGGTTTGGTCCGTCTGCCCAACGGCCCGCGCTGAGCCGCGGCGGCTCATGCTTGCACCCGCCGCCGTCGGCTGCAAGCCGGCGTTGGACCGCTCTCGTGGTATGATGATGTATCATACTTCTGAGGATCCCATGCCAAAGACGAAGGTGGCCGTGACTGTAGATGCTGCACTGCTCGAACGTGTCGATGCCCTTGTCGCCGCCCGGCGCTTCGCGAACCGAAGCCAAGCGGTCGAAACCGCGCTTGCCGACGCGGTGGCCCGCGCCGCTCGAACCCGCCTCGCCCGCGAGTGTGCCAAGGTGAACCCGCGTGAAGAGCAAGCACTGGCCGAAGAAGGCTTCTCCGGGAGTCGCGACACATGGCCCGAATACTGAGGGGCGAGATCCGGTGGGCTGACTTCAATTCGGTCCGTGGCCATGAACAGGCGGGCGAGCGTCCTGTACTTGTGCTCAGTCACGATGTGTTCAATGAACGTTCCGGCACC
>JAUYEF010000096.1 GCA_030691635.1 Bacillota bacterium
ATGATCGAGCGAATCGACGGTGACGCGTCGGCGCTGGGGACGCTCTACTCTCGCCTCATCGCCGGGGTCCTGGCGAACACCCTGCTGCTAACGGGCCTTTTGTTTGTGCTGTGGCGGATGAGCTGGGTCCTCGGGGCGAGCATAAGCGTGTTCTGCGTTCTCACGATAGTGCTGCTCTGGCATATGCGGCGCGTGGCGGTCCCCCGGTGGGCAGGTTTCCGGCAGGTCTACGCCGAGTTCTTCGGAGAGCTCGGAGAGTGGCTTGACTCGACCGAGGACATCCGGGCTAACGGCGCCGGGCCGTACATTCTCAGCCGCTTCCACAAGGCAGTTCGGAGGGTCTACCAGGCTCACCGCCGGTCTGGCATGATGAGGTTCGGCCTGATGGCGGCGGGCACGTTCCTATACTCCGCGGGGACCGCTGTCGCGCTCGGCATCGGAGCCGGCCTGTACCTGCAAGCGAAGATAAGCATAGGCACTCTCTACCTTGTCTTCGCCTATGCTGAGATGGCCCGGACACCATTGGACGCAATACGCAACGACCTTCAGGATTTCCAGCGTGCAGCAGCGAGCGGCCTCAGGGTGAAGAACCTGCTGTCGACCGGCAGGGAAGACGCCCGCGTTGCGCTCACCGGGCCCGCCCGGCTCGCTTCCCCAGGGCCGGTCCACATTGCACCCGCCGGGCCTCTGGCTGTTGCCCTCCGCGACGTCTCGTTTTCGTACGGAGATGGGGAAGAGGTGCTGGACAGAGTCACATTCAGCGTCGACCCGGGGCGCGTGCTGGGGCTCATCGGCCGGACGGGTAGCGGCAAGACCACGATCGCGCGGCTGATCCTCAACATGTATTCCGCTTCGTCTGGCGAGGTGTGCGTGGGCGGCGTGCCGGTGGGCCAGGCGCCGCTTGAGGAACTGAGGTCGAGGGTCGCGCTGGTCACGCAGGACGTGCAGGTTTTCCGGGCAAGCGTGAGGGACAACCTGGCCTTCTTCAGCCGGAAGATACCCGACGAACATCTGGTCCAGGCGCTCCGGGAGATCGGGCTCAGCGGCTGGTATGACTCACTGGAGAATGGTCTCGACACCTTGATCGGCGCGGGGGCGACCGGCCCCGCAACCGCAGGCCTTTCCGCCGGACAGGCCCAGCTGCTCGCGTTCGCGAGGGTACTCCTCAGGAACCCGGGGTTGGTCGTCCTGGATGAAGCCACTTCGCGGCTCGACCCGGCGACAGAGTCCGTGCTGGAGGCAGCCCAGACGAAGCTCTTCACGGGCAGGACCGGCATCATCATCGCTCACCGCCTGTCCACTGTGGACCGGGCCCACGATATCCTGGTCCTAGGTGATGGACGAGTCATAGAGCACGGTGAGCGGGCGACCCTCGCCTCCAACTGGGCCTCCCACTATAACCGCCTGCGTGCGGCGGGATCGGAAGGTTGGCTCGTATGACCCCGGATGCGGCATTTGGCCTCCCAGGCGGGCAGAGCGACGCGGGCCGCGTGCCGCGGGATTCTCTCCTCTGGCTGACGATCCGCCGCTGCGGACCGTTTTACGCGGCCCACACAGCCTTCTGGGTGCTGAACATGTTCGGTCCTCTTGTCCCCGGCCTATTGATCAGGCTGCTGTTCGATAGCCTACAGGGAAAAGGCGGGCTTGCCTTTGACGCTCGGACACTCGTGGCGGCCCTCTTTGCAGTCGCCCTGACACGGGCGGCTCTCCTGGTGGCAGCGGGCCCGGTGGATATCACGCGGTCGCTTTTCACCATGGCGCTCTACTGGCGCAACATGCTGGGCAGGATTCTCGACCTGCCCGGGGCGGCGGCCCTGAGAGTGACCGCCGGCGACGTCACGAGCCGTTTCAGAGACGACGCAGGCGACGTGGAGGATTTTCTCTCAAACATCCCTGACATACTTGGGGCATTCGGTTCATCGGTCGCGGCGCTCGCCATCCTTTCCCGCATAGACTCAACCCTTGCCCTAATCGTTTTTATCCCGTTGATGGCGGTTGTGGCGACATCGCAGGCTGCAGGCCTCCTGCTGGAGCGGTACCGCCGGGCCTCAAGAGAGGCGACAGCCCGTGTCACTGGGGCCATATCTGAAGCGTTCGGCGCGATCACCGCGATCAAGCTGAACACCGCCGAGTCGCATGTCTCAGCGCATTTTGCGAGCCTGGGCGCCGACCGCCGGCGCGCGGTGCTCAACGACCGCAGGGTGACGTTGCTCCTTGAATTGCTGGAGAACGGCACCGCGGCGTTGGGGATGGGTGTGATCTTGCTCGCGGCCGCAGGCGTCTGGCGCGGCCGGAGGATGAGTGTCGGGGACTTGACGCTGTTTGCCTCCTACCTGGCGGTCGTCGCCGACCGGAGCGTGTACCTGGGCTCCTGGATCGCACGGTACCGGCAGACCGGCGTGGCGTTCGAGCGGATGGCGGAGATCCTGTCGGGCGCGCCCGCGACGGCCCTGGTCGCCAGGCGCGACTTCTACTTCGCCGGACGTCCGGGCCTGGAGGAGACGATGGAGGGCGAGCCAGTCATCCATCCGGGCGCCCGGACAGAACGAGGCACCCATCCGGGCGTCCCGTCAGGCGCCCAACCAGGCCCGCTGTCGCATCTGACCGTCCGGAACCTGTCGAGTCTGGCATATGGCCTGTCGGGCGTGAGCTTCGATCTCGAACGCGGGACGCTCACGGTAATCGCCGGCAAGGTGGCCTCTGGCAAGACCACTGTGCTCCGGGCGCTGCTGGGTCTCGTGCCCGCGGACACGGGCTCGGTCACATGGAACAGTCTCGAAGTGCAGGACCCAGCCGCCTTTCTCACCCCACCACGCAGCGCTTATGTTTCGCAGGCGCCTGTGCTGTTGAGCGACACCATAAGGGCAAACGTCCTCCTGGGTCGCGTCGTGCCGGAGGAAGGCCTGGAGAAGGCACTGTACGACTCTGTGCTGTCAGAAGACATACGGAGGATGGAACGAGGACTGGACACGCTTGTGGGCCCAAGGGGCGCCAGGCTGTCGGGCGGCCAGGTTCAGCGCGTCGCTCTGGCGAGGGCGCTCGCCGGCGCCCCGGAACTGCTGGTCCTGGACGACCTCGCGAGCGCTCTGGACGTGGAGACCGAACGTGAACTCTGGCGGCGGCTTTGCTGTCTGCGCCGGTCATCCGCGCTGACGTACCTGGCCTCATCGAGCCGGCGGGAGGCGTTCCTTCGCGCCGATCAGATCGTGGTGCTAACGCACGGGAGAGTGCAGGATGTGGGAAGCCTTGCCGCACTCCTGGACCGTTGCAGGGAGATGCGCGAAATCTGGGAGGGCGGCGACGGAAGGCAGCCAGGGTTGGGATATGGACACACCCCACGTAGTTGAGACGAACTCTTTGGTGAATGGGCGCTGTCGCCGGGCGTTGCCACACACCTGCCTGATTTCGGGGGTGTGGCCGTAGAGGGAAAGCGGGCCGGCCCAAAGAATAGGGCTAGCGGGGCTGCGCGAGGTGGACGTGCGCCCAGGTCTCGACCAAATCGCTTGACCGAATGGTAGCGAAAACAGCGGGGTGTTATCTCGTGTACCGACCGCCGGAGCCTGAGGTAAGAGTCTCCAGGGCAAGCTGTTTCTGGGTTCTGGGCTTCATCGTTGTGCTGATTGTGGGCGCCAACTACTTCTTCAATATGACCAAGGCGCCAAAACCGCCTGAGGCCGCCGTGTCGCCCAAGGCGACCGTAACGCCCCCGGCCGGTACGACAGAGCCGCCAAGTAAGGACGACCCTACTTCGAGCACGACTCCTCCGACCACCAGCCCTCCTGCGACAAAGACAGCCGCGCCACCAGCGCTGCAGGGGCCTTCACAGAGCGTCCTCAGGGTCACAGATCTCAGGTTCGTGGTTGAGAACAACATACGTTTCGCCGCGGGAACAGCGACGAACGTTTCATCGAAGACTCTCAAATACATGGAGATAGAGGTCGGCCTGCTGAGCCGCGACGGCCAGCAAGTCGGCTCTGTGATGGTGAACACTGCCCGCGAAACCAAGACGTTTCCGCCCGGGTCCACGTGGAAGTTCAGGGCCACAGTGCTGGATAACCGGGCCACGAGCCTCAGCGTGAAAACCGCGACAGGTTTCTGACGAATGGCTAGAGCCAATAAGATCGGAGGCGGGTTCGGTGCAGGGAAAACTCGGTTTCAGGATCTGTGAGCTCAAGGAACGACCGGACAAGTCGGTGATCAAGCGCCTTGCCGCGCTGCCAGTCGCGAATATCGCAGATGTGATGGGGCGCTTCCGCTCGATGGACGAAGGCATAAAGCCTGTAAATCCGTCCATGAGGGTATGCGGGCCCGCGGTAACCGTGATGACAAGACCCGGCGATAACCTCCTCGTGCACAAGGCCATGGAAGTCGCCCAGCCCGGAGACATCATCGTGGTCAACACCGGCAACTGCACCTACGCCGCCGTGTGGGGAGAGCTCATGACCAACACGGCGATCGCGGCAGGCCTTGGCGGGCTGGTTGTGGACGGTGCCGTCAGGGACAAGACTGAGCTCGACAAGCTGGGGTTCCCGGTGTTCGCGCGATCGATAATCGCCTCATCGTGCGATAAGGATGGCCCAGGGGAAATCAACGTGCCGGTGGCGTGCGGCAACGCAGTCGTGATGCCAGGAGACATCGTCGTGGGAGATGAGGACTCCGTCGTCGTAGTGCCCCGCGAGTTCGCAGCGCAGGTGGCGACGATGGCCGAACAGAAGTCTCACGAAGAGAGCGAGCGTATCGCAGAGATCCATGCTGGCACGGTCTTCAAAGGTGACATAGATGAAACCCTGAGGAAGAAAGGCGTGATCAAGTAGGCAAGCAGGCCGGACCGCTACGTCCGGAGATACCGACACCCGGTGGGGCTGCCCACCGGGTGTTGTCGTCTAGCCTTGGGTCTGTGCGGGCCTGTGTCTCAGATGACGCCCACCAGCCATTGCGTCTATCTCTCAGATGACGCCCACGATGTCGCTCGGGGTTATGATGCCGAGCAGCGGCGCGTGACGTGTGCCGTCTCTCGTGACGATCACTGCGTTCACCTTCTGGCTGGCCCTGTCGATGTTCCGGGCGAAGACCTCCTTGACTTCGTAGACATCCGCATCCTGCCCCACCACACGGAAGTTGTCCTGAGGGTCCTCGAACCGGAGAAGCTCCCTCGCAGTGACGTCGAGGGAGTGAAACGATGGCTCTCTGTAGTTCTGGGCAAGCCAGTTGACTATGCCGGTGTAGGTTACCAGGCCGGAGATTCCCCTCCCGGTCTCATAGACAGGGAACTGCGTGTAGCGATGCCTGTACACAAGAGACAGTATCCTGGATAGCGTCTCGCCTGGTTTTACATACACGACATCCTTTGCGAACCGCGGGATCACTTTCTCGGGCTCCGTCAGCTCCGATGCGATTCGCTCGATGAGCATGACCGCTTCATCGTGCGGCTCCGCTATGACGACACCCGGGTCTGTGTTGCCGTGGACTATGGCGTTCCGTAGCTCCCCGAACTCTCGCAGGTCGAGTTCGTTCGCCCGTACCACGGCGCTGAAGTCAGAAGCTTTCCGGACCAGCTCCGGGAACCCCCTGTGGAAAGCCCCACCGGAAGCTTTTTCCACCAGGCGTTCAAGATATCGCTCGATCTTGTTGTAAGCCGCGATGAAGCGGTCAGCGTGCTCTCCCAACAGAGTCCCTCCATAGACGGCCGGCATCCCGGGAAAACGGCCTTGACAGCCCGATTACTCTCCACAAGCCCGTAAGTCCTTTCGAAACGCTATAATAGGGTTTAGTGGCGAAACAGGGGAGGCACTAACCCCTAGGAGATAGAGATTACCCGATGCGAGCACCCGCCGATTCACGATCTCACAAGCGCTCAGTCCGGCTCCACATGCCGTGGCTGTTGCTCATCGCGGTCGTCGCCCTACTCTTCAGCCCCGCTCGCGCAGAGAGCGCCCTCGGAGTGCTTCTCCCGGCCGAGAGAGACGAAGAAGCATGGCATCTCATCGACAGAAAGCACGTGAACGGCCTACTCTCGTCCTCCGCCGACACTGCGTTAAAGGCCGAGGCGTTGTTCCTGGAGTACGCGGATGTCTCGAGAGAGCTCCTTCGCGAGATAAGGCAGGGTGCGACCACGGACGGCGAGATCGGGTTTCGCGTGTACGGAAAGGACTCCACCAGGAGAATACACGTGTTGAGCCTCGCAAAGAGGGCCAGGGAGGATGCGCTGGAGGAGTATGTTGCCACCGGGAGGATCCCTGCGACGGTGGCATACCCTGGTATACTGGACGTCGGCGATGAGGATGGGACCTGGCTCGACAGGAGCGGCCTGAAGGCGGTGCAGGGGGCGGTCGTCGCCAAGATCGAAGATTGCGTGGCGGCGCTGAAATCAATAAAGGGTCTGCCGAAAGGCACACTGCAGGGATTCGCGTACTACCTGTCGCCGTGGGTATTCTCGTCAGATGCCGGCCACGCTTTCACCGCCAGCCAGCCGGGGCCTGAGGAATGGGCGGCGGTGTCGGCCCTGGCACCGGGGTTCGATCCGGACGGCTTTCCCAGGGATACTGTCATCCACGAGACCGGACACCTGGTCCATTTCGAGTACCTCGGGCCGCTGAACGCACAGAATGAGCTCTGGAACCAGTACGTCAAGCTTCGCGGAAAGCCCATAACGGATACGGGGGCCTGGGAAGGGCTGACCGCCGAGAACTTCGCTGAGGATTTCCGCGTCGTGTTCTCATCCTCAGCGCAACCTCACAGGGGCTCGTACGGCCAGCCGAGCGAGGCCGTGCGCAAAGCCTTCACCGAACTCGTGCTGCGGGCAGTGTCGAAAGGGCCGGTCGGGTCGTGCTCCATAACCGGCATGGGACTCGCGGCCGGCCAGGATGAGTGGGCGTGGGCCAACGCGCCTGCTGCCATGGGCACTTACGTGACACGAAGCGCCCGCGTCGCGGTCAGCGGCAGGGCGCAACCGCTCGAGAGCCTGATGAGGCCCGCTCTCGGCCTCTACCGCAACGGCACGGTATTGGACCACGTCTACCTGCCGTCAGGGGAGTTCAACGTCACAGTTCCCCTGGCCTCGAAAGGCGTCTACCTGATCCGAAAAGCTTACCTCAACCCCAACACGAACGTGATCTGGGAGATGGAGCCTGGCTTCAAGATCATCAGGCTTGGGGGCGAGTCAGCGCTTGGGGACGCGGCTGCACACTGGGCACGCCGGGACCTGGCGGTTCTCAGGGCCCTCGGCGTACTCAGCGGCTATCCGGATGGGAAGCTGCGGGCTGACGTGGCTGTGAGCAGGGCGGAGTTCATCAAGATGCTCTGCGCGCTCATGGGCAGGACGCCTTCTGTCAAGAAACCTCCGTTCGAGGACGCCGCGGCTCACTGGAGCTGGCCCTATGTTTCCGCTGCATGGGAGGCAGGCTGGCTCAGGGACTACCGTGACTCCTTTGCGCCGGACGCCGCCATGACGCGGTTGGAGATGGCATCCATCCTGTCATATGCCACGGGGCTCAGGACACAGGCGCCGTGCCCGTTCCCAGATGTGCCCGCGGAATACCGGACCACAGTCAGCAGGCTGGCGTCAGACGGCATCATACGGGGCTTCCCGTCGGGCCTCTTTGAACCCTACCGCCAGACAACGCGCGCTGAAGCGGCAACCATCCTGGTAAGGCTCAGGAAAGCGTTGCTGGCGCGCTAGACGCCTCAGCGGCGCGCACGACGTGCTTTGCCAGAACAATCGTGGTCACCGATCCGACTCCGCCCGGCACGGGCGTGATCATTGAGGCGTTTTCCACGGCGGAGTCGTAGTCCACGTCACCACAGAGCTTCCCGTCCGGATCCACATTGATGCCCACATCTATGACGATCGCTCCGGGCTTAACGAAATCCCTGGTGACCATCCTGGCCCGCCCGATCGCGGCCACGAGGATGTCTGCCTGCCGGGCCTCGCCCGCGAGGTCAACGGTGCGCGAGTGGCATATGGTCACTGTGGCGTGCTCACCGAGCAGCAGCATCGCCGCAGGCTTGCCGACGACCAGGCTCCTACCCAGCACGACGACCTTCTTACCCTTCAGCTCAATGCCGTAGTGATGGATCATCTCCATCACCGCGGTGGGGGTGCAGGGAGGAACGCCCTTTGGGTCGCCCTCGAACACTCGGGCGCTGTTCAGCGGGCTCATGCCGTCTATGTCCTTAGCCGGGTCGATCAGCAACCGCAACCTGGTTGCGTCGATCTGCCTGGGCAGGGGCTGCATAACCAGGATGCCGTGGACCGACTTATCGTCATTCAGGCGCTTGATGGCCTGCAGCGCCCCGTCCTCAGTCGCGTCCTCCGGCAGCTCCAGGGTCTCACACGCGATGCCGGTGCGCTCGCAGGTGCGCTTCGCGCCTCGCTCATACGCAAGGTCGTCAGGCTTCTGGCCGAAGCGGACGATGGCCAGCTTGGGCGTCAGGCCTCTGGCTACAAGAGCTTCCACGCGCGTCTTGATCTCACCCGTCTGGGCCTGCACCACATTCTTGCCAGCCAAAACCTCAGCCATGATATACCCTCCAGGTCATGATTTCTTCATGCGTTGCTCAACAAGACCCACGATACGCTCTGCAAGCGCCCTTCCCCGTGTCACCAGGCCATCGACCTCCGAGTCGAGCCTGTCCGCATACTCACGGTCCTTCATCAGAGATGTGTTGATGACGACGTTGAAGCGACCACCCTCAAGGGCCGCACTGCACAGGGCGGCGCCGACCGCGACGTCGCTTATGGCCAGCCTGCTACCCTTGCCGGCCAGTGCCTCCAGGAGCTCGAGGCACGCGAGCGCTTCCCTGACGATCGCCTCTGGCACAGTGGCCGCCTGCTTCAGGCAAGTCTCCATGAGTTCCTGCTTCTTGGCTGTCTCAACGGGCGTTTCCGCTTTGATCCCATAGGCTTTGGCGAGAGGCTCACAGACCACGGCGTCCTCGTCGACCAGCGCGAGCATCCTCTGCCGTACCCGCTCGGTGGACGACAGGATGGCCCTGACATCTTCCTCCACAGCCTTGTAGGCCTTCTTGCCGATGGTCAGGTTGCACACCATCGAGCCAAGGGCCGCGCCAAGCGCGCCCGTGAGGGCCGACGCGCCTCCCCCTCCAGGCACTGGAGCTTTGGATGCAAGCGCCTCAGAGAATTCCACACACGACTTGTCTAAGAAACTCACGTCCGGATCCTCCTCATCCTGTCATCGCAAGAACCCAGAGGTAACTGGATTCATCCTGCCTCACCACAATCCCTTTTCCCAGATCCCCGGCCGCGGCCCCGGTCCCGAGGGCTCGGCCCGCTGGACCCGGAGGCGCAGCTCCTCCAGGAATGGCTTCGACCTGTCCACGGTCAGCAGCAGCCTCTTGACGGGGAGCTTGAAGAACCAGCCCGACACGTAGGTGAGCGGGGCGCTCATGTCCACCGTCACCAGGAAGCCTGGCCGTGTGACCACATACAGCATGCCCCGGCCCCAGGGCAGGTAAGACACTCCGTGCTGGGGTATGGCCTCGGCGGTGTAGCTGGTGTACTCGATGGTGTCATACGGCACACCGAGCAACAGTCTTCCGCCGTACGAGACCTCAAGCCGCTGAGGCTCGAAAACGTACCTGGCATGGCGGACGAAGCACATGCGCAGGGCGGGCCAGCACAGAACAAGGGATGCCAAAGTCATCACTGTCTTCGCTGTGGCGCCTCGGAGAGGGGCGACCAGAGCCAAGCATAGCAGACCGGCCGCCAGCAGGCCCCCAGCCGCCCAGGCCATGCGCATCCAGAGTGATCGGTTATCTCTAGAGACAAAGACCAGAGGAGATTCCCCCCGGAGATCCCGGACGCCACCTGAGAAAATGCAGGTATCACAGCCAGTCTCATCGAATCCGGCCCAAGGTGCGCCGAGACCCGTGAGACGACGGCTTTCTGGAGATAGGTTTCGCCACACAAGTGCCGGAGCCCTCGCGGGCGCGGCGTTCCGAGAGTGTTTCCCTGTATAAGGTTTCCCGCCAGTCTGGACACTAGATGTTACCGCTCAGGAGGTGCCGGCCATGGAGGCTACGAACGAGCATGACCACACTGGAATCGTCCAGCTGAGTTGGGATGACATCATGGAGATGTGCCGGGACCTCGCGGTGAAGGTGCACGAGGATTTCGACCCCGACATCATCGTGGGTATCGCCAAGGGCGGCGTCATCCCGGCGGCGATCCTGGCGTCCATCCTGCGCAAAGACTTCTACCCGATCAGGATCTCGCGGAGGCAGAGGGATATCGTGGTGAGGGACAAGCCTGACCTCCTGGTCCCGGTGCCAGAGGAGGTCTCGGGAAAGCGTGTGCTGATAGTCGACGAGATAAGCGTCACGGGAGAGACGCTGAGACTTGCGAGAAGAGAGGCCGAGAAGATGGGGGCGCGCAAGGTGAGGACGCTCACCCTCTATGTGCACACCGATTCGTACAGGCCGAACTACTACTCATTGGAGAGCGACGCGCTGCTCATACAGCCATGGGATTATGAGGTGCTGGAGAAAGGGAAGTTCGTGATACACCCTGAGTATGAGGAGGCCATAAAGAGGCTTTAGGCAGCGTCTTGCACACTTAGCCAGGT
The DNA here is from genome assembly GCA_030691635.1 of Bacillota bacterium. GTDB lineage: Bacteria > Bacillota > Sulfobacillia > JAUYEF01 > JAUYEF01 > JAUYEF01. The sequence goes on from JAUYEF010000096.1 coordinate 10,584, forward strand.
GACCCACTGGCGCGTTCCGCCAGGTGATCCAGCGCGGGACCGCATTCCGCCAGGGCATCCAGGAAAACCTAGGGCCGGAGGTGTTATGCCGGCCCTATGCTTTTAGCCCGCAGGAGATCTGGTCTGAGCCGGGTTGTCGCATGCGCCATCGTGTTGACGCTGGGGATATGGGTATGGCCCGGCGCGGCGCGCGCCGGTGAGTCAGCGGAAGGAGCCAAGTCGTTCAGCACTCCTCAGGAGGCGCTGCTCGAAGCCGGGCTGTCTTCAGTGAAGGAGCCCTGGCACCAGAAGTGGGCCCTGATCCAGGCCGCCTCACTCCTCCGCGAACTCCACACTCTCCAGGCTGAAGGGGAGCCTGCCCAGCGCCGGGACGCGCCCTTCTGGCATGCTCTGGCCAGCGTCGCCCGGTCGAGACCCCGGCATCTGACGGTCCAGGCGCTTACGGCCATGGTGGAGACCTGTTCCCGCGGTTCTGGGCCCGAGCGTCTTGGGGTCCCGGAAAAGGTCCAGGACCTGGCACAATGGGTGCTTTCGCGAGCGCACCTGGAAGCCGACGTGGAAAACCGCTTCGTGGGTGAAGGGCTTGAGATGGTCGCGCTGGGTAGCTACTGGCTGGGCAGGCCATTCGAGTGCCATGGCCTCCGTGATCTTGACGGCGATGGGCTGCCAGACTGGTATGAGCTGGTGTCTGGGTCATCGCCATGGGCCAGCGACTCCGACGGCGATGGGAAAGACGACGGAACTGAGGTGCTGGCCGGCAGCGATCCACGCTTGCCTCCGCCTGCTCCGCATCGTGACGATGTGCGCTCCGGGGCCGCAGGCGCGCCGGGAGGCAGAGACGTCTCACAGGCGATGCGGCCGTCGATGGCCTACCTGACGTTCGACGATGGCCCGAGCGCGGATGTCACACCCCTCGTGCTTGACGTGCTTGCCCTGAAGAACGTCAAGGCAACCTTCTTCCTGATAGGCTCGAACGCTGCGCGGAACCCCGGACTTGTCGTCCGGATGAAGGACGAGGGGCATTCTGTGGGGAACCACACATGGAACCATGACTACCGCGCCATATACGCATCGGCCGAAGCCTATGCGGGCGCTCTGGACGTGTGCGGCGAGACCTTGTACCGCATCATCGGGTCAAAGCCTGTGCTGACGCGCGCTCCCGGCGGCGAAGCGGGCCACTTCACGCCCGCGTACTGGGGCGTCCTTAAGGCGCGCGGCTACCGTTGTGTTGGCTGGAATGTCTCCGGTCGCGATGCGGTGCTTCCCAGGGTATCGTCTGAGGAGATCATGCGCGCGGTGCTGAATGGCGCCAGGCGGGCCAAGGGTGATGTCGTGATCCTGCTGCACGACGGGCCCGGGCATTTGTCCACGGCACGAGCAGTGAGCGCCATCATAGAGGGCCTGCAGGACCTCGGGTTCGTGTTGGACAGGATCGAGGACGATACCGCGGCGCTGACCGTAAGGTAACTCGCAGGCATCCGCGGCAGAGCGCCTGGCAGACATGCGGGAGAGCGCCCGGCAGAACCGGAACGGGTCAGAGGGCATGAATAGGTCTGAGAGTAGGGA
>JAUYEF010000265.1 GCA_030691635.1 Bacillota bacterium
CTCATACTTGACCAGTGAGCGGCTTGCCCCTGTGGCGCCCAAGACGACCTCGCTGAGCTCCTCGACGCTACGGTACTCGCGGCCACCGATGTTATACACCTCTCCGGGGCGGAACTTCTCGACGGCCCGTGCCATCGTCGGTATCAGGTCGTCCACGTACATGAAGACTCTGTGATACCCCTCATAGACGGTGTATGGCATGCCGTGAAGGGCGCAGTACACGAAAAGGCAGACGACGCTCCTGTATCTATGGTAGTGCTCTCCCGGCCCATAGGCGTTGAAGAGCCGGAGCCGCATGACCGGGATGTCATGCCGTTTCTCGAAGTTCATGATCTGCGTTTCACTAACCCATTTCGAGAGTGCGTAGTCATTGTGCTGGATGATCGTCTGTCGCAGGGGCAGGTCCTCATCAAGCCATTCCGCTCTCACGTCACCGTAGATCTCTGACGAACTCGTGAAGATGAGCCTGAAGCCCTTTTTCAGCTGCAACTCCAGGATATTCCGCGTGCCGATCACGTTCGTGTGCCAGAGGGTCTCGTAGTATTCCTCACCGTTTTTGCGGCCGAATTCCGCCGCCAGATGGTACACCATGTCATAGTCCTGGTCGAAGACACGTTCCAGCTGACGGTACGACCCGACATCCGCGCGTATGAGCCTTTCGTCGGGCCCGTGAGAGGTATCCAGCCCCCACACTTCATGGCCGGCCGCTTCAAGCGCCGGGACCAGGCGTCTCCCGAGCGTTCCCTTACTCCCTGTCACCAGTATCCTGGACATCAGCTACCAGCCTTTCGTGCACGATTCTGCCTCGCTCGATGATGATGTCGTAGCCTTGAGTGTTGAAGGGGTCCTCCGCCGGCACAAGCCCTAGGCGCAAGACCTCGGCGGGCGGCACCAGCGGATCGTAGACTTCAACGCTTGAGCCCGCGTCCTGGAGCGCAAGCGCAAGATCCAGCGCTAGGCTGTGTTCCACGTCCGGGACGCCCGGCTTGTACGTTATGCCCCGGACCAGGACCTTCTCTCCTGCCTGCTGCGCATGGTCCAGCAGGTTGCGCTGGTAGTCCCGGTCTGCCAGGATCGCCGACTCGAACAGTGGGGACCCTGCGAAGTGCTGCAGGAGACGGATATCCTTGGGCAGGCATTCCCCACCGATGCCGTAGTCCACATCCATCAGGTGGACATTGCCCTTCGTGTTTACTGCCGATCGTAACGCCGGAAAGTCCATGCCCGCTTGCGAACACGCCACGGCGATGGCCTCTGCGAAGGCGATATTCACGTGGCGCAGGGAGTTCTCCACGAGTTTGGATAGCTCGGCGACCCTTATGTCCTGGACCGGCACCAGGCTTGCACCGAGCTGCGAATAGAAGCTCATTCCTCTGGCGAGGCACTCCGGGGTTATCCCGCCTATCACCCGTGGCATGCTTAGAGTCGAGTGGTCGTGTCCAAACATCACCCGGTGGGGGGCGTGGACGAGGTAGACGTCAGAGCCTGGCGAGATGCCTTCACTGAGGTAGTAGGCCGCCAGGCGAGCCATCGTACCGACCGACAACGTGGATTCCACCGATACGAGGGCGCCGGGCGCAGGAACGAATGAGCGGGCGATTTCGAGCATGTTGCTCATGTCAAGGCCTGTGGATGCAGTGATTATCCAGGTATCCGTGCCTTCACAGCCAGTGTGGTCAGTGCTGACGCGATATCCTTGCTCCCTCAGCGCTTTGACGCGCTCGTGGTTTGCGTCGAGCCCGTTGAGTGAGTCCACACGTCCGTTCAAGTCGGCGTAGAGCGCCTTTCCGATATGTCCCATCCCGATGATCGTGCAGCGTGCCAATGCGTGTTCTCCTGTTGTTTGGTGTTGAGCCACAAGACATACTATGAGCCCACATCCATAATGACTGCGCTTTCATAAGATAGAACCACAGTGGATACTTCACGCAGTAGGGAGTTGCTCGTGTGAACGTGCTCCTCGCGAGCTACTGGAGCTACCCGGCCACGGGCGCGATCGACATATACCTCCGTAAGCTCTCTTCCGAGCTCGAACGGGGAGGGAACCGGGCGCTAATCCTCGCCCGCAACGGCTGGGACCAGCTCAGGCTCGCCCCGGGCGACGCCCAGTGCGACCTACGGGCCACCGGCCGTGCGATTGTCCCAGGGCTGTGGTCGCATTTCGGCACTGACTACCCGCTGCCGGCGGAATGGGTGATGCAGCGGGAAGGGGAGCAGTACGTCTACGAGGTCGGAGCGCTGCGACTATGCGCCGGCCTCGATGTGGACCTGGTCCACGCCCATGACGTTCACTCCGCCCGGGCGATGAGGCGAGTGCTCCCGGCAAACATACCCGTGGTCCTCACCACTCATGGGCTTCTTGCGTATGAGTGGCTCGTGGAGAAAAGGATCCCTGGAGATGTCTCGATGGAGTGGCGCTATACCTTCATCAGAGAGCGGGCGGGTATCTTTGGGTCAGCCATGACCATCACGCCCAGCGAATGGATGGCGCGGCAATACAGGCAGGTGTTTGGAGTCCCGCCAGACCGCCTGAGAGTGATTCCCTACGGCTTTGACGCCGCGGCGTACTGGTCGGGCGCCCGGCAGCGGCCCAAAGAGCTTCCATCCCTGGCGGGCCGGAAAGTGATAACCTGCGTGGCCAGGCTTGTACCCTTGAAGGGCCACGACTGCCTGCTGGATGCGCTTGTGCACGTGGTGCACCAGGTGCCCGAGGTCCTGTGCCTGCTCGTCGGCGATGGGCCGGATGAGCCCGGCATCCGGCGTGCGATCGCCGCCAAAGGGCTCGAACAAGCGGTCGTCCTGCTTGGGCGGCGAGACGATGTGCCCGCGATCTTGGGCGCAACGGACATATTCGTGCTGCCTTCTCTACAGGAGGTGACGCCGCTCGCGATAAGCGAGGCCCAGCTCTTAGGGAAGCCTGTGGTGGCATCGGCGGTCGGGGGAGTGACTGAGCTGATCGAGGACGGCCGCACTGGCCTGCTGGTGCCCCCCGGCGACCCAACGGCCCTCGCGCAGACGCTCGTACGGGTGCTCAGAGACACCGGTCTGGCGAAGAAACTGGGCGAGTCCGCTTTGCAGGAGGTCGCGAGATCGCGCACGTGGGAGCAACACTACACGCGGCTGCTGGGCCTGTATGACGAAGTGCTCTGGTCATACTCCCACGGCGCCCGGGGCGTGGAGCAGGACATAAGATGATCTACTTCATCACCTACCCGGATTCGGAAGGCCACTGGCAGGGGATGTACAACGATGCCGTGACGGGCGAACTGGAGGCGCGCGGCATTCCGCACCGGAAGATAGTCATAGACTTCTTCTCTGTGGGCTGCGCGGCTGTGCTGAATGACATTCAGTTCATCCAGTCAACGAGCGATGACATCTGGCTCTTCGCCTGGGCGCAGAATCCGGTCATCGAGGTCGTTGAACAGAAGCAGGGTCGCAAATTTGGCCATGTGCACGGGCTCGGATGTTTTGTCTTTGAACCATCGGTGTTACTTGGTGTCGATCTTCAAGAAGATGTCAGGTTCGGCTACTACGACCGGATATTCCTGAACTCCGAGTGGAGCTACGAAAACGCCGTCCTGGCGTATCCGAGGCACAAGGGCCGGTTTGTCATCACTGGGTTCCCGATGGACTATGAGAGGCTCGAGCCATACAGGGGCGTTCAGAAGGACGAGAGGCTTGTGGTGTTCAACCAGCGCTTTGCGCTTGAGCGCAACCCCACGCTTGTGGTGGAACTGGCGCGCCTGTTGACACGCGAAGGATACAGAGTGGCGCAGCTTTCCGGCGAGCCCGCAGAGACTCTGGCTGGCAGGCACCCCGACCTCGGCCGGCTGCTGCGGGCGGGTAAGCGCGCGGGCCTGGAATTTGTCCATAACCCCACAAAAGACGAATACCACAGGCGACTTGCCGCATCCAGCGTGGTCATCACCACGTCGCTATGCGACAACCTGCCTGTGGCCATGCTTGAGGCCATATACCTGTCGGTCGTGCCGGTGGCGCCCAGGGCCTTTTGCTTCCCGGAGTTTGTCCACCCGGATAACCTGTATGCCCCGTACCTGCTCGATGAGGTGGTGCGAATCGTCGCCACGGCGCCGAGAAGGGCTCACCGTATAGACCAGTACAGCAAAGAGACGGTGATACGTAAGTACGTGGAGGCGTTCAGCGTCTGACCGGCCTGCGCCGACTTCCGGCCGGCCTACTCGACGATAACAAGCATCTCGATCTCCACCGCTATCCCGTTCGGCAACGCAGAGGTCCCGATGGCACTGCGCGCATGCTTGCCGTTCTCGCCGAAGATCTTCACCAGGAGGTCGGAACAGCCGTTTAGCACCGCCGGCTGCTGGCCGAAGCCCGGAGCGCTGTTTATGAAGCCGAGAACCTTGAAGATCTTCTTCACACGGTCGAGCGTCCCAATCTCGCCCCTCAGGGCTGCCAGACACCTCAGGCAGGCATCGCGGGCCGCTTCGTAGCCCTGGTCGACGCTCAACTCCCCGCCGACCTGGCCCCTGATCCCGCGCGAGCCCTGGCCTGACGTGTAGACGAAGTTGCCGTGGCGGTTTACCGGCAGGTAGTTGCCGATCGGAGTCGGGACGGGCGGCAACTCGATCCCAAGTTCATTCAGCCTACGCTCGATCTCTCCCAACAATGATCACACCCTTTTGACTAATGCCCGGCCTCTGGTTTCCTGGGTTCCGGTTCCTTCTCGATAACCCCTGGAAGAGGCATGAAGCCGTATTCCTGCAGAGCGTTCATGAACTCCTCCACACGGTGCCCGTCGATGATGAGGTCACGCGGAGTGAGTGATCCCACTATGAACTCGCGCAGCGCGGTCGTCGACTGGACCTCGTATGCCAGCTCCTCGTTCTTGCACCGCAAAAGCACCACCGATTCGACCCACATGTGCCCGAACCTCGAGCACCAGTCCCGGATGCTGAACAGTATGTTCTGTGGAACCGGATTATTGCTGTATCTGGACAGGAACTCGATGAGTGACTCCGCGTCGTAGCCATCCTGCATGGCCCTGTACACCGACGACTTCGAGATCATGTATACCATCACCTGGTCGTGTTTCACGAGGTCCGCGACCTGTTCGATCGCCCAGAGGATGTCCAGAGAGATGTCCCGTGGCACTAGCATCTCGAAGTTGGGCTCTACGAAGAACGAGTTGTCCCACTGGTGGTCAGGCGCGGGGACGGAGCAGAGCAGGTGTCTTCCAAGCGGCGTCAGACGGCAGGCCAGTTCGCCGTTCACCTGGCCAGCAGCCACGACACCCGCCGCGCCAAGATGGCTGAAGAAGAACCGCTCCAGCCTCGCGGGGAGGGCCTGCCATGCATGGCTCAATCCTACCGGCTCTAGCTCCTCCAGCATCCGGCTGACCACAGCCCAGCTGCCGTGCGGGAGCAGGCAGAGGAAACTGAGAATCGTGGAAAAATCGGGGTCCAGGGACACGATCCTTTCCTGCAGATACTCGAAAAGGTCCCTGCGCTTTGACTCCGCGTCCTGCTCTATCCAGGATTCCGCCTTGTCGGGCACCAGTTCCAGCACAGAATCACTCTGCCGGACCAGCCCCCTGGACCTGATGAATTCTATGAAGATATGTAGCCGCCCCGGCCTGTCCTCATGCAGGTTGACCGCAGTCTCGTCTATGCCGAGGATCTCCTCAAGCCCGCGCTGTGACCTGCGGAAGATCTCCCCGTTCTGCGTCAGGCGCACGCCGGACTTCTTGACGTAGGCAAGCAGGAAGTGGATAAGTCTCAGCGCCAGGTTCGGGTCCTCTCCGGTCTCGACGGTGTCTACTCCCTGGCAGGTGCTCCGCGCGATCATATCTCCAGCTACTACGGGCAGAAGCTTGTCCCTCAGGTCCTTGGGCACATAGTAGACTTGGCGGTAGTTCTGCCGGTCCACGAAGACAAGGCCCCGCCTCATCAGCGCGTCTATGACCTGTGCCCCGTTCCGGCGCCACTTGCGAGTCATCCGGTTGAGCTTCTGGTGGCACTGCTCGATGACCACGCCCTTGCCGCCGCCGCCGAGCGCGATGATCTTGAGCGCGGTGTGCTGTTCACGACTGAACTCGCCCAGGCCGTCCAGGACGGCCCATCCCTCCAGCATGGCGCGTGCCAGCGTGCACGGCGCATCGGGGCCGCCGGCGTCGAGGCCAGGCAGGTATGTCTCCGCTATCCTCTTGAACCGGTCGGCAGGAGCTCTTTGGAGAGATGCTTCAAGTTGTATCAATCAGTGGGCCCCCCACTCTCCGCAACATCCTCAGTCAGGAATTCGGATGCATCCCAGATGCGGTAATAGTAGCCTTGCTCGGTCAGAAAGAGCTGCCGCTTGGCGGAGAAGTCCTGATCCTTTGTCTCTGCCGTGACTAGGGAATAGAATGAGGCCGGTCTGCCGTTCTTCTTCGGCCTCAGCACCCTTCCGAGTCGTTGCGCTTCCTCCTGACGAGATCCAAACGTCCCAGAGATCTGGATTGCGACGTTGGCGTCAGGCAGGTCTATCGCGAAGTTGGCCACCTTGGAGACCACCAGCACCTTGAGATTCCCTGCCCTGAACTCGTCATAGAGCGATTCCCGCGTGACGTTTGGCGTCTTGCCGGTTATGATGGGCGCACCCAGCCCTGATGCGATGTGGTTGAGCTGGTCGAGGTACTGGCCGATGACGAGCACCTGGTCCCCGGCGTGCCTCTTGAGGAGGTGCCTGACCAGGCCGGCCTTCGCCGGGTTTTCCGAGGCGATCCGGAACTTCTGCCTTGGGTCCGCCACCGCGTATTCAAGCCGCGCGTCGTCCGGCATCCTCACCCTGATCTCGTGGCACTCGGCTGTCGCGATCCAGCCCTGCCGCTCCAGGTCGCGCCATGGCATATCGAACTTCTTGGGGCCGATGAGCGAGAAAACGTCCTCTTCCTGGCCGTCCTCCCGCACGAGCGTTGCGGTCAGTCCAAGCCGCCGCGTCGCCTGAAGCCCTGCTGTGATCCGGAAGACGGGAGCCGGGAGGAGGTGAACCTCGTCGTAGATGATGAGCCCCCAGTTCTTGCTGGAGAACAGTCGGAAATGTGGGTAGTCCTCATACCGCGAGCGCCTGTGGGTGAGGATCTGGTATGTCGTGATCGTCACCGGGCGGATCTCCTTGGCCTCGCCGGTGTATTCACCGACATCGCTGCGGGCGACCTCAGTCTTGTCAACGAGCTCATCAATCCATTGCCTGACTGCCACTATGTTTGTGGCCAGTATCAGAGTCTCGCACTGGAGCTTCGACATGGCCCCCATGCCGATGACCGTCTTACCGGCGCCGCACGGGAGCACGACGATGCCGCTCCCACCGTTGGCCGTGCCACCAGCATGAAACGCCTGGACGGCTCTATCCTGGTATGGTCTGAGGCTGAAAGGTTTCCCGGAAAGAGATCGTGGCCTGAGACGGAAGGGGAAATGCGTCCCTTCCTGATACCCGGCGATATCTTTCACTGGGTAGCCGATCCTGGTCAGCACCTGCTTTATGTGTCCCCGGTCGCCCTCTGCTACGAAAAACGCGCCGTCGCGCGTCCGTGAAGCGAGGAAGGGCTTGACCCTTGGGTGGCTGGAACACTCCAGCGCCGTGGGCTCATCCGCGAAACAGAGCGCCAGCGCGCCGTTGCGGCGCTCGAGCCACACCCGGCCGTACCTGGCCACGTACTCGGTGATCTCACGCGCGACAATCGCGGGCACCGGATACTTCGAATGCGCAACCAGCGCGTCAAGTATTGACTGTGCGGTCATGCCGCTGGCGGCTGCGTTCCATAGCGAGAGGGGCGTGAGCTTGTATGTGTGCACGTGTTCGGGGCTTTTGTGCAGCTCGGCAAACCCGAGCAGAGCATCCCTGGCTTGCTCATATGCCGGGCTTGCGACCTCGAGCAGTATTGTCTTGTCACTTTGAACGATCAATGGCTTCGTATTGAGAGACATCCCGGCGTGCTCCCCAGTCATGCAAGGAATAGCCATATTAACTTCAATTTTATTCTTTACCTGCTTTTAGTTTCCCTTCTTCGAACGGCGCTGATTTATTCGAGACACGTAGTTCTTTTTAGCACAAAGGGCGGGCG
>JAUYEF010000268.1 GCA_030691635.1 Bacillota bacterium
TTCTGCTTCCCAGCCACTCCTCGAACTCGCGGGGGGACTCAACAACAATTGTCTTGCCCTTGACCTTATGCTTCACGGTCTGCGGAAGGTGACCCGCGTAGGCCTTGACCTCCTGGTGCTGCATATCGTCCTTGAAGGCGATGAGTAGCCGAGCTCCGTCGCTTGTGGCGGAGGCCTTTCGTAACCCATGGAGCAAATCCTGCCAGGCCCGCCGACCGGGGTTGTACAGGTGCTCCACGGGCTCCTCGGGAAAGAACGAGGGGAGCGGGCGGCCAGCGTGGCGGTACAGGTCCCTCACCACGGCACGGGCGATGCTCAGCTCGTCCTCACCGGGGGAAGCCCCCCGCTCCAGGTGCTCCATGTAGAGAAAGGAGAACCACTTGAAGAGAGGATTGTTGACCTCAAGGATTTTGTTCAGCTTCCCCTTCTGCTCCGCGTTTGGCGCGAACTGTACGTCGAAGTCGATCCGCTTCAGGCGCGACTTTGCCCACTCCTTGAGGTTCTCTGCGTTTCCCGTGAGCACGATCTGGGGGGACACACAGTCTTCCTGCCACCAGACCTCCCAGTGGGACTTGAGCACTTCCTCAAATGCCCTGCCCTTGTTGGAGAGGTCGACGTCGTCGAAGGCCAGTGGAAAGGCAGTCCCCAGGGCCGCCGCGCCTCGAATCTTGGTCTTGCTGAACCGTGCGCCTGGTATAGGGAGAATGTGCCGCCCAATCAACATGTGGAGCGCGAACTTGAGGAAGGTGGACTTCCCATTCTGCGCATGGCCAAAAATGTACAGAACCTGCGGGCCTCGGGAGTCCACAAGAGCAAACGTCCGGCGCCGCAGCTTCATGTGCTCGTGGGCAAAGGGCGCTGCCAAGAAGTACAGCAGCGCTTCGAATATGCTGGTCTTGGCGAACTGCGGGTCGAGGCAGCGGCCCCAGTCCACGGTACTTACATAGTCCTCGATGTGCTGGAGGGCATCATCGACGCTACTACTCTCGCGGGGCGGCTCGGAGCGCGCCAATGCGGAGCCGTCGATGCCCACTAGGAGCTTCCGGTCCGGCAGATTCACTTGCATCAGCGGTACATTGTGGGTTTCCTGCACGTACCGCAGATAGTTCAAGGCATTTACTTCCACATGGCGCCCGGTGACGACAGGGTTCAGCGACGCCAGACGCCCCTCTATCCGTTGTCTCGCCTTGGGCGCATCAGGGAGTTCCACGGCGAAGATAGGCTCGACGCTTGTCCCATCGAGGCTCTCAAGGGAACGGGCTGTCAGTTGCTGCAAGATACGTCTCTCTTTCAGTTCGTCTTCCTCGTCCACCCGTCCCTTTAGCCAAGCATCGACGAGGTTCTCTCTCTCCTGCTCAGGGCGCTGGCGGAATAACTCCACCAGGTCGCCCATGAAGAGAGAACAGTTCTGGAGGTGAGCCTTGTAGTCGTCCAGCACCCGGTGCAGCCACGGATCGTCGGGCGCGAGGTCGACGTACCAGACGTAGTTCACCTGGTTTGCGGCCTGGCGGGCAGTCTCCGTCAGGTTCGCGCTGCCCTGGATGACCCTGTACAGGCCATCACGCTGGAGAACGTAAAGTTTAGAGTGGATGGTCCGTTTCGGGACGAAGACTCTGAGCTTGCCCTGTTCGACTAGCTCTGCGAGAGCTGTTGTGACCTGCCGCCCTTTCTGCGACAGAGCCTGGCGGTACTGTTCTGTCAGGTTCTCTCCGACCACCACTTCAACCTCGCTTAGGCCTCGCTTCTCGAAGAAATGCAGCAACAGGTCCGGGGAGACAACGTACGAGATGGCCTGGAGCCGGTTGTAGCCCTCGAACAGGCTATCGAACTCCTGGCGGCGCGTGAGGACGCGCGAAAGGAGTCCGGGCGACCCAACGACGGAAGCGACCTGTGCCATGAAGCAACCTCACTGCCCGCGTCCTAATCTATTGCCCGCTCCAGGACGCCGGTCAGGGCCTAATCTAGCACACTCGTGCTAGTGCATGCAAGTCGCCGTCAAGCGCCAAACGATGAGGTACGACGAAGGGATCACTTCGTGTACCCTCCTCAACCACCATACGCTGCCAGAAGCTCGGCCCGATGGCGAACGAGGAGAGCGCACAAGCAGACCGCGATGGACGCCGCTGAAATGATCTGCGCCATCGGCACGCCTGCCACCACCCAGTTGCCGGTCCGAAAGATCTCCAGCCATAGGCGGCCCAAGGGGTAGACGATGCCGTGCAGTCAGGATGTCCTGGCCAAAGGGGGTCGCGCAGGTCTTGGCACCCCACAGGCAGAGGCCTCGCCCCAGCTACGCTCGTGGCATTTTCGCTGTCAAGACAATGTCCCCGTCGCGGAGCGAGGCTTCCAAGGTGCCGCCGTGCATCTCGATGAGGTCGCGAGCTATGGGGAGACCAAGACCCGCTCCCGCCGATCGCTCCGTCCGGGCGCGGTCGCGTCGGTAGAAACGCTCGAACAGGCGCGGCAGCTCCTCTGCTTCGACATCCGGCGCCGAATTCGCTACTTCGATGGACACCTGTCCGCCGCCATCTTCATCGACGAAGGTTCGGACCCGGATTTCGCCGCCAGGCGGCGTGAACTTGCGTGCGTTGTCCAGCAGGTTCTCCAGCGCCCGCTCCAGCTTCGGACTGTCTGCTGAGATGATGATGCCTTCGCCGAGGTCAGTAAAGACTTCCACGCCTCGATCCTCTGCGCCCGTCATCACGCGCCTGACCACCCCGTCCACGAGCGTCCGAAGATCTATCTCATCGCGTTGAAGCACAGCCTGTCCAGACTCCAGTTCGGAAAGATAAAGCAGGTCGTTCAGGCGGCTCGACAATCTCGAGACCTCGTCGTAGATCACCTCGCCGACGTGCTTCGACTCCGCCTCGCCCTTCACAACGCCGTCACGGAGCGCGTGCGCGAAGCCAAGGATCGAGGTGAGCGGCGTCCTGACGTCATGCGAGACGTTCGCCACGAGGGTGCGCATCTGCTGATATGATTCGCCCACCCGCATGGCCATGGTCGAAAAAGCTTGCGCGAGTTGGCCCACCTCGTCCCGCCGGCCGACGGAGACGTCAACATCGAACGTGCCCTGGGCCATCTGGTGAGCGGCTGCCGTTAGGCGGCTCAACGGGCGCGTGACATAGCCGGCGACGGCCACGGCGAGTGCGACCGCTACCGGCAAGGCGATGGCAGCCGCGATGAGAAGCCCCGGTAGCAGGCCCAACCACGCGCGGGCGATAGTGCTCTCGCCAACCGCCATAACTAGTCGGTACGGGGAAAAAAGGCCCTGCGCTATGGGGTCGGTTTGCACTGGCAGCGGTTGCGCTGAAACGGGCTGGGAGGGTGGAAGGGGTGGCGGGAAGGGGGCCAGTAGAATGAGGTCGCCTCCCGGACTCCCTTCCGCCAGCCGCCATGATCGGTAGGGGTCGGTCGGGGGGGCGGAGTCTGGTAGCCTGTCGACGCTGCTGGGAACTGCTAGCTGCTCCCCCGTGAGGTCGTCGCTGCTGTCTAGTACGACCCGGCTGGACGGATCCAGGATGAGGAGGCGTACGTCATATTGTTGGGCGGCTTCCCGCGCGTATGCCTCGAGCTCCTGCGGCGAATCGCCTCGCAACAACCGCTGCAAGAAGTCACTATAAATGGCCGGCGCTGCAGCGGCGGCGTGATCGAGCGCACGCTGTTCCTCCTCGCCTCGCGAGAGCCAGACAAACAGACTGCCCGCCAGGACCAGCGCTGCCACCACCAATAGGACAAAGGCGACAATGAGTTTGTACTGTAGGCTATGCAGGAAGGCCCAGCCCGATGTCATTCTAGGCCTCTTCCTGCAGCCGATACCCGGTGCCCCAGACGGTTTCGATACGCACGCCGCTTCCCCTGAGCTTCTCGCGAAGCCGCGCAACGTGCACGTCAACCGTCCGCAACGCGTAGAACGATGTCCCCCACGCTAGGTCAAGCAAGCGATCCCTATCGAGCACGACGTTCGGGAAGTGGGCAAACGTAGCGAGTAGGTCGAACTCTTTCGGCGTGAGAGGTATCGCCCGGCCGTGGACGGTGGCCTCACGACCATCCAGGTCAATCACGAGGTGGGCCAGTTGCAGCCGTGCCGAGGGCATCCGGGGATCGGTGCGGGCCCGTCGCAGGATGGCGTCCACCCGCGCCACAAGCTCGTCGGGGTTGAACGGCTTCGTGATGTAGTCATCGGCCCCCAGGCGCAATCCGGCGATCTTGTCGATGTCCGAGGAGCGGGCCGTTAGAAACAGAATCGGCACCCCGTCCCGCCCTCCGATCTTGCGGCATATCTGGAGGCCGTCCGGCCCGGGCATCATGATGTCGAGCACTACGAGGGCTGGTCGTGATTCCCGCACCTTGCGCAACGTCTGGTCACCATCAAAGGCGACCTCCACCGAATAGCCAGCCCGCCGCAGATACAACGACACGAGCTCGACGGTGTGTTCGTCGTCGTCGGCAACCAGAACCACGGTACCGTTCATCCCCAAACGGCCTCTCCCCGACAGCGCTCCGCAAGAGCGTGGCGAGGGTCACTAGCGGGCCTCGCCGGTTTCAATTATACCCCTTGCGTCTTGATCGCTTTCTGAAGACGAACCATTTGCAAATGGTGAAGTTCCAGACGAAGGCGGTGCCGGTCGCCAGTGCCAGAGCAGGGCCCTCTGGCAGCCCGACTCTGTTCAGGGAAAGGTACATGACGCCAGCGTTGATGGCCATGGCCATCAGATTTGCGGCCACAAAGGCGACAAAGGCGGCCACCCCCGCCCGCATCTTGAACGTCCACGACCTATTCCAGTAGAAGCTGTTGAGGATACCAGCCCCATAAGAGATGCCCTTTGCCACAACCCTCCACCTGGCAAAGACCCCAAACCAGCGGGTGAGCACAAGATAGAGGCCCACATCTACGGCTGTGTTGAGGATACCGACCAGAACGAACTTCGCCGCCTGCGTGAACCATACCGGGTACAGCCGGCGCAACGAGAGACCGCGCAGACCATCCTGTCCAGCCAGCGCAGGTGCCAGCGCCTTCGTGCCAGCGGCCTGCAGAGAGTTCTTGAGTGTGACCATCGTGATGCTCCCTGAACCTCACTAGCCGGCGCAGTCATAGACCGGAGGAAGAGTCTGGATAAGAGCCTGGCTATTGGCGGCGGCGCTTCCAGCTGGAGGAGGCACGATGGTGCAGTTCTCGGCTAGCCAGGCGGCGATCTCCGGCTTCTGCCCCTGCAGTTGTGGCCCACCCAGGACGAATCTGAGCTCGCCGTCAGCCGTCATCTTGGCCAGTCGCTCGACGTCTACCACGTTATCGAGACC
>JAUYEF010000370.1 GCA_030691635.1 Bacillota bacterium
CCCTTCGCGCCTGTCTGGGAGACACTTCTGATCGCGGCGCACGAGTCGCTCAAGAAGCTTGGCGGGCACTAGGCCTGGGCGAAAGGCCCGGACGCATCTTCTACTGCTGGAGAACGCAATCCGCCTCGACACCGCTGACAAGAGCTTATACGACGACAGTGGGATGTGCCATAATCAAGGTACACAACAGTTGAATACCCTACATCGGAGAGAGCATTGAGGACGGAAGGGGCAGCCGTCGCCCCCGTAAAAGGTTAGGAGATGTGGGCGCCACCCACCAATAACTCTCTCGGGAATATCTCACCAGGGCAATCGGTTGGCCCTGGTCGTTGTTGTTCATAAAGGACCCTCGACACAGCACTGCAACGTCATGTACCATGCTTACAGGAATCGACGGCCTCTTGCCCAAGTACACAATCCTAGCAGGTACATAATTGAAACCAGCGCCGCCCCACCGGCGTAATAGGGTCAGGCTCAGCGATGGCTGGGGTCAGCTTCCATGGCACGCTAGGGTCGGATTCTATGAGAGGAGCGTCCCCTGCATGTGGCTCATAAGGCTTCTGGTAGGGCTTGTGGTCGGGGTTCTGGCGCTCGCGTTCGGCTTGGTCAAAGGCCTGTTCAAGCTCCTGTTCCTGATTCCGGTCGTGATCATCATCGTCCTAGGCTTGACGGCCGCAGGAGTGTCCATGGGCTTGTTGCTGGTGTTCGGATTCCTGTTCCTGCTCGTAAGTGTGGTCGGCGGCCTGATTGCGCACATCTTCTAGTGTCGGATGGGCCTCCTATCTGGGGCCAGACGACAACGGGTGGGCAGCAATGTCCACCCGTTTTTCCTGCCGCGAACCGCTAAGTCCCTATTTCCAGGCCTTCCTCGCTGCACGCCGCGCCTTGACCATCGAGGTCTGCGAGATGGCCTCTTTGACTGCGCCGATGGCGCCGGGCTCAACGCTGAATTCGTCTAGTCCCATACCAAGGAAGACTGGTGCCAGTGCAGGATCCCCAGCGGCCTCCCCGCACATGCTCACCCGTAGACCGGATGCGTGGCCCCGGTCGATGGTCATCTTCACCAGTCTCAGCACGGCTTTTGGGACCGGCCGCAGGAGCCCGGCAACACTCGGGTTTGTCCGGTCGGCGGCCATCGTATACTGGGCAAGGTCGTTGGTTCCAAGGCTCAAGAACCCACACAAGGGCGCCAGCTCGTCCATAAGCAGTGCAGCGGCCGGAGTCTCAACCATGATGCCGGTATCCATTTCAGCATCGAACGGGACCCGCGCTGCCCTCAATTCCTCCTGAACCTGACGCAGAACCGCGATAGCCTGCTCCATTTCGGACACGGCCGACACCATGGGGAACATGACCGCGATGTCGTTTTCTGCGCTCGCCCGGCAAATGGCCCGTAGCTGCACGCGAAAGAGGTCTGGCTCCGCCAGGGATAGTCGAATGCCCCTCAGCCCGAGTGCGGGGTTGACCTCATGAAGCATGGCTGCGCCGGGCACGGGTTTGTCGCCTCCAGCGTCGAGCGTCCTGATGACCACGCGGTTTGGCGCGAAACGCCCGGCCACGGAGCTGTAGAACTCGTACTGCTCCTCCTCCCCGGGGGGCGTAGCCCGCCCCGAGAAGAGCAATTCCGTCCGGAGCAGCCCGACGCTCTCGGCGCCAGCCGCCAGCGCAGCAGGCACATCGTGCAGTGAGCTGATGTTTGCCGCCACCGCCACGCGTCTGCCATCACGCGTGAACGTGGGCTTGAGATTCGCCGCCTCTGGCTCTGGCGCGGCCGCCGGTTCACGAGACTGCCGGCTCCGCTCAGCCCGCTGCCTCCTTACATGCTCACGAATGGTCTTGGCATCCATTTCAACGACCACGATCCCCGTCGAGCCATCCATCAGCACCGTCGTTCCTGCCTGGACCTTTCCGAGGACAGGGTCCACCCCCACAACTGCCGGTATCTTCAGAGACCGCGCGAGGATGGCGGTATGTGAGTCTGGACCGCCCCGCAGCGTGGCAAACCCGAGTACCATCCGCCGGTCCATCTGGGCAGTCTCAGACGGAGTCAAGTCCTCTGCGAAGATCACCGAGGGAGAGGTCAGGGCAGGGCCTTCCTCCATCACACCGGAAAGCGCCCGCAGCAGGTGGGACGCGACATCCTCAACATCCTGAGCCCGGGCGGCGATTAAAGCATCCGGCAGTCCTCTGATCTTCGCAGCCTGCGCCGCGAACACTTCCTGGAGAGATTGGGCGACCGTGATGTGCTCTTCGCGCATCCGGGCCTCGACAAGCCGCGCAACCTCCGGATCGTTGACCATCTGGCGCTGGGCGTCAATGATGGCAGCCCCTTCGTCGGCGCCCTTGCGGCGAAGACGTGCCGAGATCTCCGATAGACTCTTCGCCACCTGGGCGCGGGCCTGCTCGAACTGCTTAACCTCACTAGACCCACCTAGCCCGGCGCCTGTAAACCGTTCGTACCACACCACTGGCCCAACCGCGGCCCCGGGAGAAACGCCCACGCCCCGCAGGATAATCATCTTCCGGCCCCCCACCGTAGCCATGTCCGCCCCGAATCTAGCAAGTATCCCCAGCAGACCGGTAAATCTCTTATAAAATCACAAAAAATCTTCGAAAAGCTTGAAGGGAAATCCTTGTCCACGTAGAACGAAGAATAACCAACTCAATACACGTGTCTATTGTACTCTCCGAGAAGGGCAAACCCACTGAAAAGTGGCGACGCAAAACTACGGGCCTAAAGCCGCTGGGCAATGGCCGCCGGGTTGCCGAAGAGAGCCTTATTTGTCATAACAAGGCCTTTCTTTCGCGACCCCAGAAGAAAGGCCTTTTGCTTTGGCCCAATCACAGCGGCGCTAGAGCGGACGTGCATCCAGTCGTGAGTCTCGCTTTCGCGGGAAACTAGGAGCGCCGTTCGTACCATGGCTGTCGTCCCTGAGGAAATGCTTTACGGTTACGCAAGTGCCCAAGACTACCAACAGGAGGCGGTACTGAAGCACCTTCCGCTGGTGAAGACCCTTGCCAGGTCACTGGCCGCCTCCACCAGGTTCACCGTTGAGGTGGACGAGATGGTCAGTTATGGAGTTTTCGGCCTGATGTCCGCCCTGAAACGCTTCCAGCCGTCACGCGGGGTCAAGTTCGAGACATACGCCACCACCCTGATCAGGGGAGCTATGCTCGACGGGCTCCGGGCAATGGACTCGGTTCCGGTCGTCGCCCGGCGCAGGGCCAAGAAGGTCGCGCGCGCGGTGTCTGACCTTGAGGGAAGGTTCGGCAGATCACCTTCCGATCGGGAGATCGCCTCTGAACTCGGGGTAGACCTGAAGAGCTATCACGGCCTTGCATCGGAGGCGATGCGGTGCTCGACCATCTCGCTTCAGGCGCTCGCCGTCGATGAGGACCGGCTATCCACGACTCCGGTGGTGTCGCTTGAGGACCGCCGGAACGCGCATGACCTGGATCCACAGGCGGTCGTGGAGGCAGAGGACGTCAAGAGGCAGGTTTCGGGAGCGGTGGGCGATCTTCCACCCAAGGAACGGACCGTCATCTCGCTGCACTACTACGAGGGGCTCAAGGTGAAGGATATCGCCAGGATAATGAAGATTTCCCGGCCGCGCGTATCTCAACTGCACCGGAGGGCGCTGGAGCGCCTGGAGAGACTGCTTGTGGAGCTTTAGACTCGGATTCTCAAGGACTCTCGAGTGGGGCCGCGATGGCCTGCCGCCATGAGGCGTCCCGCAGGAGCGCGGCCCCACTGTTGTTGAGTCGTCGGAATACTGGTGGCATGTGCTTTCCAGTCACTGCGACGCGAATTGATTCGTTTCTGACGGGTTACCGGCAAACGCTGCGCAAAATCTAGCATCTTTGGCCTTCGCCGCCTAATCGATGAGGGCGGCCGCCGT
>JAUYEF010000392.1 GCA_030691635.1 Bacillota bacterium
ACGATGCCGGCGCTTGAACGAGGAAACAACAGCCGGTTGACCAGGGTGCTTCGCGAGATAAGCACGGCCGGAAGGAACCGCACCTACTAAAGCTTGACACGTACGAGTGAATGCGACTCCTTGACACCCTTGCTTGCTTAACCTATAATATATTTCGCCTAAAACAGAACACCTGCTTTCAGCCCCCGTCCATGACGGGGTGCTTCGTATGTGTCACGGGGCGTCAAGCCCCGTGGTGTTGTCACAAAGAGCCTGATACCACGGCCGTTATAAAAAACGTGGTACCTACATATATTGGGGTGAAATTGCTGCTCTGGCCTTACCAACCCCACTCACAAAAGGAGCGAGCGTGTTGATGGCACAGAAAGAGGTCATCCTTTCCAGCGAGGGGCTGAAGCGGCTCGAGGACGAACTCGAGCTGTTGAAGTCCGTCCGGCGCCGGGAAGTCGCGGAGCGGATCAAGCAGGCTCGTCAGTTCGGGGACATCAATGAGAACGCGGAATATGACTCCGCCAAGAACGAGCAAGCCTGGGTTGAGGGGCGCATCATAACCATTGAGAAGCTCCTGCGCAACGCCCGTGTTTATGACGTTTCGGAGTGCCCGCGCGACACGGTCGGCATCGGCTGCAGGATAACCATCAAGGACCTGCAGTCGGGAAACGTGCATGAGTATACCATCGTCGGCTCGACCGAGGCCGATCCGAGGGGCAACAAGATATCGAACGAGTCTCCGGTGGGCAGAGCGGTACTTGGCCAGAAAGCAGGCAAGGTCGTATCTGTCGCCGCCCCGATCGGCATGCTCGAGTATCAGATCGTGGGCATCGAGCACTAGCCCAATAGCACGGCCCCCCGAGAGCCCGGCGCAAACCCGAAAGGTTGGTCATCCATGCCCGAACGCACCCAGACAGGCACGCCTGAAGAAACCCTGGAGCAGGACATTGATCAGCTGAGAGCAGTCCGTCTTGAGAAACTGGACAAGCTACGGCAGATGGGCGTAGACCCCTACGGCACTCGTTTTGACAGGAGCACCTGCGCTCAAGCCATCAGAGAAGGTTTTGACTCCCTTGAAGGCTCGGAGGTCGGCATCGCGGGCCGTATTATGGCGCTAAGGCACCACGGCAAAGCTTCTTTCGCGGACCTCCAGGACCAGAGCGGGCGCATACAGGTATATGTCAGGCTCGACGATGTGGGCGAGTTCCAGTACCAGGTGTACGAGCTGCTGGACGTTGGAGACATCGTCGGCGTCAAAGGCACTGTCTTCAAGACCCGCCGCGGCGAGATATCCGTTCACGTTGCCCGGATCGTGCTCTTGAGCAAGTCGCTCAGGCCGCTTCCCGAGAAGTGGCACGGCCTGAAGGATGTCGATCTCAGGTACCGGCAGCGGTACCTGGACCTGGTGACCAACCCGGACGTTATGGAGACTTTCCTCGTCAGGAGCAAGATCGTACGAGCCATGCGGAACTACCTGGACGCTCGCGGGTTCTATGAGGTCGAAACGCCCACCATGCAGTCCATAGCCGGCGGCACCACCGCCAGGCCCTTTGTCACGCATCATAATGCGCTGGATATCGACCTGTACCTCAGGATCGCCACGGAACTCCACCTCAAGAGGCTGGTCGTCGGTGGCTTCGAGAAGGTATACGAGATCGGCCGCATTTTCCGCAACGAGGGCATTTCGACCAAGCACAATCCGGAGTTCACAAGCATCGAGCTCTACCAAGCCTATGCCGACTATCACGACATAATGCGCCTCACTGAGGACATGGTCTTCAACATCGCGCGAGAGGTGCTCGGCACGTCGACCATCACCTACCAGGGACACACAGTCGACCTGACTCCACCCTGGCCCAGGATCAGGCTGCTGGACGCTATCGAGCAGAAATGCGGCGTAGATATGTCGAGCATCGAGACGGATGACGAGGCAAAGCAGGTCGCCGGCCGGCTTGGCCTCAAGATGGACAAGGTGGTCACCAGGGCTACGATAGTGGACAAGGCGCTTGAGACTTTCGTGGAGCCGACCCTGATCAGCCCGACCTTCCTCGTGGACTACCCGGTGGAGGTGTCTCCTCTTGCACGGAGGGACAAAGACGACCCGAGGTTTGTGCACAGGTTCGAGGCTTTCGCCGCGTCGATGGAGTTCGCGAACGCCTTTTCCGAGCTGAACGATCCCATGGACCAGATGTCCCGGTTCGTGCAGCAGGCGTCAGAACGCATCAAGGGCGATGATGAAGCTCACGTGATGGATGAGGAATACGTCATGGCGCTCGAGTACGGCATGCCTCCGACCGGCGGTCTGGGCATCGGCATCGACCGGCTCACCATGTTGTTGACCGACAAGGCCTCCATACGTGACGTGATATTGTTCCCGCTGATGAGACCGAAGGAGTAGGAAAGCGCCGCCGGGTGACCGGCGGCGTAACTGTCCAGCGACTCAGCGATTGGGTCATCCGGCAGTGTGGGCGGTCCTGGTCATCTGCCGGCTATCTGGGGCACAAGTCTCACACGCTCGGCGGCCATTTGGTCGGTCGAAGCGCTTCCTCCGATATCCGGGGTCGTATCAACGCCTCCTCATCACGCAGGCAGGTAGTCCTCGCGCGGCGGAGTGAAGACGTCAGACACCACCGATTCGTCGTCGGCGACCGCACTGTGCGGCTCGTTTGCCTTGAAGACGATTCCGGTGCCGGCCGGGCATGGTTTTTCTCACACCTGCGACTTCAAAAGTCATGCGGCCGCTCACCACGAAGCTGGCCTGCTCGTGCGGATGGGCGTGTTCCGGCAGCTGCGCTCCCTTGGCCAGTGTCACCCGGCAGAGCATGATTTTCTCTGCTGCGCCGGTCGTGTGGACCACGATGCCGGGACGGACTTCTTTCCGGAAAATGTAGTCCTGCATCAGAGCACCTCCATATAATGAAGAGCGAGGCTTGCATCGTACAGGATTTTGCGGCATCGAGGCCGATTCCCTGCGTTGATCGCCCATGCCAGCAGGTCACGCGGTCACTTGGGCAGGCAATGTGAGCGGCGGTCTCTGGACGAGGTATCCATCGCAAACCTCATCAAAGGTCACGTTTGCTCGTGTTGGCTCGTGTCGAGTCAAGGTTGCATGGCAGCGATTGCTGTGCTATAGTTGTCTTCGCGCCCGCCGACGGCCAGCACCGCAATCTGTGCGATCTGGCGGTCCGCAGGGCAAGCAGGCAAAACCGGGCGGACGGTCGCCTTGACTCGACGCTCGACGCTGTGTTAACATGTAAGTCCAGGCCCGGTGGCGAGCCTGGTTTACAAATCACCTCGATCTTTGAAAACTGAACAGTGTGCTCTGCAAGGTGTATCTTGCGGGGAACGAGGCAAGTGCTTCAAATGTAATTCGAGCCATCAACATCAGGCTTGAAGGTACGAAGAAGGAGCCCGGAAGGGCTTCAACATACTACCGGAGAGTTTGATCCTGGCTCAGGACGAACGCTGGCG
>JAUYEF010000444.1 GCA_030691635.1 Bacillota bacterium
GTGAGGAGGGAGTGGTAGCTGGAATCGCTGGGGAAGACGCGAGCGGCCACCACCGCCCGCGAGTAGTCGTCCAGGATGGCCACCACACAGACGCGACGGTAGCCCTCCAGCCAGGCACCCACGCTGGTGTCCATCTGCCAGAGCTCGCCAAAGGCGCGCATCTCGAAGCGCCGCGCCGGCCGGCGCTGGCGGGGCAGCGGCTGCCCCTCTCCCTGACGGAGCAAGCGGTGGACGGTGGCGCGATGAACGACTGTACCCTCGGTGGCCGCCAGCGCCTCGGCGATAGCCGGCGCGGACCAGTGAGGGTATTGCCCGTGCAGCCGCCAGATCTCCTCCCGCACCCTTTCCGGCAGGCCGTTCGGGGCTGGGTGTCGGCGCTGGTAGGCCAGGCTCTCCAGCCGCCGACCGCTCTCCCGGTAGCGCCGCAGCACCCGTCGCACCTGCCGCACTGCGAGCCCCATCTCCCGTGCTGCCTCGCGCTGCGTCAGCCTGCCCTGCTCCACCGGAACCACCAGTGGGTACCGAACCATGACCCGCAGCCATCCTTTCTCCATAGGCACCTCCTTGCCAGAAGGATACCCGCTGCAGAGAGGACATTCTTGCTGCGACGTAACTAGGACATTCTACCTGCGACCCAACAACGGCCTTGACAGGTAAGTGTTTGTGCGGTAGGGTATTTACGTAGTTGAGGTAAAGCAGGTAGACCATGCTCGTCTCGCTTGATAGGAAACTGCGACGCGCCCACATCGGCATCAACAACGGCACGGGGCTGGCCGAGCTTCTTGCGGATTTCTCACTGATAGAGTGCACGATTCCGCACACAATCATTTTCGACTGGACTCATGCCTCAGCCAATCTCACGTTGGAGAAGCGGGAAGACTACCTTCCCGGCGGCTTCGGCTTTCATCCCACGGACCTGCTAACTGAGGAGATTGCCGCACTAGCCCAGTTCATTGGTCAATACGGTGACGCAGGTCACCAGCTGCGCGCCCGCTTGCCGCACGAAGACACGAAAATAGGGGCCTTCTTCCAGCGGATGAAGTTAGGGGAAGTGCTTCGTAGGCTCGGCATTCAGGTCGAAGGCATCGGGGTATGTGAGGAAGAGGGGGCAGAGGACGACATAACCCGCCGTACTTTGATCCCGCTGCAATTCGTCACTGTGACAGCGGATGGGACTCCC
This sequence comes from Bacillota bacterium, assembly GCA_030691635.1. Lineage (GTDB taxonomy): Bacteria > Bacillota > Sulfobacillia > JAUYEF01 > JAUYEF01 > JAUYEF01. The sequence continues at coordinate 1,181 of JAUYEF010000444.1, forward strand.
GATTTCCGTGCGATCAATAGCCTCCGCCGCAATATCGAGGCGACGTTCAACGGCGCGCTCGAAGGGGACCGGGACCTGGCAAACAGACTAACCAGCGTTGTGAGTGAAGCAGTAGACAACATGGTCGAATACGCGGGGGGCGGTATCGTCGCCGGACTGTACTATCCAAGAGTTGGGGAAGTCGAGATCACGCTGATTAATCGCTGCGGTGGCTTCGGTGGCTCTGAGGCTGACGACCAGTTGGAGGCCCTACTCTCCGCCGTGGAGAGAGCCCTAGACAAAGATGGCCCAGGCGGGAACGGGATTCGTGAGTTGATGAACCTGGCAGATGCCGCGTTTGGCACGGTCCGCTTATCCAGCGGGCCAGCGTCTCTCCTGATCGCACCAGACGGGACAATGCAAACGGTTGTAGACAACCTCGGCTTTCCCCCACCCGGTGCACGGGTCACCCTTGTTCTCCAACTCCTTCCAGGGAAGGAGTACCTTCCAACTCTAACTAAGGAATCCTTGTTGAAGATCGTACAACGCGGCCTCGCCTGCGTGAGAGAGGGAGTTTGCTGATGGAGGCGTTGCCTCGATCGCTGCGCTCAGGTAGTGGCGAAGGTGGGCCCGTGTTTAGTGTGCTGGCGTATGGGCGCAAGATGACCGGCATTCCGGACCTCGACGTTTTGGAGTCTCGCCGGTTCGTGGGAGTCGCCATCGCAAACACGATCCTCACAGAATGGCTTCCTGCCCAACCAATCGACACAATTGTCTGGTTGGACTTCGACGGCACTCGGGCCATGAACCTTTCGGTGGCGGAGGAACTCGGCCCACTTCTGATGAAGGCGACGGCAACCCGGCCAAACCTGGAGAGGCGTTACCCTATCTACAGAGGATTGGAAGGCGATGTGGGCTACACCCTCCACCGAGCATTTCAGAGCCTCTCGTGGTCTGCGCCGGCACTGTTTCCAGGAGAAGAAGACCTCGATCCCGCCCTAGGGTCCTATGTCTTGGCTCGAACCGACGAGGGTATCGTCGTGGCTCTCGGTGCTCTCACACCTTCTCAAGCTGCCATCCTCAGATACATCGACGAGAGATTTCAACGAGATGGCTCCACCACCTCTTCCTCGGACTTGGCTGGCTTGGGCGTATTGGGGGAGGTCAAGTTGGCCGCAAGATCGAAGCGCCTTTCGGAACTCCGCGCCCGGGGGTTCCTTGCACTGGATCCTGAATTGGAGGGGCGAGGCGAAAGGCATCTTCTACCGGTTTGGCGACTTGGGAATCTGCGAGAACAACCATGACGGACTGGGTTAGCAGCTTGGCAACCTATTTCGACGAAGACATAGACGAGCAGGAGCTGCCACCCTACGTGTGCCTGGGAGCCAAGCCAATTGAAGCGCCCTGCACTGCTCTGGATTCGTCCGACCAGACTGTCGTGGCCTTCGACCCTGTCACTGGTGTCGGTGCATATCGCTCGGGGCTCGTGCAAGTGGACGAGTCCGGCGAAGTGACCCGCAGGTCAATTGGCGAAATCCGGAAGGTGTTCATCCATCCGACCGGTCCAGTCGAGCCAACATTGCGCAACAAGCTGGCTAGAGAGCAGGTGCGGCGACTACGAACTGGACGCCGCCCGGTCTTTTCCAGCCTGAAGAGCTTATCACCCCTCTTGCCAGTGCGCCTGGTCACAGCAGGCGAGCGGGTCGTCGAGGACTATTGGAAGACGCGGGCCTACCTGAACTCCGTCTTTTCCATACCCGGATCTCTATTTCTCGCCGATGGCCGCCTCAACGCTCAGTCGTTCCCGGGAGCACAAGCATTCGACGAGCTCTTCCGACTGATGGCTGCACGGTTCGTGCGCGGCGTAGGTGTGGCCAAGTCTGGCCTGTTGGTTGATGTTCTGAGACGGCCAGCGCGTGCTATTCGGAAGCGAGTGGGGGATCGCCCCTTCGCGATCCCGGTCCTGCGCGAGCACCTTGACCTTGCTTACAGGAGCATGCAAGTCACCGCAACGCCCAAAACTCTTCGCCACGGATCATCGAGCGAGGCCCTAGGTGGGGTCGGAGCCGTCAGGTTTGCGCTCAGCATAACCGCAAACCATCTGTGCATAGTGGAGTTCAACCTCTACGACCTTGTCCAGTTCCGGCCCCTGGTCGTGTCAGGCATGCGCCTGGAGTATTGGGCAAGGCAGCACTTTCACGAGGATCACCGAGCTGTCTACTCTTGGCACCTCCTTCCATTCGTCACAGATAGAGATTGGGAGGAGCTCTTGATCCCAACTCTGGAAGAGATTGTTTGGTGTTCATGCACGGACACTGAATTTGGATTCGGGCCTCGGGCCCTCGCCGATGTCCATTATCAGGTGAAGCTGCGAACTCCCGACTTGGAAGCAGAGAGGCGTCGCCTCATCGTAGAACTGGGATGGCGGGGTATCCCTCCCGAGATGGTCCCTGTCGAGGCCGAGGACCCGCACAAGACGGACCCTGATGTGACAAACGCCATGACAGCGTAGGAGAGGGGGAGACTGAAATGATCGAGCTGGACCCTAGTATTCCGCCGATTGACTACATTGTCGAAGGCGAGGGGGACAAAGTAAAAGCAGAACTCGACATCCGGAATAACGATCGCGTCAGGGTGGGTGACCAGCGTATTGCGACATTGGATGACAACAGCCGGATCGTACTTGTCGTCACCGGTTTCGAATATGCGACCAAATACGACAACATGGCCGCAAGACGGACCGCAGCCATGCGCGAGGGCGCCGTTGGCGAGCCCGAGACACGAACGGCGAAGGAAGTATACCAGCGGAAGCTAGCCATCATGCGCGTAGAAGGCGAGATACGGACAGATGGGAAGATCGTTCGTGGCGCATTGAGGCTGCCGGAGAAAATGAGCCCTGCCGAGCCAATGCCTGAGGAATTGCTCGAGCAGTTTACAGTGGATCCAGAGGGCGATGTTGTTCTGGGCAACTTGTCGCTGAACTCGCGCACGATAGGGAGAGCGGCACGCATTTCTCATAACTTCGCCGGCGATCGGATGGTAATCTTCGGGATGCCCGGCAAAGGCAAGTCGCAAAAAGTGAGGGAACTGCTTGGCCAACTATTGGGGGCGGATCACAAGATAGGAATCCTTGTGTTGGACCGGGCCGGTGAGTACGTTGAGGACACCGAGGATCAGAAAGGCAACAAGGTCTTCGGGTTCCAACACCATCCGAACGCACCTGATCGCATGGTCGTGGTCTCTCGTCGAGCCCAGTTCAAAGAGTCGGCAGAGAAGGGCGCCATTGCTGGGCACCTAGTTCCCCAGTTCAACATCAGGGACATTGAACCGATTGATCTCATCGACTGGTACAGAGGTTTCACCAAGGTGCAGCAGGACCTACTCAGAGATTATGCCTACGTACTCGACCTGTATGAGAAGCTGTTGCAGGAAACCAGGTTCGGCATGGTCGACAAACGTGACTGGTACCAGCACTTCCCTGGCCTATTCGAGATTGACGATAAGGGCAGGAAGCTCCTTCGAGAGTTTGAAGAAGCCGCAGCGAATGAGGACCGCTATCAGCTGGAACCACATGAATTGGACAGCCTGGAAGGACATCTGAAAGGCTTTAAGAAAGACGTGCTGGAGAGGGCGATCCAGGGGATCAAACGATTTGCAGGCAACCCCTACTTCGGCGGCCACCACCGCGCGCCGGCAATATTGAACGCTCCTAGCTGCGTGGATGAGGTTCTCGCTGACCTGCGTGATGGCAAGGCCGTGTTCATCGACCTGCGAGGGGTCGAGGACGATGACTATACCCTCATAAGTGCCATCTTCGCCCGGAAGCTGCTGACGCATAACAAGAGGGTACCTGACAGTGACCAGATTCGGGCTTGCATGGTCATGGAAGAGGCCCACAACATCCTGGCTGAGGCCGAGCTGTACAAGGGCTATGGGAATGGATCGGTGTTCGTGGAGCTGGCACGTGAAGGACGGAAGCTGAAGCTGGGGTTCGTCCTAGTCACTCAGCAACCGGACCCACAGCGTAGCCTCGCCTCAGAGATCGCCAACACGATAGACGTCATCATCGCCTTCAACATGCCTCCGGAGAACGCGAGATATCTTGCCCGGCTCAATAGTGGATTCTCTGGGCGCGAGCTGTGGCTGGCCAACGCAGCTGAGTTCGAGGGAATCGCGGTCGCTGGAGGAGGCGCACTTGCCTTCACATCTCGTCCAGTCGGCCCCCCGTACATGACAGCCT
>JAUYEF010000022.1 GCA_030691635.1 Bacillota bacterium
CTCGCCGACGTGCACTCCACGAGTGCATATCCCGGCCGACCTGCCCTCCACAGGTGCATATCCTCGCCGACGTGCACTCCACGAGTGCATATCCCGGCTGCCTCACACACGTGCACAGTTACGCTTCTTGCCGGGACAGTCTCAAGGGATACTTCTTCGGCGCCACGCACCAGCATTTGAGCGATTTGGCTATTGACGCTAGCGTGATGCTGGTTTACACTCTATTCACAGTAAATATCGAGCAAAGGCTATGACCGGAAGCAGTAAGCAGGCAATGGTGCAAAGAGAGCGGGATCCACGGCTGAGAGATCCTGCCACACAAGACCTGCCCAAACCCGTCCGCGAGCCGCTGGCGATGAGCCAGACCGGGAGCCCGCCCGTTACCCCAGGGAGAGTTTATGACTGAACTCCTAGTTGAGTGGGGCCTTTGGCCCAACCAGGGTGGTACCGCGAAGTAACCCTTCGTCCCTTTACAGGGGCGAAGGGTTTTCAGTTTTCCAGGAGGTGCGCAGGATGAACGGAGAGATCATCGGCTTCATCGGAGCAGGCAACATGGCGTCCGCGGTGATCCGGAACGTCGTGGCGGGTGGCGTGATCGACGGGTCCCAGATCATGGTGGTCAACAAGAAGAACCAGGAGCGGCTGAAGCACCTGCAAGAGACATACGGTGTGCGGCCGGCTTCCGGCATCCAGGAAATAGTCGAGAAGTGCTCCATCATCGTGCTCGCCACGAAGCCGTTTCAGGTTGAGGAGGCGCTGCAGCAGGTGGCGGGCAAGTTCCGTGACGGCCAGCTCCTGGTGTCGGTTGCCGCAGGTGTGCCCATCCACTATCTCCAGATGCTGGCAGGTCCTGGAGCCGCGGTGATCAGGGCCATGCCCAACACCCCGGTTCAGGTGGGCGAGGGCGCCGTCGTCTTCGCCGCTGCGGAGGGAGTATCAGAAGAGGCCAAAGCACGCGCCGGCAATCTCTTTGCCCACGCCGGTCGAGTCTTCTGGACTGACGAAAACCAGATGGACGTTGTCACGGCCATCTCTGGCAGCGGGCCCGCGTATTTCTACTTGCTGGCGGACCAGCTCGCCGAGGCGGGACTGAAGCTCGGTCTCGAGCAGCACCTGGCGCGCGAGCTCGCCCGGCAGACACTCGTTGGTGCGGGTGAACTTCTCAAGTCCACAAACGCCGGCGCAGAGGAACTGCTTGGCCAGGTGGTCACGCCGGGCGGGACCACCGCCGCGGCACTGAGCGTTTTTGAGGCACGGCGGCTGGGCGAGGTTGTGGCGGAGGCCATCAGCAGCGCAGCGCGCCGGTCCGGGGAGATGTCGAGCGTGTCCGAGCGTCTGGAGATGCGAGCGTCGAGAAAGATGGTGGTCAAGATCGGCTCGTCCACGGTGGTGGGACAGGATGGCAAGTTCAACGACACTGTCATGCGCCACTTTGCCCACCAGGTGGCGCAGCTGGTGAAGGAAGGCCGGCAGGTGGTCATAGTCTCATCCGGCGCAATCGCGTGCGGCAGGAACATGGTGCCGCGAGAACTCACAGCGTCGCTGACCGACAAGCAAGTGCTGGCGGCCATGGGACAGCCGTTGCTGATGAGGTACTACGAGAGCATCTTCAAAGCCCACGGCATCAATGTCGCACAGATCCTGCTCACCCGCGAGGATTTTTCCGATCCCAGGCGCGGCGACCTCTGCAGGAACACCCTGACCACGCTATTGTCGCGTGGCATGGTGCCCATCGTCAATGAAAACGACACCGTCGCCATCGATGAGATTGTGCTTGGCGACAACGATACTCTGTCCGCCGAAGTGGCGACGCTGGTGAGTGCCGATCTCCTGGTACTGCTCACGGACACCGACGGTCTCTACACCGGTGACCCCAAGACGTCGTCGTTAGCCACTGTCATAGGCCACGTTGGCCGCTTCACACCTTCAGTGGACGCCGTGGCCGGGCCATCCGGATCAGAGGTTGGCACCGGTGGGATGGCGACCAAGGTCAGGGCCGCTTCACTGGCAGCGAGCCACGGCATACCCACAGTCATCGCAAACGGCGGCACAGAGGACGTGCTACAGGCCATCCTCCAGGGGCGCCAGGTGGGCACATTCTTCTCCCGCAGATGAGAAGGTCGGGAGTGGCCCGCGGCTACGGGCAGATCAGGTAGCCACCGGGTCGCCGGCTTACCGCACACTTCCGCATGGCACATTGTCACTGTCACTTTGGTATTGTGTCCGTGCAGTGTATCATGGTCTCATAAGGGACTGCCGGCATCCGCAATCATTCTGACGAGACTGAGGAGTTGCCATGCCCAACCAAGAGACTCACACCGCAAGACCTGTTCTCCAGATAGATGATCATGGTACGGTCGAACGGGACGATCTGATCATCGTGGAGGAACCTCTCGAGATCAGGGTCAACGGCGCGCCCTACGCTGTTGTCATGCGCACGCCTGGGCACGAGATGGAGCTGGTGGCGGGCTTCTGTTTGACCGAAGGTCTTGTCGATTCCTTTTCTCAGATACTGAGCATGGGTTTCTGCGCTGAGGCTCGAGATCAGATGAAAAACGTCGTAAACGCGATTTGCTCGCCCGGCCCTGCGGGCTCCCCCTCAGGTTCATCTGAGGCGCCTGAGGTTCCGGCCGGCCCTCGCAATCTGGCTTCGCGCAGCAGCTGTGGCATCTGCGGAGTCAGGATGATAGAGGATT
>JAUYEF010000042.1 GCA_030691635.1 Bacillota bacterium
CGGGCTTTTTGCGAACTTACGGCCCGTCGTTCTCTGGCCCGCACTTTCGAGCAAGACTCCGCTTAAGGCAGAACTCGTCACTGAGCGGCCGGACATCCTTGTTGTCCGTGAACTCACCGGCGGGCTCTATTTCGGCGCACACCGCAGGGTGCCGAGCAAGAGGGGTGGTGGCGAACGGGCCACAGACGTGATGGCGTATACCACCCGGGAGATCGAACGCGTGGCCCGGGTGGCCTTCAAAGCCGCTCAGGGACGCCGGAAGATGCTTGCCTCTGCCGACAAGGCGAATGTGCTGGCCAGTTCCAGGTTGTGGCGGGACACGGTCGATGCTGTCGCGCCCGAGTTCCCTGACGTCGAGGTACGGCACCTCTATGCCGACAACTGCGCAATGCAGATGGTCCTGCGGCCCTCGCAGTTCGATGTGCTGCTAGCGGAGAACACGTTCGGAGACATCCTCAGCGACCTCGGCGGAGCGCTGGCCGGCTCGCTCGGGATGCTGCCTTCGGCGAGCCTCGGCCGTGGCCGGAAAGGCCTGTATGAGCCCGTCCATGGGTCGGCGCCCGACATCGCGGGCCAGGGGATCGCCAACCCTCTTGCCGCAATCCTGTCGGCGGGGATGATGCTGCGACACACATTCGGGCTGACCCGTGCGGCGGATGCCATCGACCGCGCGGTGGGCGCCGCACTGGACCAGGGATACCGCACACGAGACATTGGCGAGCCCGGAATGAAGATTACCGGCACTTCGGAGATGGGTGACGTCCTGGCCTCTCTTGTCGCCGCGGAGGCTTAGCGCGCCGCGGAGGCCTAGCGCGCCACGGAGGCTTAGAGTGCCGCGAAAGGCTCAGAGCGCCATGGACGAGGTGACGCGCCCCAATACGTTACGGAGAGGGTGGTTCTACCTTGCGCAGCGACGTTATGAAGAAAGGCCTGGTACGAGCTCCACACCGCTCGCTCTTGAAAGCGCTCGGGCTGACCGACGAGGAGATCGCCGCGCCGCTGGTGGGCATCGCCAACTCATGGAATGAGCTGATACCAGGGCATATGCACTTGGACCGGGTCGCTCAGGCGGTCAAAGACGGGGTCCGCATGGAAGGTGGCACGCCACTGGAATTCGGAGTCATAGGCGTGTGCGATGGTCTTGCGATGGGGCACGCAGGGATGCGGTACTCTCTTCCGAGCCGTGAGCTCATCGCGGACAGCATCGAGGCGATGGCGGAGGCTCACGCGCTGGATGCGCTTGTGCTGGTGACCAACTGCGACAAGATAGTCCCCGGCATGTTGATGGCGGCGGCGCGGCTGGACATACCGTCGGTTGTCGTGAGCGGTGGGCCGATGATGACGGGGCGGATGAAAGGCCAGGCCATCGGCCTCATGGACATGTTCGAATACGTGGGGGCTGTGTCGTCTGGTAAGATGACCGACCAGGAACTGGCGGCCGCTGAGGAAAACGCCTGCCCAGGGTGCGGTTCGTGCTCAGGCATGTTCACCGCCAACTCCATGAACTGTCTTGTGGAGGCGCTGGGCATGGGCCTTCCGGGAAACGGCACGGTGCCGGCTGTGCATTCGACCCGGCTGCGGCTGGCGAAAGAGGCCGGCCGGGCCGCGGTTCGGGCATGGCGCCAGGATCTCCTGCCCCGGCAGGTGCTGACGACAGCGGCGTTCGAGAACGCCCTGGCAGTGGACATGGCACTTGGCTGCTCGACCAATACCGTGCTTCACCTGACCGCGATCGCGAAAGAAGCCGGCATCAAGCTCAACTTGAGAAGGATCAATGAGATAAGCGAGCGCACGCCGCAGCTGTGCAAGCTCAACCCGGCAGGGCGACATTTCGTCGAGGACCTGCATGAGGCCGGCGGCGTGCCTGCCGTCATCAAGGAACTGAGCAAGGTGGGCGGGATCGAACTCGGGGCCTTGACGGTTCTCGGCCGGCCGCTACGAGATGTCATCGGCAACGCCTGCATTGCGCGACCTGACGTGATACGCGCTACCGAGAACCCATACAGCCCCACCGGTGGCCTGTCGGTGCTCTGGGGCAACCTCGCCCCCAACGGCGCGGTGGTGAAGTCTGGCGCTGTCGCTGAGGAGATGCGGAGGCACCGCGGCCCCGCGCGGGTGTTCGAATCGGAAGAAGCATCCATGAAGGCGATACTCGAGGGGCAGGTCCGCGAGGGCGATGTTCTGGTCATCCGGAACGAGGGACCCAAGGGTGGACCGGGCATGCGCGAGATGCTCGGCCCCACCAGCGCGCTGTCCGGCATGGGTTTCGACAAGCATGTCGCTCTTGTGACTGACGGGAGGTTTTCCGGCGCCTCCAGGGGAGCCGCCATCGGCCACGTCTCGCCGGAGTCTGTTGAGGGCGGGCCGGTCGCTCTTGTCCAGGACGGCGATATGATCGTGATCGACATCCCAGGGCACACCCTTGAGATGGATGTGGCGCCGGACGAGATTGAGCGCCGCAGACGCTGCTGGCAGCCCCCCGCACCGAAGGTAAAAACGGGCTACCTGGCCAGATATGCAACCATGGTCAGTTCGGCCGCGGAAGGAGCGGTGCTGCCATGACCGGGAGTAGTCAGACTGGGGCGGACATGGTGATAAGCGCGCTGCTGCTTGAAGGCGTGGACACGGTCTTTGGCATACCCGGCGGGTCGAACCTTGCGCTGTACGACGCGCTTTCGAGGTCGCCGATCAGGCACATCCTTGTCCGCCACGAGCAGGCCGCCGCGCATGCGGCGGACGGGTATGCCAGGGCCAGCGGCAGGGTGGGCGTATGTTTCGCAACTTCAGGCCCCGGCGCGACGAATCTCGTGACCGGACTTGCGAACGCCTGCTTGGACTCGAGCCCCGTAGTGGCCATCACAGGGCAGGTGAAACTGGGCCTCCTAGGGACCGACGCTTTCCAGGAGGCAGACATCGCGGGCATCACGATAGGCGTCACGAAACACAACTATCTTGTTCGCGAATTGAACGACATCCCGAGAGCCGTGCACGAAGCGTTCTACATCGCCGGCACGGGACGTTACGGCCCGGTGCTGGTGGATATCCCTCGCGACCTGCTGGCAGCCCGTGGCTGCTCCACGTACTCAGGCTCGATGGACCTTCCCGGCTACACGCCCGTCATCGAGGTCGACATGCAGGCCGTGCGGGCTGCCGCAGATGCGATAAGGGGCTCCAGGAAGCCCTTGATCATCGCAGGTGGGGGAGTCGTGGCTTCCGGCACCGGGCACTTGCTCAAGGATCTGGCCGAACTCTGCGGAGCACCGGTCGTGTTCACACTGATGGGGCTCGGCGCCATCCCCTACGATCACCCGCTCGCTCTGGGAATGATCGGCATGCACGGGCTCCATGCTGCGAACAGGGCGGCGCAAACCTGCGATCTCGTGGTCGGCGTTGGGACACGCTTTGACGATAGGGCGGTGGGCGTGATCGGCGGGTTCGCCTCGAAGGCCCGGGTCATCCACATTGACATCGACCCTGCTGAGATCGACAAAAACGTGAGGGCTGATATCGCTCTCGTAGGCGATGCCCGGCTTGTCCTGCCCGCGCTACTTGAGGAACTAAAGAGGGACGCTCCCGGACCGGGCAAGACCGTGGCATGGCAGCGTCAGGTGAAGAAATGGGCGGCGGCCGGCGCAACCAGTTGCCCGGTGGAGACGGGAGAACTCAAGCCGCAGCACGTTATCGAGGCGATATGGGACGAAGCGGGGGACCAGGCAATAGTGGCCACGGAAGTGGGGCAGCACCAGATGTGGGCCGCTCTCCACTCAAGACTGAAGGCGCCAAGGCGGTTCATCACATCCGGGGGCCTGGGCACTATGGGTTTCGGGTTCCCTGCAGCCATCGGGGCGAAGGTCGCGAAGCCCGGCGCCCCTGTGGTGTTGGTCGCCGGTGACGGCAGTTTCCAGATGAACATGCAGGAGCTGGCCACGGCCGCTCAATACGACATCCCGATTGTGGTCTGCGTTATCAACAACGGCGGCCTGGGCATGGTGAGGCAGTGGCAGACGCTGTTCTACGGGCGGCGGCATTTCGCAGTCGACTTCTCTTCAAACCCCGACTTCGTCAAAATCGCCGAGGCATATGGCTTGCCCGGGCTGCGAGTCACCACGGAAGATGGAATCAGGCCGGCCCTGAGGCAGGCCCTCGCATCGGGCAAGACTTTCGTGATCGACTTCCTGGTGGCGCAGCAGGAGAACGTGTTCCCAATGACCATTGACGGCGGTCCCGTGATACCTATCAGGCGGAAGAAGCAGGAACCCAGAGCATGACTGCACGGGCTGGTGCCCGGTGTCCTGCAACGAGCATATGACTGCCAGGCAGTCCAATCTGAGGACAATCGGACTGCCGGGAAGTCGGGTCCGCGCGAGAACGGTAGTCCTGGCAGTCACGTCAGGAATGGCGCTGGCTCAGCATGCTGGCAAGGTGGCAGTTGTTGAAGTCGGAATAGAGTGTGGCTGCAAGCTGAAGCACTTCGGCTCTGGTTTCCGCCGGAAGAGCATTGGAAGCTCGCCGGCCTCGGTTACCGTGAGCTATGGCAACGGCGCCCTTTTCTCGCCAGGCTTTGATCCTGGGCAGCAGCATATTGTCTGATTACTGGCACTTGACAAGTTTCTGGATGTCATGGTAATGTGCAGTCTAACAGGTAAAATATCGTTCAAGCGATGACGGGGAGAAGTAACAGGCGGGGCCTCTCCAGAGAGCCGGGGGCCGGTGCGACCCGGTGAGGGATGCCTGCGAATACACCTCGGAGCTTCCGGCTGAACCCGCGGCGCTGTTGCGCTGCGGCTGTAGGCTCAGGCGGAGTCCCTCCGGTATAGGGGAGCGAGCATCGCTGCAGTGATGTGGTGCGGCCGTGCACAGTCGAGTGGGTTTTCACCAATTAGGGTGGTACCGCGGGTATGAATCCCGTCCCTTTGTGGACGGGATTTTGTTTTACCGGCCAGTGGGAATGAAACCAGGAGAAGCGCGTGGAGGCCATGCATCCAGGCGCGACACGCGGGGCGCTAGGGCAGCGTTAACCGGACAAGCGAAGGACGGAGGCTTTGAAGTGGTGACCGTGCACACAGGACGTGAGTTGCTGAACGGTGGGCTCCTTGGGGAGCCCGGGGCGAGTTACAGTCGATTGCTCGAGAGCTGTGCACCGACAAGCCCTGGTGGAGCGAGTCAGTGCACGGGCGTCACAGTGGGCATAGCCGGGCTTGGGTTGATCGGTGGCTCGCTCGGCATGGCCCTGAGGAGGGCTCACCGCCACGCCAACTACGACCAAGGCAACCACGACTCGCTGCATGTATGTGATGTGCCTGGGCACTGTGTGGCGCCGGGCCGGTGGCATGTGCTGGGTCATGACGTGGCGCCGGGTGTTGGGGAGCGAGCGCTCGCCCTGGGTGCGATCGACGAATTCGTGCCGACGCTGGGGGGCCTGGCCGCACGGGCGGATATCCTCGTGGTCGCGGCGCCGACAAGCCAGGTAGCGGCCGTGGTGCTTGAGGCGGCGCGGTACGTGGCGCCCCACACCGTCGTCACGGACTGCGGAAGTGTAAAGGCGCCAATAATCCAGGCGCTGTCCCAGGGGCTCGGAAGCGACGTCGAGTTCATCGGTGGACACCCGATGGCCGGCGCCGAGGCCCAGGGAATCGACGCGGCCACTCCGGACTTGTTCAAGGGCGCACGCTGGGCGTTGTCGCAGGTGCCCGGCAGGCCGGCCACCCGCCTGGCGCGAGAGAAGCTGGAGACCCTCATCCAGGCCGTGGGAGCCATACCGGTGGGTGTTGAGGCTTCAGAGCACGACAGGGCGGTTGCGTTCTGCAGCCACCTGCCGTATGTCCTCGCGGTCGCACTCGCGCTCACGTGCTGCGACGCTGGCAAGCGCACACCGGCACTCGAGCTCTTGGCGGCAAGGAGTTTCTGGGACATGACACGCATCGCTCGGGCACTGCCGGAAGCCCCGCTGGACTACTGCACCTTCAACAAGGCCTATCTGCTCCAGGCCCTGGACGGCCTGCGTGGCAGCCTTGACGCGTTGAGGAACGCATTGTCCGGCGACGAGCGAGACCGCCTGTGCTCGATGGCTAGTGCCGCGCGGGAATTCCTCATTACGATGGACTACCAGCGATGTCTGACTCCTCCAGGTAGTTGACACGGGGGACGGGACCACATATAATCTGTGGCAAACCATCAAATAAAGGCAATGATCAGGAGAGTAAGCAGTTCCTCCGGACTCAGAGAACGTCCGGCCGGTGCGAGGACTTGCTGGAGGAGCCGCTCAAGTTCACCTGTGAGCTGCGCTTCTCAAACGGGGATTCCTGAGTAGGGAGCGCCGGTGCCGCCGTTAAGCGGACAGGATATCAGCCGGGAAGCCGGTCTTGTATCCAACGAGTGGGTTTTGCCAAGAAGGGTGGTACCGCGGGTTCATGGCCCGTCCCTTGGAAAGGGGCGGGCTTGATGTTTTCTAACGGTAGGCAGGCAGGGCCAGAGACTGGACACAACACTTCTGGAGGCGATGCACATGGGGTTTTGCGCGATGTAGGGTTTCAGGGCGAACGCGGGGCATTCTCCGAGGTCGCAGCGCTGAGGCTGGAGCCGGGCGCCGATCTCAGGCCGTGCCGCACACTCTCCGACGTCTTCAACCTTGCAGAATCGGGCAGCATCCACGCTGCCGTGGTGCCCGTGGAGAACTCACTCGCGGGCAGCATCGGCGACACATACGACCTTCTCTTGAACCACAGCCTCACAGTCACCGGGGAAGCCGTCATTTCGATCGAGCACTGCCTTCTGGCTAATCCCGGGGTGACCCTTCACGACATCAAACGCGTGATCTCTCATCCTCAGGCGCTGGCGCAATGCCAGGATTACCTGGAAAGCCTCGAAGTCGAGATCGTGCCGCATTACGATACGGCCGGCGCCGCCAAGTCCGTGAGGGACTCTAGCTCAGAGTGCACTGCGGCGATTGCGTCGGAGCGAGCGGCACAGGTCTATGGTCTCGATGTCCTGGCCAGAGACATCCAGTCCAGGCGCGACAATTTCACCAGGTTCTACAGGGTCGAACGTGAACCGCGCCCACCGGGCCAGGCGAACAAAACCGTGCTGGCGGTGTCACTCCCTCATTACCCAGGCTCGCTGTTCATGGCGCTTTCCTCCTTTGCGGCCCGTGGCATCAACCTGACCAAGATTGAGTCTCGTCCAGTCAAGCGCGACCCGTGGCAGTACATCTTCTACCTGGAAGTTGAGGGCCATGCGAGCGATTGGCAGGTCAAGTCCGCCTTCGATGAGGTGCGAGCGAAGACCAGCATGATGCGGGTCTTGGGATCTTTCGAGCGGGAGGGTTCATGAGATGACAGTATGGCAGCATGGCGGGCGGGTTCGTGAGATGGCAGTATGGCGGGAGGGCTCCTGATATGGCAATACGAGCGATACGTGGCGCCACCAGCGTTTCCGAGAATAGCGCTGAGGAGATTCTGAGCCGGACCAGGGCAATGGTCCAAACGGCCCTACAGGCAAACCGGGTCGCGCCTGAGGATATCGTTTCTATCGTGTTCGTGGTCACGCCCGATCTGGACGCTGTCTTCCCGGCGCGCGCGGCCAGAGAGATGGGGCTTGCCGGCGTGCCCTTGCTGGACATGGTTTCGCCCGATGTGAAGGGCGCCATGCCTCGTCTGGTGAGGATGCTCCTGACCTGGAACACAGACCGAGACCAGGGCAGCGTGACACATGTCTACCTCGGAGAGGCGGAAGCGCTCAGGCCGGACCTTGTGGAACGCTCGCGCGCCAACCTCGGTGCGGCACAAAAGGGAGGTGAGCCTCATTGGTGATCGTCATGAACGATCGTGCGACGGATAAGGACGTTGAACTGGTGACGGGCAACCTCACTCGCATGGGACTGGGTGTCCACGTTTCCAGGGGTGCGGAGCGCGTGATCATCGGTGTGATAGGCGACGTGAGAAAGGTCTCGCCCGAGATCGTCGAGTCCTATCCCGGTGTCGAGCGCGCGGTGCGGATACTGGAGCCCTACAAGCTCGCCTCCCGCAAGGTACGGTCCACTCCGACGGTCGTGGATTGCTGCGGTGTGCAGGTGGGGGGCCGCGAGGTCGTCTTGATCGCAGGCCCGTGTTCCGTTGAGAACCTCTCGATGACGTTGGAGACGGCGCGGGCCGCGCGAAGCGGAGGAGCGGCCATGCTACGCGGCGGAGCGTTCAAGCCACGCTCGTCGCCGTACAGCTTCCAGGGCCTTGGCCTGGAAGGCCTGGAGATATTGGCCCAGGCCCGCGGGGAGACGGACCTGCCGGTCGTCACCGAGGTGATGGCTCCGGAACAGGTGGAGATCGTCGCCGCGCACGCCGACATGCTCCAGATAGGCGCGCGCAACATGCAGAACTTCAACCTGCTGCAAGAGGTGGGCCGCCAGCGCAAGCCGGTCATGCTCAAGCGGGGCATGATGGCATCCGTGGACGAATGGCTGCAGGCGGCTGAGTATGTGCTGGCCTACGGCAACATGCAGGTCGTGCTATGCGAGCGAGGCATCCGCACTTTCGAGACGCAAACGCGTTTCACGCTCGATCTGAGTGCCGTGCCGGTAGTCAAGAAGCTCACGCACTTGCCGGTTATCGTGGACCCCTGCCACGGAACGGGCAAGAGAGACCTCGTGGCGCCGATGGCCATGGCCGCCGTGGCAGCCGGAGCGGACGGCATCATCATCGAAGCTCACCCAGACCCGGAGACGGCCCTGTCCGATGGCCCGCAGTCCCTGCGGCTCGAGCAGATATCCGGCCTCTCGGCGAGTCTCTCTCATATCGCGGCAGCGATCGGACGCTGCATGCATCCGGCACTGCCGCAGGGTTCGCTGTCCCGTCCACAGGCATGCCCGAAGCCGGCCCAGATGGTCGCCCCCACTCAGGATTCAGGCGTCAGGGGGTGCTGAGATGCAGACAGTCCGCAAGGCACAGGTCAACAGGTGCGTGGTGCGGGTCCCCGGCGACAAGTCCATATCGCACCGCGCCGCGTTGCTTGGCTCGTTGGCCTGCGGCAAGACGACCATCCAGGATTACTCTCCAGGCCAGGACTGTGAGACCACGCTCCGGTGTGTGGAAGCGCTGGGCGCGCGAGTCGAGCGGCTTGGCGGAACGGTCGTCGTGCACGGGACCGGAGAGCTCAAGGAACCCGGCGACGTGCTGAATTGCGGCAACTCAGGGACCACCATGCGGTTGCTTTCAGGAATACTCGCCGGTCAGGCCTTTCTCAGCGTGCTCACGGGAGACGCGTCGCTCCGGTCGCGGCCGATGCGGCGGATCGCTGAACCACTGCGGCTGATGGGCGCGCATGTGGATGGGCGAGATGGGGGCGAGAGAGCTCCCCTCGTTATCCGCGGTGGCCGCCTCAAGGGTCTTGAGTGCTACCATATGCCCGTCGCCAGCGCCCAGGTCAAGTCGTGCGCGCTCCTGGCAGGGCTTTTCGCGTCCGGCACTACCACAATCGTCGAACCCGCTCCGTCACGGGACCACACAGAACGCATGCTCCCCCTGTTCGGAGCCGCCACCTGCGTAGAGAACGGGCACGTATCGGTGGCTGGAGGCCAGACGCTCCACGGCACGGCAGTGGATGTACCTGGCGACGTGTCTTCTGCGGCCTTCTGGCTCGTCCTCGGCTCAATGCTCCCCCAGTTCGAGGTCACCGTGCTCGGAATCGGCTTGAACCCGTCGAGGACCGGCGTGCTCGACGTGTTGAGACGCATGGGGTGCCGGCTTGACGTGCATCAAACACGTCTTGACCCGGAACCGCTCGCGGACGTGCGGGTGACCGGCGACCGGCTCTCTGGCGTGGAGATATCTCCCCGCGACGTGCCATCCCTGCAGGACGAGCTGCCTGTGCTCGCTGTCGCCGCAGCGATGGCCGAAGGTGTGACTGTGGTCACGGGCGCCTCCGAGCTCCGTCACAAGGAGAGCGACAGGATCAGCGTGACGGTCGAGAACCTGCGGGCGATGGGGGCGAGCGTCGAGGAGAGGCCTGACGGTTTCATCATAGAGGGCACAGGCAGGCTCAGAGGCGCGAGCATTCGCACAAGGGGAGACCACCGGATCGCGATGGCGTTTGCGATCGCGGGCCTGGTGGCGGACGGTGAGACGGTACTCGACGATGTGGAGTGCATCGACATCTCGTATCCCGGGTTCATGGACGTCGTGAACAGGATTTCGAGCGGGGGAGACGTGCTCCATGGCTGAGAGTGGCATGCTCCCCGAACTGGGCGTGATAGGCTGGCCGCTCGATATGACGTTTTCGCCCGCCATGCACGAGGCTGCTTTGAAGGAGGCGGGCCTTGGCTGGAGGTACCAGCGGATACCGGTCGCACCGCATGGACTCGACGACTTCATGAAGACCGCACGCGCGACGATGCGGGGCGTGAATGTAACGATGCCTCACAAGCATGCGGTGGCGGAGATGTGCTCGCAGGTAGACACGTTGTCATCGTTGTCGGGCGCCGTGAACACGGTGGTCTTCGGCAATGGCGCCGGACTGGACTGGACAGGCCAGACATGCCCGGCAGCCGAGCCCCCGACCGGCTCGCAAGACGTGCCCTTCACGAGGGGTTTCAACACGGACGGCCCCGGATTGCTGAGAGCTCTGGCCGAGCGTGCGGCCTTCGAGCCGGATGGCAAGACTGTGATGGTTCTCGGATCAGGGGGCTCGGCCGGGGCATGCGCGGCGCAGATGGCGCTGAGCGGCGCTCGCGAGCTCGTCGTCGTGAACAGGACCTTGAGCAGGGCGGAAGCCTTGTGCGCACGCATGAGCCAGGCGTTTCCCCGGACCGGCTGGACGCCGCTCGACCCTGTCGGGCACAACCTGGCCAGCGGCGACTCTGTGGGAGCTGGGGGTGCCGAGGCCGCGCTGGAGGCGGCTGTGGAGCGGGCCGACCTGATCCTGAGCTGTGTGCCCGCAGCCGGGCATGACGCTTTCACGCACATCATCCAGCGCGCAAGCCCTGGGACAGTGTTCGTGGACCTGGCCTACTCGTCGTCACCGACCGGCCTACACGTGCTGGCGCAACAGGCAGGGCTCCGGCCGGTGCCTGGGCTGGAGATGCTTCTCTGGCAGGCAGCCCTGTCATTCGAGATATTCACAGGGGCATCCGCCCCGGTCGACGCGATGCACAGGGCGCTAGTGAATGTGGCGGGAGGGTGGTGGTCAGAGTGTTGAGGTTTCTCACGGCAGGGGAATCACACGGCCCCGGCCTGACGGCGATCCTCGAAGGCCTGCCGCCCGGAGTGAAGGTCTCTGTGGACGAACTTGCGGCGGAACAGGCACGGCGCCGCTGGTGCTATGGGCGCGGGGGGAGGGCGTCGATAGAGCGCGACGAGATTGAGATAACCGGGGGTGTCCATGGTGGTATGACGACAGGCGCCCCAGTATCGGTCTGGATCCCGAACAGGGACTACCCGAACTGGCGGGGCGTGGAGTGCCCGGTCTGGACTCCGAGACCTGGGCACGCCGATCTGGCGGGCGCTCTGAAGTATGGCTTCACAGATGTCCGGCCGGTCATCGAGCGAGCGTCCGCGAGAGAGACGGCCGCCCGTGTCGCGTGTGGCTACTTCGCGAAGAAGCTTTTGGCCTCAGGTGGCATCTCGGTCGTCAGCTGGGTGAGCGGCATCGGGGACGTTGAAGCGTCGCTCCCACTGCTTGAGGAGCGTATGCATGACGCAGGCCTGGTGTTGGCCCTTGCATCCGCGGCTCTCGGTTCGCCGGTCAGATGCCCCGACCCGGATGGCTCGCAGGACATGGTGCGGGCGATAGACGCTGCTCGAGAGAACGGCGACACGCTGGGAGGGGTCTTCGAGGCTGCCGCGACCGGAGTGCCGCCGGGGCTGGGCAGCTACGTCCAGTGGGACAGGCGCCTGGACGCCAGTATCTCGGCGGCGGTAATGAGCATCAACGGTGTCAAGGCGGTCGAGATCGGGGAAGGCTTCGCGCTTGCCAGGAAAAGCGGCCGGCAGACCCATGATGCGATTTTGCCCGGGCTTCGAAGAGCCTCAAACCGGGCAGGAGGCATCGAGGGTGGCGTTTCCAACGGTGAGGTCATCTTCGTCAGGGCTGCCCACAAGCCATTGCCGATGCTCGGGTCGCCCCTTCCATCCGTGGACCTGCGCACCGGCGCCGGCTGCGCGGCGCATAAGGAAAGATCGGACGTCTGCAGCGTGGGGTGCGCGGCTGTGGTCGCTGAGTCCATGCTGGCGCTCGCCATCGCTGCCGCCTGGCTCGAGCGATTCGGGCATGACGACGTACACGGACGTGATGCGCTGCACGCACGCTCTCTGAACCTGCGACAGAAATCCTGAACTGAGGTGACGAACGGGATGAAGAACAGCATCGCCCTGGTAGGGTTCATGGGCGCCGGCAAGAGCACAGTGGGGAAAGCTCTTGCGGAGCGGCTCCACTGGGCGTTCGTGGACACGGATTCTCTCATAGAAGAGCGCCTGGGCCTGACGACATCTCAGGTGTTTGGCGTGCATGGAGAGCAGTACTTCCGGGAAGCCGAAGCGCGCGCCATTGAACGCGCAACCCAGATGAACGACGTGGTGATAGCAGTCGGTGGCGGGGCGGTGGAGAACCGCCGAGTGCGCTCGGCGCTTCAGGACCGCTGTATGGTCGTGCTTCTCAGCGTCGACATCGCCACGATCCTTGAACGCACTGAAGGCATCACGGGAAGACCGCTGCTCGATGGGATCGATCCTGACCAGAAGAGGGCCAGGATCATGGAACTGCTGCACTCGAGGGCATCCACCTACAACGAGGTGTACGACGTCGTGGTCGATGCCAGCGCCGACGTTGAGTCAACCGTCAAGGCCATCGAGGCTCACATCAACGGAGCCCGGGAAGCCAGGACGGCGCTGACGGGGGGGTAGCTACTGGTGCCGACTCTGGCGGCCCGCAGCGGCTCTCCCGCACGCACACTGCGGGTGAACACGCAGAGCCCATACGATGTACACATAGGGACAAACATTCTCTCACAGGCCGGCCAGATACTCACCGGCGATGGTCTCGCTCCTTCGAAGGTGCTGGTCGTCACCACGCCTGTCATCCAGGCGCTCTGGCTGGCAGAGGCGGCGAAGGGCCTGGAGGGCATGCCCTGGGACCTCGCTGTCATCCCAGACGGCGAGGTTCACAAGAGCCTTGAGACTGTCTCGTCCCTCTACGACACGCTGGCGGAGAGACGATTCGGCCGTGACTCGATGGTGCTCGCGCTCGGCGGTGGCGTGGTGGGAGATGTGGCAGGATTCGCGGCTGCCACGTACATGAGGGGAATCGCGTTCGCGCAGGCGCCGACCACGCTCCTGGCCCAGGTGGATGCGAGCGTCGGCGGCAAAGTCGCCGTGGACCACGTGCGCGGGAAGAACCTCATCGGCGCCTTTCACCAGCCCGCCTCTGTGCTGTGCGATCTGGCAGTCCTGGATACGCTACCGGCTCGAACCTACAGCGATGGGCTCGCCGAGGTGGTCAAGACCGCCCTGATTGGCGGTGAGGAATTCCTGGCCTTCGTTGAAGGCCATGTCGCTGGACTGCTGAGGCGCGAAAGGCCCGTGGTCGGCCGGGTTGTCGAGGACTGCATCAGGCTAAAAGCCTTCATAGTGGAGACCGACGAAAGGGACCTGGGGAACCGGATGCTGCTCAACCTGGGCCACACGTTTGGGCATGCCATCGAGACTTCCTGCGGGTATGCTGGAGTAAGTCATGGGCAGGCTGTCGCAGTGGGGCTTGCGATGGCGACACATCTTGCAGTCCTGTTGCAGGAGGCCGGGGCCGGGTTGCTCCGGCGCATTGAGAGCCTGCTTCGTGCTCTGAACCTGCCGACCATGGTCGCGGAGCTTGCGATCAGTGCCACTCCCGAAGAGCTCCGGCACCATCTCGGAGCGGATAAGAAGCGCAGGGAGGGCAGGGCACGCTTCATAGTGCCGAAGGCTCCCGGCAATATCGTCGTTGTCGAATCTGTGCCTGAGGACGTACTCCGGCAGGTCATTGAAGGAAGCTACAGCGGGGTGCCGGCAAGTAGTGCGGGACCTCACGGCGGGACGCCGGCACACCACGCAGGAGTCTTGAGAGGTGATGCGTCGTGAACTTCCTGGTGATCCACGGCCCAAACCTGAACTTGCTTGGAACGAGGGAGCCCGATGTGTACGGCCGGACGACCCTCACGGACATAGACCGGGAGATCGAAGCCAAAGCGAGGGAACTGGGAGCGCAAGTCAGGATCGTGCAGAGGTCTTCCGAGGGAGCCATCATCGATGAGATCCACCGGGCCGCAGGTTGGGCCTGCGGCATCGTCATCAACCCTGCCGCCTACACCCATTACAGCATCGCCATACGCGATGCGCTGGTAGCGGTCGCCATACCGGCGGTCGAGGTACACCTGACCAACATCCACTCACGAGAGCCCTTCCGGCGTAAGTCCGTCATCAGCGACGTCGTGAAGGGGGTCATCGCGGGCCTCGGCTCGAAAGGATATGTGTTCGCGCTGGAGTTCCTGGCCGGCAAGTGCATCTAGCGACGCGTCGCGGTTGGGGGTGTTCCCGTGCAGTGGTCTGGCCTCTTCGTCGCCGCCTGGCTTGCGGCCACGATCTCCGGTGCGGCGGGCTTCGGTGGGGCGCTGCTTCTGCTGCCGGTGGTCACCAGTGCCGTGGGCGCGAAGGCGGCCGTGCCCATCCTGACGGTGGCACAGCTGATGGGCAACTTTTCCCGCGCAGGCTTCGGGCACCCGGAGATTCGCTGGCGGCCGGTGTGGTATTTCGTCGCGGGCGCTGTGCCGGCCAGTGTCGCCGGGAGCAGGCTCTTCGTCTCTCTGCCCAAGGAGTACGTCACGGCCGGGATCGGGGTGCTTCTCATCCTGATTGTCGTTGCCAGGAGGCTCAGGCTGCTGGCGATGTCCGTCCCCGAGAAGTCCCTGGCCCTCGGCGGGGCGGCCGTCGGCTTCGTGTCCGCGATGGCGGGCAGCGCGGGGCCGCTTGGCGCTGCGCTCTTCCTGGGGCTCAACCTGCCGCCGGCGGCCTATGTCGCCAGCGAGGCAGTTACAGCGGTCGCAATGCACATCACGAAGCTGGTTGTGTACGGGCGGTACTCGCTCATCAACCCCAGTGACCTCGCCCTCGGCGCATTCCTCGGCGGAGCGATGGTCCTGGGCTCCTGGACGGGCAAGAAGATCCTCCAGATACTGCCCAGAGACAAGTTCCTTGTCCTCGTGGAGGCGCTCATGGTCCTGTCTGCGATGCAGCTGATCCTGAGCGCCTAGAACCCCCCCGTAGGGGCGTACATTCATCGTGAGCCGCCAGGAACTCCGCAGGGCCTAAGCCAGCGGCTCCGGCATCGTCACACCGAACCTGCCGGCCAGCGCTCTGAGGTCCTTCTCCACGTCCTCGACCACCGGGATGCCATCCCTGCGGCGCTCGTCCTCGTAGTCGAATTCGATTTCCCCCGGAAGATATATCCTTTCCACACCCTCGGCTCGCGGCAGGCCGTGGACCTCACGGACCATCTGGTCAATCCTGGCCTTGAACTCGTCTTTGTCGCCAAACGCCCCAACATCGATGGCAGAGAAGAAGTGGCCCACGTTGGCAGTGTTCCCCCAGAGTGAAAGCACATGGACAGACGCGCCGAACGCCGCTCCCGGCAGCACACCGCTCAGCACGTCCACGACAAGGGCAAGGTCGTAGCCCTTGTAGCCGCCCAACGGCAATAACCTGGCTCCCTCGAGCGCGGCCGCAGGGTCGGTCGTCGGCCGGCCGTCCTTGTCGAGAGCCCAGTTAGAGGGTATGGGCAGGTGTTTCTTGTTGGCGACCTGGATCTTGCCCTGCGCGACCACCGTCGTCGCCCCGTCATAAACCAGGGGGCGCTCCTCCCCGGCAGGGATACAGACGCATATGGGGTTGGTGCCGAAGTACGAAGCCGTGCTGCCGGTCGGGACCATGTTCTTCCTGGCATTGGTCACAGCCGTCCCGATCATGTCGTGCTCCAGCGCCATCATCCCGTAATAGGCCGCAAACCCAAAGTGGCTACTCCGCCTCATACCCACGCCTGCCATGCCTACCTCGCGAGCCTTCTTGATAGCCAGCTGCATGGCGAACTTCGATGCCGGGGCGCCCCATCCGTCCTGAGCGTCCACCACGGCGGTCGCAGGCGTCTCCGCGATTACCACAGGCTGGGTCTTCGCCGCGATCTGGCCCTTGAGGAAATCGTTAACGTAGGAGGTCATCCGGATGATCCCGTGCGAGTCGATGCCGCGCCGGTTCGCTCCCACCAGGTTGTTCGCGACGCATGCTGCATCGCCGGGATCGACCCCGGCGGCAGTGAGGATCTGGCTGCAAAGCGCCTCGAGACTGGCGCCATCATATCTGGCTGTCACGCGAATTCCTCCCTGCAGGTTGTCTATGGATGCATTCGACGGCCCATCTCTGTCGCCTTCTCCCAGGTGTACCGGTTCTCATCACCCTGCTAGATGTGCTAATAAGGGGATCCGGCGTTGCGCTCAGCTCGGCGCAACCGTCGCGTATGTGGGCTCGGGCCAGGAGTTCTATGCGGCGATCGGCTTTGAAAGGATCTTCGCTGCCCATCCATGGGTCAAACACTTTCGTGCATAACCGCAGGTGCAAACGGAGGATAGGGGAGTAACTAGTCGAATACTCGCGCAGAAATATGTCGAGTTACCGGGAAATCCCGGAGGTGTTGGAAATGCCCGATGTCAGGTCCGCCTTGACGGACATCAAGAATGCCATCGAGAACCAGGCGAAAGCGCTCACCGGGACAATCAACCTTGTTGCGGAGGACCCGTCCATACCTGAGGCCAGGAAGGCCGATCTGGTCATCCACCTGACCAGCGCCATCTGTGAACGCACGACCGCCCTCCAGCCCATCCCTTTTGCGGACTTATTCATCTTGTCACCGGTCCAGGTCGTCATGGTGCTTGCGTTGAGCCGCGTGATGGGGAACACCGTCACGAAGCAAGAAGCGCTCGAACTGATCGGATCAGTCTTGAAGAACATGGGCGCCGGGGTGCTGGCGACCCAGGGCATGCTCGGCCTGTACAAGACCGCCATGCCGCTGCTCGGAAGAGCCGTCACGATGCCCTTGATCTACGCCAGCACTGCAGGGTTGGGCTACGCTTCGAAGGCCATCCTGGAGGCGCGGCGCGAAGGCAGGAAACCCACCAGCGAGGAAGTCCTGAAGGCGAAGCGTCAGGGTGAGGAGCGAGCCAAGGCGAAGCGAGGCAGCTGGACCACCGAAGCCCTCACGGATGAGATAGATCTCTGGCGCAACAGGATGGCTCAGTACGACGAATACCGGACTAACATGAGCGCGGCTCAGGCACGCATCAAGGATATAGAAGCAGAGGTCACAGAGATGGAGGCCGAGGACCAGCAGATCGAACGGATGCTGTACAGCCAGGATGAGGTCAAGGCGGAGTTCCAGGCATGCGCCCAACAGGCCGGTGCGACCCTGGAGCAGCAGAACAGCGAGCTCTTCCAGGCCGAGCAACGGCGCGAAGCCCTGCTCGAACAGCTGGCCGTCGTGGAAGCGGAGATCTACGAAATCCAGGAGCGCAGGAAGCAGTTAGAGCAGTCGGTCGCGGAAATGCTGGGAAGGATGCAGCATGCCTCGAACGTCACGCCCGCCGCGTTGCTTGAGACCAAAGCCGGCGTGGAAAGAAAGATTTACGAAGCCAATGCCCGGAAGAGCGAGGTGCTCGATGAAAGAGCCTCCATTCTCGCCGGACGCTTCGAGAACTGCTATGCCTGGATACGCCCCACCGAGGCGGCTCTGAAGGCTCTTTCTGCCCTCGACGACGAGGCCTTGCACGATGCGGAGAAACGCATCTCTGACGCCCAGCCTCCGGCGGTGCCGGCACCGGTGATGGCGGTGCT
>JAUYEF010000099.1 GCA_030691635.1 Bacillota bacterium
ATCCATTCCGGTGACGAACAGACTGCCAGGTAGCCCATTCGACGAGCGACCGGTAGTCCCAGACTACACTTGGAGCGAACATGACTGCTGAGCAGTCCATTCCGGTGACGAACAGACTGCCAGGTACGCTCCAGCCTCGACAGGTCCCACTCCATGGGGTGACATTTTCGCTGTTCACTTAGCTATGACTTTATCGCTGTGCGTTCACATGCCCCCAGAAAGCCGTTGACAACCCATTTCTGTGGCATTATACTCATTTCAGTGATACCCCGTGGGGTATATGCGGCGCAAGGCGAACCGATATCTCTGGAGGTGCTTCGATGTCAGCGTTGGTGCAGAACGTCACGGATCAGACCTTCAAATCCGATGTGCTCGATTCGCAGGTTCCGGTGCTTGTGGATTTCTGGGCCGCGTGGTGTGGTCCTTGCCGGATGATGGCTCCAGTCCTCGACCAGGCAGCGAAGGACCTCGAAGGCAAGATCAAGATAGCGAAGTTGAACACAGACGAGAACCCGGAGACGGCCAGCAAATATGGGATCATGAGCATACCGACGATGATCCTTTTCAAAGACGGCAAACCGGCAGGCAAGATCGTGGGCTATGTGCCGAAGGCACAACTGACCAAGACGTTGGAGAGCGCGATAGCGTAAGCTGACGCTTCGTCCGGGCCACGACGGCCGCCACGAGCCATAACGGATACATAACGGATAGTATGTGCGGGACAGCACCTGCAGGCATGGGAACCTGGGCCCCCACAGGGTTGCGGTGGGGGCCTTGTCGTTGCCAGATTCCATCGTCGGCGTCAACTGCCGGAGTTCACCGCTCGTCGGGCGGTGGCGCTTCAGGCAGGCTCTCCCTGTTCCTTTCCCACACAATCCTGATTCCCTCGAGCACCAGGAGGGGGTCCACCTTGTTGATTACTCTGGTCTCGTACGCTATGAGGGGTGCAAGCCCACCCGTGGCGACGACGAACGCGTTCTCCCCGAGTTCCTCCTTCATTCGGGCGACGATGAACTCGACCTGACCGGCAAACCCGTACACGATGCCCGCCTGCATGGCCCAGACGGTATTCCGCCCGATCACGCCCCTGGGTCGAACCAGGTCGATTCGAGGAAGTCTCGCAGCATGCTCGAAGAGCGCCTCAAGAGATATGCCGATCCCTGGCGCTATGGCGCCTCCGAGGTACTGGCCGGATTTCGACACCGCGTCAAATGTCGTGGCGGTCCCGAAGTCCACGATTATGCAGGGCCCGCCGTAATTCTCGTATGCCGCGACGGCCCCCGCGATGCGGTCTGCGCCGACGTCCTTGGGGCTGTCGTACCGCAGGTCCATCCCCGTCTTAACCCCTGGGCCGATGATCAAAGGCCTGGAGCCGAGGTACTTCTGCAGAGCTGCCTCCCAGATCGGAGTCAGAGGGGGCACGACCGAAGAGATGGCGGAAGCTTCGATGCCCTTGGCGTCGATGCCATCGACCTCAGCCATGTGCCCGAGCATCAGCCTGTACTCGTCCCTTGTCTTGCGCCTGTCCGTCGAGACCCGCCATTCGGACATGAGGCGCTTCCCGTCGTATATTCCGATACATGTGTTTGTGTTGCCGATATCCAGGGCAAGTAGCATTGACGTCCCCCCTAAGCAGTTTCCACCACCAAGCAGTCTTCACCACTAAGCAGTTTCCGCCACCGGACAGTCTTCACAACTAAGCCGTTTTCGCCATGTGCGCCCGTGACCGCGTGATTCCCCGGTGGATAAGGATAACCAGCAGAGCGGCGACCAGCATCTCCGGTATGCCCTGGAGGATGGCGATCCCCCACGCCACTGGGGCGGTCAGGTAACCCCTCATGACTGAGAGACCAAGCACACCGGCTGTATTGGTCGCGGTGCCCAGCAGCGCGGCCGCGACGGGGCCTGCCTTCGAGCCCGTGAGCACTCTCCAGACTCCGAAAGCGGCGAAGCCGCCGACGATCAGTGCAAGCCCGTAGCAGAACACGGGATACGCAGCAAGTGGCCCGAACGTTGATACCAGCAGGCCTGCAGGCGAGCCCGCTGATTGCGCTTTCTCGTAGAGGGCCTTGGCGTGGGCAAGCGCGCTGAAGGTCGTGTACCCCGCGGTCAGCCCGAACGCGCCCGCAGTCGCCTTCCTGGACAGCTCTCCCGAGACGAGCGCATACGCGTAGTACGCAACCACACCGATCAGGATCCGGGGAACAAAAGCTATCAACGGGTCGGTGAAGAGCATTCTGGCGACTGGGTTGGCCTGGCTGAACCCGCGGTAGAAGCTGAACAGGCCGAAGATGAATCCCACGATGCCGCCGACGACCGGGCCCTCAAGAATGCCGGCCAGGATGGTGGGGATGTGCATTGTGGTCGCGCTCGCGGCGGGAGTGGGGACCGGGATGAAGCCTCCGACGGGGGAAAGGCCCAAGACCACCGTCAGGCCGCCGAGCAGTCCCGCCACGGCGATCTGGCGAGTGGAAAAACGCTTATGCACTGTCATTACCTCCGTTCCGGTTCCCTGATGGGATACCGGACGTATTTCCTGGAAATGTGTGCCTCGTCGACCGGTCGGGCGGGGGGATGCCTGCCCGCCGGGGAAGGCGCTTCACGCGGCTACTGTATGTTCATGTCTGGCTACTGTATGGCCATGTCCTGGCTACCGTGCAGTCATGTCCTGGGCGCTCAAGATCCTACCGGTAGTCTCAGCTTTCAGGACAGCCTGCACGATCGCCCTGGCCATTAACTCAGCCGCTGCTACACCAATTGTATTCACATCGGCGCTCTTCCTGCCAAGCGACAGACAAAAAATCGTGTCGCCGTCGTACATCGTGTGAACAGGATTGATCGAACGAGCGAAGCCGTCATGCGCCATCTGGCTGACCTTGTTCACTTCCTCCTTGGTCAGAGACGCGTCCGTCGCGACGACCCCAATCGTGGTCGAACAGCCACCGGTCAGATCCCCGGCGCCGAACCCGTGCAGCATCAAGCGAGTCGTTCCCGCGATTCCGCCAGTGACTGGATTCCGTGCGCCTGCCAGGACGTTGCCGCTGTTGGGATCCATCACGTCGCCGAACGAATTCACGACAACTATCGCCCCGACGGTCACACCGTTGCCCAGCACGGTGGACGCCGAACCGGTACCTCCCTTCATCGCCCACTCCATGCCGAACATCTTGCCCACTGTCGCGCCTGTGCCCGCTCCAGCATTGCCTTGCGCGATGGGGCCTGTGCCGGCGCCGGCGCAGGCCTGGAAGCCCATCTCGGCGTCCGGCCGGACACGCGGGTCGCCGCATCCCAGGTCAAAGATGACCGCGCCTGACACGATGGGCACTCGTACGGTGCCCATGTCATAGCCGACCTTCCGTGATTCGAGGTACCGCATCACGCCGCAGCATGCATCCAGGCCGTACGCGCTTCCACCCGTCAGCACCACTGCGTGGATTTCCCGCACAAGGTTTCCTGGGCGGAGAAGGTCTGTCTCTCTCGTGCCGGGCGCCGAGCCGCGGACGTCGCAACCCGCGACGGCGCCTTGCTCGCACAGCACCACCGTCACGCCGGTAAGAGCGCTCGTGTTCTGGGCGTGGCCGACTCGAATGCCCGCCACGTCGGTGATATCGCCGTTCACATGGACACCTCCGGATATGTACCCTGCCCTGCGTCTGGTGCTTCTTGCCCTGCCAGCCTTGAGTCTCTCGTGGCGCGCCCCTGAGGCTCAGGCCTGGGCCAGCCTGAGAGACACGTCGCCGGCGTATACTCTGACCGTGCCTGAGGTTGTCTGGACTAGCAGCGCGCCGTCCTGTGCGATGTCTGTGGCCAGGCCGCGCAGCGTCTCGGCGGGTCCATGGACCACAACTTCCTTGCCTAGCACAGCGCTCATCTCGCGCCACTCATCGAGCACGTCATGCTTGGCGCCGGCGTCCATGCGGTCCATCTGCAGGCCGATAGCCTCGACCATTTGCCCTGCCACCTGTGGCAGGCTCCAGGTCTCGCCGGCCTCCACAAGCATTGATGTGGCCTGTTCCCTTACCTCCGGCGCAAACTGGTCGGCGGTGAGGTTTACGTTGAGCCCTACACCGATGACCGCAAAGGAGGGACCGGACACATCCTCACCGGACTCACATAGGATGCCGCATATCTTCTTCCCTCGCACGAGCACATCGTTCGGCCACTTGATCTCGGCCCAGAGCCCCAGAGACCGGAGGGCCCTCGCTATCCCGACGGCTGTGGCCAGCGTGAGCAGTGGCCATTCGTCCCGCTTCAGTTCAGGCCTGACCAGCAGCGACATCCAGAGCCCGCCGCGCGGTGAGCTCCAGGAACGCAATTGCCTCCCGCGGCCACGAGTCTGTTCCAGGGCGCAAAAAACGGAGTTGGACGGACACCCCTCAAGGCTCGCCCTGCGTGCCTCGTCGTTCGTGGACTCCACGCTGTCGAAATAGAAGTATGTCCAGGTCCTGCCCACGGCTTTCGCCCACCTTCCCACTCGCTGTGCTGCAGGCACACCCTTACCGCCATACCTGTATCCCCCGGGACACGTTTTGGCCAGAACCTGTGCCCACGGGCGCAGAAGCCCCGCCCACTGTGCCCGCCGGCGCAGAAGCTCCCCCGGCGAGCAGCCGCCCAATCCCGCCATGACCTAGCGGAGCCCCGAACAAATGGCGCCCGGAAGCGGGCGCCATTGCGTGCGTTACGTCGTTTGCGCGACCAGGGCTCGAGGATTCGAGGGCCTAGAAGAGCCCGACGACTCTGCCCTGCTCGTCGAGGTCAATGTGAGCGCCCGCCGGGTCCGACGGCAGACCGGGCAGCGTCCGCATCTCGCCGAGAAGCGGGTACAAGAACCCCGCGCCGACCGACGCCCGGACCTCCCGGATCGGAACGGTGAAGCCTCTCGGGCGGCCCTTGATCTTCGGGTCATGCGAGAGGGACAGGTGAGTCTTGGCCATGCATACCGGCAGCTTGTCGAACCCGAGCTTGGTGTAGAGTTTGATCTGCCTCTCAGCATCGGGAAGGTACTCGACGCCGTCCGCGCCGTAGACCTTCGTGGCTATGGTTTCGATCTTCTCCTTGATGGGCATGTCGAGCGGGTACAGGTGGTGGAAATCGTTCGGCGTGTCGGTGGCCTTGATGATCGCCCGTGCCAGGTCTTCGCCGCCGGCGCCACCCTTGGCCCAGACTTCACTCAGCACCGCATCTGATGCGCCGAACTCCATGGCCTTCTTCCTGATGAAATCTATCTCGGCGTCCTTGTCGGTGTCGAACTTGTTGATGGCCACCACGACCGGGACCCCGTGCATGAGCACGTTCTCGATCTGCTTCTGCAGGTTCTCGCACCCGATGGCCAGCGCTTCGTAGTTCTCCTTTGCGACGACCTTGGGGTCCAGCGGCCGGCCGGGCACGACCCTGAAGGCACCGCCGTGCATCTTGAGCGCCCTGACAGTGCAGACAAGGACCGCGGCGTTGACCTTCAAGCCGCTGTAGCGGCACTTGATGTTGAACATCTTCTCAGCGCCGATGTCCGCCCCGAAACCGGCCTCGGTGACAACGTAGTCTGCCATCTTGACCGCCATCTTGTCTGCCAGGATCGAGTTGTTGCCGTGGGCGATATTCGCGAAAGGTCCCGCGTGGACGAAGACCGGAGAGTTCTCCAGGGTCTGGATGATGTTGGGCTTGAGCGCGTCTTTCATCAGGACCGCCATCGAACCCGCTACCCTGAGGTCTTCCGCGGTCACCGGCTTGCCTTCCCTGCTGTAGCCCAGCACCACTCGGCCGAGTCTCTCGCGGAGGTCCTTCAGGCTGATGGCGAGCGCCAGGATGGCCATACACTCAGATGCCACGGCGATGTCGAATCCGGTTTCCCTCGGGATGCCGTTTTCCTTGCCGCCCAGTCCGACTATGATTTGCCTCAAAGCTCTATCGCTGACGTCCACCACACGCGGCCACGTGACGGTGAACGGGTCGACATCCAGAGGATTCCCGTGCATGATGCTGGCGTCAAGGAAAGCCGCAGCCAGGTTGTGGGCGAGGGTGACGGCGTGGGTGTCTCCGGTGAAGTGGAGGTTGAAGTCCTCCATCGGGACGCACTGGCTATACCCGCCACCGGCCGCGCCGCCCTTGATGCCGAACACCGGGCCGAGGGAGGGCTGCCTGATGCAGTTGATGGCCTTTTTTCCGATCCGGTTCAGGGCCTGACCCAGGCCTATCGTCGTAACCGTCTTTCCCTCACCGAGAGGGGTCGGAGTAATGGCGGTGACCACTATGTACTTGGCGTCCGGCTTGTCCTTGACCTTGTCCAAGACCTCGAGGGACACCTTGGCCTTGTACTTGCCGTAAAACTCGATATCGTCCTCGCCAAGGCCCATCTTGTGCGCAATTTCAGCGATCGGAAGCATCCTGGCTTCCTGGGCTATTTCGATATCCCTCTTCAAAACCTGTATCACTCCTTCTCCGAGACTCGGTGCCATGATGCACGGCTTCTATGTGAAAGGCGTAACTCCTCTCGCCTGCTGCCGGCGGGTCCGGCGCGTCACTTGCAGGAACGTGCCGTATAGAGTCCAAAAAGAAGGCCGAACGCAAGGAATATGAGGTCTGCCTTTGTGAGGAAAGGCTTCTTCTTGGGCGCCTCAACCGGAGGCGCTTCTTCCTCGGCTTCGCTCGTCTCCTCTACGTACTCCTCGTACCCTTCCTCAGATTCCTCGCCTTCGGACTCCTCATCCGTGTACTCCTCATCAGAGTACTCGCCCTCTTCTTCACCTTCGGCGTACTCGCCCTGCTCTTCGCCCTCTTCCTCTTCCGTATACTCATCCTCGGGCTGCCCAGCTTCGGCCCGAGCACGCTCCTCCTGCTCCCCCTGGCCGGCACGCTCCTCCTGCCCCGAAGGCTCTTCCAGAGGGACTATCTCTGCCGCCTCGCGCTCTGGGGCCGGGGCCGCCTTCTCCACCCTCTCCTTGCCGGCATCCTCTTCCGCCTGACCCCCAGTTGTCCTGGGTGGGACGGGACCAGGGCCTCTTGAATATGTCATCCTATTGTTCCTCCTAGAACATGGGCGTGCCTTCCCTTGCTATGACAACGCCCTCCTTGAGAGTAGCCCACGCTAGATTGGATCCCACAAAATATGCAATCTCCCTATAGTCTTCCGCATTTGTGATGACTATGTCAGCGCGCCGCCCCGGAGCGAGCGCCCCCACAGAAGAGCCTCTCGCGACCGCGTATGCGGCGTTGATCGTCGCCGCCGACAGGGCTTCGGCAGGACTCATTCTCAGGTACGAACACGCCAGGCTCATCACAAGCTGCATCGACAACAAGGGACTGGTGCCAGGGTTGAAGTCTGTTGCCAGCGAAACCGGGACTCCGCGCGAGATCATCTCACGTGCGGGTGCGGGCCGCGTCTTTCCCAGGAAGAGCGAAGTGCCCGGGAGCAACACGCCCACCGTCCGATTTCCGGCGAGAAGATCCATGCCGCGTTCCGATACAGAGACCAGGTGGTCACAGGACACCGCACCTAGCTCCGCGGCGAGTTCCGCCCCACCGGTGGAGCTCAGCTCGTCGGCATGGAGTTTCGGGCGGAGTCCCAGCGCAAGAGCCTCCGACAGGATCCGCCGGGACTGGTCCGGGGTGAACACACCCTTCTCACAGAAGACGTCACAGAACTCCGCCAGCCGCCGCTGCGCCACAGAGGGCAGCATTTCGGCCAGCAGGTATTCCACGTACCTTTCTGTCTCTCCTGCAAATTCCCGCGGTACGGCGTGCGCCCCCATGAAGGTCGGCACAAATTCCAGGTCAATCTCGTGGCCGAGCCTGCGCACAACCTCAAGAATCTTGACCTCGTTCGCCGTGTCGAGACCGTACCCGCTCTTGACTTCCACCGTGGTGGTGCCTGCCGCCGCCATGCGGCGGGCGTACCCGAGGGCGTTCTGGTACAGCTTCTCCGGCGGCGCCTTCCGGGTCTTATCGACCGTGCTCAATATGCCACCGCCCGACGCCAGGACCTCAAGGTAATCCCGGCCCTGGATGCGCTGTTCGAACTCAGCCGTTCTCAGGCCCTCGAACACCAGGTGAGTGTGAGGGTCCACCAGTCCGGGGATGGCGACGCGCCCGCCGGCGTCCAGCGACTCCAAGCCGTCTGCGTCCGGCGTCGCTCGCAGCACATCATCTTCTGGTCCGGCGAAGACTATGGCGCCGTCGCGGATGAGCAGCGCGGCATCCGAAACCAAATCGATCGCGCTCAGGTCCCGCCCGTAGAGAGGCCCATCGCCCGGCACGGGAGTGGCCATCTGCCGAATGCCGGTGATCAGAAGGTCGCGCCCTCGCGGCTTGGGCCCACTCCTGCACCGCTGACCCAGATCTGGTCCGTCAAAGCAGGTCTCCAAAGCTTGTCCACCCTCCCCCTGAGAAAAAAGGCCCTTGCGGGCCCGCTACTTGTCTGCAAGCGCGCGTGGAACCCACTTCACTTCGGATTTCGGCGAATACTTGTCTATGCAACGAGCACTCTCGGACACGCGCGATATGTAAAGGTTGCCGGCCTGGTCGACTCGGCCTGTAACTTCCCCCGTGCCGGTCACGCCCTTCAGCGTGAACTCCGAGATCCGCTGGCCGGAGGAAGTATACTTCACGCAGGTCACCACAGGTTGACGGCCGAGCGCGAGTCCGAAGAGGATGTCACCGTGCGAATCGATCCCCAGGACGCGGCAGCTCCGGATGAACTGCTTCTCCCGGATGGTGAAGCGCGCGGTTTTACCGGAGGGCGCCACGCGCGTGATGTCGCGGGAATAGGGGTCGGGCGATCCTGAAGCGACCACAAGCGTACCGTCATGGCCCACCACGAAGTCATCCACCTCGAACGGCAGCTGGGTCTTTTCTCCCGTCCTGCTGTCTCCACCTTTGGATTTCTCCACCTGTGAAAGCGTCGTGACGATCTGCCCCCCGGGCGAGACACGGATCAGTTTCCGGGTGTAGCGATCACGCTCGAAGGTCACATCCTGCACATAGAGCGTGCCGCTGCCGAAGACCCCGATGCTCTCGATGAAGTATGCTTCGCCCGCCGCCTGGGAGAACACCGGCAGGGTGGAGCCATCGTTGTTGTACCTGGTGACGACCTTGCGATCGTTGTCTATCCCGTAGACGAGCCCTGTTTCGTCGACTTCAATGCGGAGCGGAAGAGGCGCGTCCTGCCCGAGCTTCGTCACCGACCGGCTCTTTCCGTCCGGAGAGTACGACACGAGCGAACGCCCTTGCTCATCTATCACAACCAGACTGCCCTTCGAATCCACAGCGAAACCCAGCGGGTTACGGAAACGCTCGCCGATGGGAGTGTTGGGCTCCTGCGGCCGTATGTCCTGCGACAGGACCGTCCACACCTGCCACGTTTCCGCTTTCTGCGGTTTGAAGTATCCAAGGAAGCCGGCCACAATCGCCACAGCCAGCCCGACGAGCACGAGGTTCCGGTGCTCCAAGACCCATGACCGCATACGCGTCCCTCCAAGCATGATCCTTCTTCGGCTAATCCCTATGCTTGAGGACGGGCTGGTATGCGGGCCTGTCTACTCTCTTCGGGACACCTCCCTGGGGCCTGTCTACTCCACAAAGTCACCCCCAGATACCAGGACGGCGATCTCATCGATCTCGCCCGAGAGCACACGGTCTCCCTCAAGGGCCGGTGAATG
Organism: Bacillota bacterium; assembly: GCA_030691635.1. Lineage (GTDB taxonomy): Bacteria > Bacillota > Sulfobacillia > JAUYEF01 > JAUYEF01 > JAUYEF01. The sequence goes on from JAUYEF010000099.1 coordinate 9,651, forward strand.
CTCCCGGAGCAGTTTATACGTCCGGCGGCCATGGGGAGAGAGCCGGTCGGGCCCGAGAAACTCCGCGGCCTGGGCCGCGCACATGAGCTCTATCGCCACGATCTTGCAGGCGTTTTCCACTATGTCCCTGGCCTTGCGGGCGGCTATCGTTCCCATGCTCACATGGTCTTCCTGCCCGGCGGACACCGGTATCGAGTCCACACACGCAGGCGACGCGAGGATCTTGCTCTCGGACAGGAGAGCGGCGGCGGTATAGTGCAGCATCATGAACCCCGAGTTCAGGCCGCCTCTCGCGGTGAGGAAGGCCGGCAGGCCGCTGAACGTAGGGTTCAGGAGCCGGTCGATCCGCCGTTCGGCCATGCCCATCGCGCCGCAGACGGAGAGCCCGAGGTAGTCCATGGCCTGCGAGACCGGCTGGCCGTGGAAGTTCCCGCAGGATACGATCCTCCCGCCGCAATCCTCAAGCACAACAAGCGGGTTGTCTGTGGCGGAGTTCATCTCAACATGGAGCACGGAGGCCACGTGCTCGATGGCCATCTTCAACGCGCCGTGCACCTGAGGCACGCACCTGAGCGAATAGGCGTCCTGGACTCTCAGTTCGCCCGGCGAAGTCACGAGCGATGAGCCGGACAGCAGCTCTCGGAGCCGCGCTCCTGTAGCCAGCGCTCCCGCGTGGGGCCTGGCCTCCAGCGCGCCGGCGTCAAGCGCGGCGGGTATCCCGCGCAGTCCCTCGAAGGTCAGCGCCGCCGCGATGTCCACCGCATCCGAAAGGTTCTTCGCGCGCCAGAGCGCCAGGGCGCCCACCGACGTCATCGCCTGGGTGCCGTTGATGAGCGCAAGGCCCTCCTTGGCTGCAAGCACCAGGGGCCTTATGCCACTCTCCTTTAGCACTTTATCCCCCGAAAGCACACGGCCGCGGTACGTTGCCTGTCCGCGGCCGAGCACCACAAGCACCATATGCGCGAGCGGAGCAAGGTCGCCGCTCGCGCCGAGCGACCCTTTTTCGGGGATCACGGGGCAAACGCGCTTGTTGAGCATGTCGAGGAGCGTGTCAATGACCTCGGCGCGGACACCGGAATACCCTTTGGCCAGGGCGTTCGCCCGGAGCAGCATCATTCCCCTCACTTCAGCCTCGCCGAACGGGGCTCCGGTTCCCGCCGCGTGGCTCAGGATCAGGTTCTCCTGGAGAGATGCGACATCCCCGGCAGAGATCACCATGTCCGCGAACTTGCCGAAGCCGGTGGTGATGCCGTACGACACCTGTCCGGCTGCCACCACACTGTCGACGTGCCGCCTGGACTCGAGCACCTTCTGCCTTGCTCCGTCGCCGAGGGCGACGGGGGCGAAGCCCAGCGATACGGACACGAACTGCTCCAGCGTCAGTGAGGAACCATCTATCACGACCGGACCGTGTATCAAGATCCCAACTCCTCCGGCCATATTATGGAAATCGCCTGTCTCTCGGGAGAGAGACAAGTCTCGAGCACCTGCTCAACATCGTCCTGCGACACCTGGCGCAAGAGTTCATAGTACTCCGCGAGGCCCACCCCTTTGAAGACAAGCGAACAGAACGTGCGCGCCAGCCGCTCCGGGGAATTGAACAGGGCTGTGAACTCTCCCATCGCTTTCCTCTTCAGGCGTTTCACTGTTTCTATACAGGTGCCGTTCTTCCTTGCCTCGACGACAACCGACTGTATGCGTTCCGCCAACCGTCCGGGCTCCGGGGTCTCTCCTCCCAGCAGCGCATGAGAGTAGGTCTGTTCAGCGTCGAACATGAAGGAGAACTTGTCCGTTATCAGCCCGGATTCATACAGTTCTTCGAACGCCAGAGAGCTCCTCCCGAACAGCGCCAGCAGCGCCAGGTCGCCGGCTGCCTGCCTGGACGCCAGAGCTCTTTCCCTGAGCCCGGTCACGCCATCCTTGAACCCTACCAGCGCGATGGGCATCGAGCAAGCCATGCGTTCTTCCACCTTCTGCTTGTGGACGTCGCCCGGCTCGCCTGCCCCGACAATCTTGACCGGACGCCCGTTCGGCCGGCGGAGAGCCCGGCCTGGTCGGGCCGCACACGCCGCCGACGCCACCTCGAACGCCTTATACGGGTCGGCATCGCCCGTCACGAAAAGCGCCATGTTCTGGGGGACATAGAATGTCTCATAGCAGTCACGGAGCATCTCGACCGTGATGCTCTTCACCGATTCCACCGTCCCGCCTATGTCCTCACGGACGGGGTGGCGGTGGTAGAGCGCCTGCATGAGATTCGTGTCCGCGCGTACCGCAGGCATATCGCGGTACATCCTGATCTCCTGCTCGATGATGCCCTTCTCCTTTTCGACCGTGTCCGGAGTGAGGTAGGCTCCTGTGACAAGCCGCAGCAGCAGGTCGAGCGCCACGTCAAAATGGTCTGTGGTGGAGACGAGGTACGACGTATGAGAGTAGTTGGTGTACGCATTCGCCTGAGCGCCCAGCCTCGAGAACTCGTCAAATGCCGAGCCGTCTTTCTGCTCGAACATCTTGTGTTCCAGGAAGTGCGCAGCTCCAGCGGGAACACGCACCGCAATCCCGTTCCGTGCAGACACGAACTCAAGGTCTGCCGCGCCGTAGTCCACGGCCAGGGCGGCATGCTTCTTGTTGTAGCCTCTTCTTGGAAGACAGTAGAAGCTGAGGCCGGCGGGAGTCGTGCCATGGTACAGGCACTCGCGGAAAACGGACCACTCTGTGCGCTCAAGTGTCACTCTCGCGTACCTCCACAGGAGAGTGTGTAGACCGTATCGAGCTCCACTCTGGCCGCCGCCTCCATGACCTGGCCGCGAGTGACAGACTCCAGCCTCTCGAGACGGTCGGCGACACAGGTCGTCTTGCCGGCCAGGAGATACTCGTACTGCACGCCGATCTGGGCGTGCGGGCTATCGGCGGACGAGCGTATCCTGTGAGAGAGGGCCTGCTTCGTGGCATCGAACTCAAAGTCGCTGAACTGGCCTCGCCTGATGGCATCGATCTGTTCTTCCGAGACTTCCTGCACTTCGCGTGTCTTGTCCGGGCCGGTCCCGGCCAGGATGAACATGAGCCCCTTGTTGATGTCGAGGACGCTCTGGATGAAATAGACCAAACTTCTCTTCTCTCTGACATTGATGAAGAGCTTGGAATGCGGGTAGCCGCCGAGCAACCCTTCGAACACCATCATGGAGTGGGCGTCTTCCGAGGCCAGCCCGGTGTGAGTGCGGAACCCCATGACGAGTTTAGCCTGCTCTATGGGAAGGGACTCATCCACGTTGCGCGTCGGCCTTTCGAGCCGCGGGGCGAGGCTCGATGCTACGGGCTCAGACCGCCTCTCCGGCAGGCCAAGGTTGTCTTCGAGCATATGCCGGACTGCATCAGGGTCGACCGGCCCGACGACGAACATGTGGACCGGCGCCTGGTCCAGCAGGCGGACGTAGTGCTCGTAGAGTGCGCCGGGCGTGGCGGCCTGCAGTTCTTCGACCTTCCCCAGCGCGGAAAGTCCGAAGGGCTCTCCCCTGAACATCTCTTCGACGCAACGCATGAAGGCGTACTGGGTCCTGTCGTTGATGATGGCCTGGATATGCTTGACCTGAGTGCTTTTCTCCTGCTCGACGAAACGCTCGTCAAACACGCCGTTCGAAAGCGCCGGGGAAGTGATCAGACCAGCCAGGAGCTGCACGCCGTGCTGTAGCAGCGCTCCGGTTTCGCCCACGAGCTCGGGGGACGGCATGTCAAGGCCGAACATGGTTACCTGCCTGTCGCCCATCTTCGTGACCTCGCTCGTCAGCCTGGACCCGTAGAGTTCCTCGAGCCTCACGCTGATTCGCCGCATGCTCGGGAACTCTCGAGTGCCTCTTCTCAGCACTCTGGGGACGAGCGCGCCCAGCGACGTGGCCACCGGCCTCAGTTCTTGCTGAAGCAGCACCCTGATGGACACGGTCTTGAACTTATCTGTGGGGTTGGCGTAAAGATGCGCCCCGTGACCGAGAGTGAACTCAAGGAAATCGGTTCCCAAACAGTTACCTCCCGTGCGAGGCGCCCCGGCCGTATCCGTCTCTGGCGCCGGCGCTTCGCAGCCTATATCACGTACCTGGACTTCTGAGTCAGCAGGTTTCTCCTGAAGTTCGTCAAGCTCCGCGCTCCGCCGGGCACCAGCACGACATCATCTTCGATGCGGACCCCGCCCTTGCCCGGAAGGTAGATGCCCGGCTCTATGGTGAACGTCATGCCTGCCTCAAGCGGCATATCGTTTGAAGCCACTATGTAGGGCTCTTCGTGGATTTCCAGCCCGAGCCCGTGGCCCGTCCTGTGTGTAAAGTATTCGCCAAAGCCCCTGGACTCGATTATTCCCCGTGCGATCGCGTCAATGTCCCTGCCGGACATGCCCGGCTTCGCCTTCTCCCTGGCTGCCTGCTGAGCTTCCAGGACGACCTGGTAGACTTGCTGGAGTTCCGGCGAGATCGAGCCGACCACGAACGTCCTGGTGATATCCGCCCAGTACCCCTCGTGCGACACCATGAGGTCGACCCAGACAAGGTCTCCTTCGGCGATGACCCTGGTGCCCGTGCCATTATGGGCCAGCCCCGACCTCGGCCCCGAAGCCACGCTCATGCGGATCGGCCCACCGGCGCCGAGAGCCCGCAGGTCATGCTCGATCGCGAGCTGCACGTCGAGTTCAGAGACGTCGGGCCGGATGGCCCTGAGCGCGGATTCCATGCCTGCCTCAACCATCGTGCAGGCCTTTGCCATGTTCGCCATCTCGCGCGCGTCCTTCGTCATCCGGAGCGACGCGAAAAGCGGCGCGGCGTCTGAGTACTGGAAATCCCCCACGACGCTCCTGATTACCTCGAATTCTTGGAGCCGCATGGACCTGTACTCGAAAGCGAAACTCCGTCCTTTGACGCTCGATAGCGCATCCCGCATGGCCTGGAGCGGGCCTTGCTCATCCTTGTAGGACAGCACCTGGTCCGCCCTGGCGATTTGCTTGACCTTCAGGGCTTCCAGCTCCGGCGCCACGATGATGGTTTCGCCCTCGGACGGGATGACCAGGACGGTGGATCTCTCGGAAAGGCCCATCTCGAGGCCGGCGAAGTAGTAGAGGTTCGCGCTCGGGATCAGGAACAGGCAGTCGATGCCTGCCTGCCGGGCACGTTCTCGAACGACGCTGACTCTGTCCTCCATGAAGCAGCTCTCCTTTTCGGCAGTCTATGGACGGCGACCCGCAACCTGTTGCGAAAGTCTATGGCCCGTAACCCGCAACCTGCCGCCTACGCGGCTAAAGACGTATTCTCTGCCATTTGCCGGATCGAAAACGCATCCAGGCGAGTGCCGCCCGGAGCGCCCAGTCCGCAAGCATCACTGCCCACGCTGCGCTCAGTCCCAGGCCCAGTCGCCTGACCACCAGGAATGTGACCGGCACGCGGATGGCCCAGGTCCCAACAAGGGTTATGAGCATCGCGCTCCTCGTGTCGCCCGCGCCGCGCAGAGCGCCAGTGAAAACCTCCGTGGTGCCCACAAAGAACTGGGAGAAGCCGGCGATCCTGAGGGCCACAGCGCCGGTCGACACGACCGCCGGCTCGGCCGTGAAGAGGCCTATGTAGAAGCGCGGGAAGAGGATGAATGTCAGGCCCAGGGTGGCCATGAGCCCTGCTCCGATCTGCCAGGCCGCCAGCGCGCCCTGGCGTGCCCTGTGGGGGTCCCGGGCCCCGAGTGACTGTCCTGTGACTATTGACGCCGCTATCGCGAACCCGTACCCTGGCATGAAGGACAACGATTCGGAAGTCGCGACTATCTGGTAAGCGGCCAGAGCGCTCGACCCGAGCACTCCGATGAGCACCATGTTCACCGTCCTTGCGCCATCCATGAGAAGCGATTCGAGCCCGGCAGGCAACGACAGCCTGAGCAGCCGGACCAGGTCCCCCCTGTCCGGCCTGGCCAGATCGCGGAAGGCCACAGTCGCCGGGGCGCCGCTGCGGAACAACACCCAGGCGGACAGCACAAACCCGAGGAGCATTCCAAGCACTGGCGCCAGGGCCGCCCCGTACAGTTCGAGCCTGGGTAGAGGCCCCCAGCCGAAGATGAGAACGTATTCGGCCACCACGCTGACCGCATTGGAGGTGGCAGTGATGTAGAGAGGGGTCCTGGTGTTCCCGTGCCCTCGAAGCACGCCGCTGGCCGTCAGGTTGAAGACCATGAGCGGGATGCCGTAACTGACCGTCCTGCCGTAGAGCAGGGACGCGGTGAACACTTCGGGTGTCACGCCGGCAAGCCTCAGGACAAGCGGGAGCACCGCCCTGACCGCCACAAAGCCTGCCGCTCCCAGCGCCAGAGCAAGCAGCACCGCCTGGCCGGAGGCCGCCCTGGCACGCTCATCCTGCCCGGCTCCGACGTATCGCGCGACCAGCGCGGTCGCCCCGACCCCAACCGAGGCGAACACGAACGTGATCATGTAGAAGACCTGGCCGCCGAGCGCCACCGCGGCGAGGGGTGTTGAACCGAGCCGTGCGACAAGCGCAGTGTCCACAACCCACACTGACATGTGCAGCAGCATTTCGAGGACTGCCGGCCAGGCCAGGCTGAAGACCTGCCTCCGTAGCGCCGGCATGCCGGCCGGAGCCTGTGCGTCTCTCTTGTCCAGGGCTTCGGGCAAATCGCTGACCTCCGGGGACAATCGCTACACCCTCGCGACGAAGTACAGGCGCGGGCTCTCCGGCCTCGCGGGTTGTCTGGCATAGGCTTCGTACACGGTAACCCGGCCAAAGCCTGCTTTGTCGAGGCAGGCCTGGACCTCGGCAGGGGAATACGCCCGCTCTTCATGGATCTCCTGGAAGCGCCGGTACAGCTCTCCTTCCTTCACAAAGCCGGAGAGACGCACCTGCCACGTCTTCGTTCTTGGCACCCACCTGTCTTGCCAGAAAAGGATGATCTGGTCACCCTTCTCAAACATCGTGGCGGGCTTGTTGTGCGACCGGGCCAGTTGGCACTCGGTGTTGACATCGAAGACGAAGACACCGCCACGTTTCAGGTGATCCCGGGCGCAAATGAACGCCTGGGCGAGGTCCTCTTGAGAACGGAGGTAGTTGATGCTGTCGTAGAGGCAGGTGATGACATGGAATTGCCGGCCGAGGTCGAAAGCCCGCATGTCACCGTGGATGTAATCCACAGGGACCGGCATGGCGGACCGGTCAGAGCGCATCTCCTGCGGTGGCACAAGGTCCTGCGTCTTCTTGCGCGCCACATCCAGCATCTGCGGTGAGATATCGAGCCCTGTGACTCGATAGCCCCGGCGGGCCATCGCAAGCGAGACATTACCGGTCCCGCACGCCAGGTCGAGAAGGTCCTTCCCACGAACGCCTTCGGCCTGGATGAGCCCCGTGACGTAGTCGGCCCACATCTCATAGTCGACATCGTGCATGACCCAGTCGTAGATGTGGGCGAACTCGCTATACGCAGGACTGATGTCCTCACACGTACTCTCGTTCTGCCTTTTCATAAGATGATTAAGGGCCAGCGTGCTCGCTGGCCCCACTTTGCCACCCTTCTGCCCGGTGCTTAGCTCGCCTTGTCAAGGCTCTTGAGGAGCGCTTCGAGCTCATCCCCTTCAAGAGTCTCCTTTTCGAGCAGCGTCTCGGCAATCCTGTCAAGCTTGTGCCGGTTCCGCATCAATATCTCCCTGGCCTTGTTATGGCACTGGATGATCAGAGAGTGCACTTCCTTGTCTATCGCCGCCGCGACCTCTTCCGAGTAGTTCCGGTCTCGCGCGATATCGCGGCCCAGGAAGACCAGGTCCTGCTTCGTGCCGAAGGCTATCGGGCCGAGGTCCTCGCTCATACCGAACTCCATGATCATCTTGCGGACCATCTTGGTCGACTTATCCAGGTCGTCAGAGGCGCCGCTGGAGAGTTCGTTGAACACCATCTCTTCCGCGGCGCGACCGGCCAGCGTGGACGTGAGCCTGTCCAGGATCTCCGCCTTGGTCACCAGGTACCTGTCCTCGAGCGGCAGCTGGAGCACGTAACCAAGCGCTCCGCCTCGCGGCACGATCGATATCTTGTGCACGGGGTCGCTGTTCGGCAGCATCTGCGCCACCAGGGCGTGAGCCGCCTCGTGGAACGCGATTATCTTCTTCTCCTTCTCGCTTATCACGCGAGTCTTCTTCTGAGGCCCGGCGATGACTCTGTCGATAGCCTCTTCCAGCTCCGACATCGTGATCTTGCGCTGGCGCTTGCGCGCTGCCAGAAGAGCCGCCTCGTTGGCGAGGTTCTCTATGTCCGCGCCCGTGAAGCCCGGGGTCCGCCTCGCGATGACCTCGAGGTCGACGTCCTTCTCGAGCGGCTTGCCCCTTGTGTGCACTCTGAGGATGGCCACCCGCTCTTTCCGGTCAGGCTTGTCGATGACCACCTGCCGGTCGAACCGGCCCGGCCTCAGGAGCGCCGGATCGAGGATATCGGGCCTGTTTGTCGCGGCTATCACGATTACGCCTTCATTCACGCTGAAGCCGTCCATCTCGACGAGCAGCTGGTTCAGCGTCTGCTCACGCTCGTCGTGCCCACCGCCGTACCCTGCGCCTCTCTGGCGGCCGACCGCGTCGATCTCGTCGACGAACACTATGCAAGGCGAGTTCTTCTTCGCCTGGTCAAAAAGGTCTCTGACCCTGGACGCGCCGACGCCCACGAACATCTCCACGAAATCCGAGCCACTTATGGTGAAGAACGGGACGCCCGCCTCACCGGCGACAGCCCTCGCGACATGGGTCTTGCCGGTGCCGGGCGCGCCGTAGAGCAGCACGCCTTTCGGGATGCGCGCGCCCATCTCGAGGTATCTCTTGGGGTGCTTCAGGAAGTCCACGATTTCCTGGAGCTCTTCCTTCACCTCTTCGTATCCCGCGACGTCGGCGAATGTGGCCTTCTTCTTGTCGTTCGACAGAAGCTTCGCCCGGCTGCGCCCGAACTGCATCACACGGTTCCCGCTGCCCTGCGTCTGCTGCATGATAAACATGAAAGCGCCAACCACGATGGCCACCGGCAACATGGTGGAAAGCAGACTTGTCCACCAAGGTGGCTGCGGCGGCAGCTCAAAGGTCGTCGCAACGCCCTTTTCGTCCAGGAGCGCCCAGATGGAAGGATCGTCGGGAATGACGGTCTTGAACTCGGTGCCATCCTTGAGCTTGCCTGTGACGGTCTTCTCGATTATCTTGACTTCCGATACTCTGGAGTCTTTCAGGGCCTTCGTGAACTCTGTGTAGGTCATCTCTTTCTTGGCGGGCCCCTGGCCCTGGAAGAAGTTCACCATGGCGATGGACACAAATAGCAGAAGGACGTACAGCAATACGCTGCGTAGCACCTTGTTCACCCTCATCCCTCCTTCCTCCAGCATGAAATGCTTATCAATTGTATCACATCGAGCCCTCCGAACACAATTATGCCGGAGCCGGGGCGGCGTCTACACAAAAGCGCAACTAGCAGGCCTTTTCTAGTCTCAAGACCAGCACTTCTCCGGTCGTGCCGGTCACCCTGACACGGTGGTCGATTCGTAATCCGCCAAGCCACAGTATATTACCATGAGCGTCCACGAAAATGGGGACTGTATCGCGCTCTGCCAACGGAATCTGCTGTGATATGAGGAAGTCCTTCACTTTCTTGGTTCCCTGCATCCCCAACGGCGAAAAAGCGTCACCGTCGCGTCGCTGCCTTGCCACAACGGGAAGCGAGATCTTGCCGAAATCCAAGTAGGCCCGGTCAGGATCATCATTGGCGGTGGGGTCTTCCCCGAGCGAAGCCCGTTCGATCACACGTGCCTCCACGAAGCGCCTGGCAGGCGCGAGAAGCGTCCTGCCCGGGCACGCGATTTCCACCGGCTCCCAGCATACCGGCTCGCCGTGGCCCGGATGCACGTCACAAACCTCAAAACTGAGCCACCCGCGCTTGTTCCTGACGGTGATTCCACCGGGAAGTTCACACGCTCCGGCGCGCCCGTTGGCCACGTCGAGCGCCGCATCGATATGGTCTCTGTTGATGCGCAGGAGGTCGCCTTTTGCCTTCTCGATCGCCTGCCTGGCCAGATACCGCTGGCCGGCGCGAGAAAGCGGTGTGACGAACGACGCCCTTACCCGGGCGCCGCGCCCGGTCACTTCTATGCTATCCACGAGGCCGGGGACTCGCTCCTCGAACAGCTCCAGCTGCTCGCGGAGCAGTTCGGCCAGCCGGGCGATCGCATCTTCAGCAGACGGGTTGATCTCCTTCAGCAGTGGCATGACTCTCAGCCGCATGAAATTCCTGGCGTAGTCCGGTTTCAGGTTCGTCGGGTCCGTCCGGAACTCGAGCCCGTGGCGCTCGATGTATTCCATGATCTCCTGGCGCGAAGTCCCGAGGAGTGGTCTGACAAGCGTCACCGGGCCGAGCCCGCTCTCCGTCACGAACCTGCGTTTCGGCCATATGCCACAAAGCCCACTGGGGCCGGTGCCGCGCACCAGCCTGAGCAGCACCGTCTCTGCCTGGTCGTCAAGGTTCTGGCCGACCGCCACCGTGCCTGCGCCGGCTTTGATCGCCTCCTCGACCAGGATCTCGTATCGCCCCTGCCTCGCCGCCTCCTGCACCCCGAGCCCGGCGCGTGCGCAAAGAGCGCGCACATCGAGCCGTCGCACGACCGCCGGCACGCCCAGCCTGATGCACAAACTCTCGCAGAAGCCCGCGTCTTCATCGGACTGGCTGCCCCGCAACATGTGATTGACATGCACTGCGGACAGCGTAACGCCGTAATCAGGCGTCAGGTGCAGCAGGAAATGGAGCATGGCCACGGAATCCGGCCCGCCCGACAGAGCTACCAGGGCCCTCTCCCCCCTGGGCAAGAGCCTGTACGACTCGATTGTCGCAAGACATGTATCCTCAAGCACCTGAAGTTACCTCAACTGCATATGATTGGCAATACCGCGCTCCAGCATTCGTGTTTCGGGCGTCGCAGTCCTCTCTGGGCGGCCTGGACCACAGCAAGCTCCCTGCTGGCGCCCAGCTTCTAATGAATCGTACGGCTTTCCCAAATTAAAAAGGGGTGAGGCATTGCTGCCGCACCCAGAGCAGGGGTTGGGAGAGGCTTAGTCAGCAGGTTCCTTCGGCCTTGCGTCAAGGAACCTCACCGCGACGATAGTCACGTCGTCCGTGGTGTCCTTGCCCGCCTCGAGAACCTTGTCCAGGAGCCGGCCGGAGACTTCGTCGGCATGCTGGACTTTGAGCCGCGCCATGAAGTTGGCGAAGGGTTCATCCTTCTTGGTGCTGCGCACCCACTGCATGGCGCCGTCGGATAACATCACAAGCACGTCCCCGGCCTTGAGCAACTTCCGGGTCTTGTCCGCTTCAGATTGTCCAACTATACCTATTGGCAACGACGATGCGGTCAGAACCACAACCTCGCCGTTTCTCTTGATGAAACTCGGAGCCGCCGAGCGCTTTATGAACTCGCCTTCGCCAGTGGCGAGATCTACCAGGGCCATGTCTACGGTGGCGAACGTATCCTCCGGGAACTTCAGACGGACGAAGCTCGACGCCACCTCGACCGCAAGGTCCGGGTCAAACCCGTTGTCCAGCAACTGGTCCAGGAGAGCCACGGTCGCCCTGGACTCGAGCGCTGCCGAGGGCCCGGTCCCCATCCCGTCGCTGAGTATCAGGACGAGTCTCTGGTCGCCGGTCTCCTTGTGCAGCACGCTGTCTCCGCAGATGATGCTGCCCGCCTTGGCCTTCCTGGCTATCGAGATCTCATAGTCCATCGCCCGGGGCCGGTCCAGCGGCGGCAGGGGCATCACCCTGACCTCACCCGCCAGCCCGTCCACGACTTCGGAAATGCCCCTGAGCTGGAGCGCCATGACGTCCTTTACCTCGCCGGTGCGGGACATCCAGACACGATGCGCCTTCGTGAGGTCGGCTATGTACGTGATCGCCAGCACCATGTAGCTTCCGCGCGGGCAGTCTTCGCGGAACTCGGACGGCAGGTCTTCCTGCTTCAGCGCCGCGCTGGCCTCGACTCGCTTCAGCAGTTCGCTGAGCGCCCCGTACTTCTTGAAGAAACTCCCATTCCAGCACGTCTGGTATTTCTCGCACGGTTCGCATACCCTGTGCGCAAGCCTTTCGAAGTGCCACGGAAGCTCGCGGTCGCTGGAGTCCGTCGCAGCGATATGTGAATAGGACCGGGAGAGCTCCCGCAGGATCCGGGCGAACTCATGAAGCCTGATAGCGATGATCTCGCCCAGCTTCGGGCCTTGCGGCGCGTGTTCCGTGCCGTTCTGCCCCAACATCCAGGCGACTTGCCTGGGCAGTTTGGTCGCCAGGAACGCCGCCCCGGCGACAGCGATCTCGATCACCAGTTTCGTCAGGCCCATCGTGCTCTCGACAGGCACCGTGAGGGCAAGCGCCCCGAGGGCGAAGCCCGTGATCGAGCCAGCCTTGCCTGCGCTCTTCAAGATGCCTGCGGCGAGCCCAGCCAGGGCCTGCGTTCCCACAAGGCCCGGGGCCATCGGCCTCGACAGCGCGCCCACCAGTCCGACACACGCGCCTGCGGCGGCGCCGATCCCCGGCCCGCCAGCGTGAGCGAGCGAAAGAGTCACGAAGCTCCCGACAATGTTCCTGAGCTCGACCGGACCGATCCGTATCTCCGAAACCCCTGCCGTTGCAGACGCAGCCAGGATGCATAAGGATGCCATTTCCGCCTGGCCGAGCCGCCTCTGGGGGCTCTTGACGAGGGGCGCGACAGTGATGAAGGCCATCGTCAGGCCTGCGATCGCCATGGACTCAAGCCCGGCCATCAAGAAAGTGTAAGGTGACGCTGAACTCAGCGCCGCCCAGGTCACCGAGGACACCAGCCCCACCGCGCCTGCTATCAAAGATGCTTTCAGCACCATACCTGGCTTTCCGCGGAGGGCCATGCTCCTGTACACGGAGCTCAACAGCAGCGCGCTCAGGGTCACGACAGCGACTCTGCCTGGCAGGCGCGTCGTCGCGGCGCCCACGATGAGGGCAAGCGCGACCGCCACAGTCTTCTCAGGCATGGCGATCGCTATCGCGGCGTAGTACGCCGGTCCGAACGGCCACAGCACTCCGAGCACAGTGGCGCGTGCCATGAGGGCCCCCAGCGCCGCCAGACCGACCGCCGCACGGTCAAGCGCCTGCGGCCTCGTGCTCCTGCGCCCAGTGCCACGTATGGCGCCGCGGGCGGTGTTGCCACGTGCGGTGCTACCACGGACAAAACTGCCACGAACTGCGTCACGGACAGCGTCACGATGGACGATGCGCAGCGGGCGTCGCTTCTTGCGCATTTCGCTGGGCTTCAGTTCGAGCGCTGGATGGGGCTTCTTTAGCATCGGGCCACACACTCGCATAGGGGACTTGTCCTATGCTAATTGTAGTGTCCCAGCAGGGCACAATCTGTCTAAACGCTGCAACCACGGTACTTATTCGAGCGACACGCAGTACCACGCAGCTACAGCGTTCGAGCCACATCCCCCCACCGGGGCGGCCCGGCGGTGAGGATTGTAGAGGTGTGGCGCGGGGCGGGGGGTGGCGGGGTAGGCTACTGCGGCGCATATGTAGCCCTGGAAGTCACTTCTCCGGCGCAACTGCATGCCCGGCAGTCAGTTAGCGGCCACATCTGCATTCCTGGCATACAGGAGTAGCCTTCGCAGCCGTTTGCCACCAGTCTTGGCCCCAGCATAAGTCTTGCTCCCAGTAGCCAGTCTTGTTCCGGCTGCCAGATATGATGACTACCCGCAGGCCTCGATAGCCCGCGCGACCGCTGCGGCGATGGTCTCTGCCGCCATGCTGGCCACCGAAGGTTTCGCGACAGCCTGCTCCGGCAGGTAAGGGACATGTATAAAGCCGACCTTCACAGGCAGGCCCTTGGACGCCACATGGTGCAGCGCGCTGTAGAACACGTGGTTGCACACGAACGTGCCGGCGGAATTGGATACCACGGCAGGGATGCCCGCTGCGTTGATCGCCTTCGCGATTTCCTTCACGGGCACAGTGGCCCAGTAACCGATCGGCCCTTCCTTCGCGACCGGTTCGTCTTCGGGGCGGTTTCCTTCATTGTCCTGGCCCCGAGCATCGTCGAGGTTCAGCGCGAACCTCTCGACCCTGATCGCGGGCGTCGATCCGGCCTGCCCGACGCTCAGCACGATGTCCGGCCTGAGTTCGTTTATGACCCTGGCGATGTACGCTCCGGACTTGCGGAACACGGTCGGGACTTCCCGCGCAACCACCTCGAAGCGCCCTATGACTTTCCCATCAAGTACCTTTACGGCCCGCCACGAAGGGTTGACCGGCTCCCCGCCGAACGGTTCGAAGCCAGTAACCAGCGCTCTTGCCATCGTCTCGCCTCCACGCATCACGCCATCCGCGCGTCGTGTACCTTCCGGCCGCCGATGTACGTCGCGACGACCGTCAGGTCCTTGATCCGGTCGGGCTCAACCGCCGTGATGTCGTCGGACAGCACGGCAAGGTCCGCCAGCTTACCCGCCTCGATGCTGCCCTTCAGGTCTTCCTCGAAACTGAGCTTGGCTCCCTCCAAAGTGAACAGGGGCAGCATCTCCTCCACGCTGAGCCGCTGCTCCTCCCCCATCACCCGGCCGCGTGGCGTCTTGCGGGTGACTGCCGCGCACATGCCCAGGAAGGGATTGTAGTGCGCAGACGTCATGTCCGAGTTCGCGGCGACGATTATGCCGGTGTCCAGGTACGTCTTAAGCGGCTTGTAGTCCCAGAGCCTCTTCTCGGGAAGCGCCTCGTAATAGATGTCGCCTTCCACCCAGATGAAGCCCGGCTGGACAGATACGCCGATGTCGTGCCGCTTCATGAGCTCAAGTGCCCTGGGTGTCGGGAAGTACCCGTGGACGATGTTGTGCCGGACGTCCTGCCTGGGGTAAGCGCTCACGACTCGTGCGAAAGTCCCAACCGCGATGTCCTGGGCTTTGTCGCCTATTGTGTGTATGCCGACAGACCAGCCCCCACGGTGGGCCTCTTCGAAGTAGCCCTCGAGTTTGGACATGTCCAGCCGCAGTGGAACGGTGGTGCGCGTCCCGTCTATCCAGGGCTCATACATCATGGCCGTCTTGCTCCCGAGCCCTCCGTCGATGGCCATCTTCAGGGCGCCGATGCTCAACTGCCGGTCGCCGAAGCGAGTCCGGACGCCCATCGCCGCGGCCTTCACCGGTATGTAGGGGTCCTCATTTCCTCTCAGGCCCCACCACACAGGCATCATGTTAACGCGCGGAAGCAGCGCGCCCTCAAGATGAAGCTCCTGGTAGGCTCGCATCGAGTAGGGGTCCGACCCAGGGTCTATGACGCTGGTGATGCCCCACCTGACATACTCGCCGAGCGCGCGCGTGGCATGCCTTTTGTACTCGGCGACGATGTCCTGAGTCGTGCCCTTGGGAATCGCGTCCCTCACAGAGAGCTGGGCTCCGTCCCTCAGGTACCCGTTCGGTTCTCGGCTGTCATGGTCTCGCACGACAGTGCCGACGGGTGGGTCCGGCGACCGTGAAGTGATGCCGGCGGCTGCCAGCGCCTTCGAATTGCACACAGAACCGCCGAACAGCCTGTTCAGGATGACCGGGTTGTCAGGCGCCGCCTCATCGAGCTCCCAACGGGTGGGCGGCCTGTGCTCGTCGAACTGGCTCTCGATCCAGCCCGCCCCCTGTATCCACTCTCCAGGCACGGCTCGTGCCACCCGCTTCGCCACGAGTTCCTTGACGTCACCCATGTTCTTGGCGTCGAACAAGAGCACACCGTCCATGGCGCGGCCCGCGGCGACGATATGGTTATGCGAATCGATGATGCCTGGTATTACTGTCTTTCCGCCCAGGTCCTCATGCGACGTCTCTGGTCCGGTGAAGTCTTGCAGCGCCTCCCTGGACTCGCCGACAGCGATGATCCGGTCGTCCTTCACCGCGACCGCGCCGGCACGCGGGCACCGTGGGTCTACGGTGATGAACTTCGCGTTATGCAGTAGTAGGTCTGCTGGACCAAATGGCATCAGATACACCTCCATTGAGAGCGCCGGCGGTCGTCCCGGGCGTCCAGATAGACGGCCCTGATATCGAGCTCGTTCCTAGTCACGCTTCAGGAACGCGGTCATGCAGTGCAGTGAGCCCCAGCCTTTCTCGATTTCGCTCACATCGGCTTCTATGATCTCGACCCCATGATCAGCAAGAAGCTCGCAGGTCTTTGGGTTCCCCTTGGACATGACCACTTTTCTCGGAGCGAGAGCCACGAAGTTCACGGCAGCGGCCTTGACCTCATCCACCGACGGCGCCTGCAGCACCTCAATGCCCCGCTTGCGGAGCTCCGCCCATACCTCGTGGGATGTCTGCCAGGGGAATATCAGGGCAAGGTCGGGGGCAACCATGTTCATCAGCCCATCGACATGCGCGTGGCCGAACGGTATGTGGAATGGGATGAAGTTCTTGACGCCCATGTGGCGGAGAGTCTCCATGACCTGCTCGGCGCCTTCCTTGTTGCAGCGGTTGCCGGTCCCCAGGATGATGCTCTCCCTGTCGATCCACATGGCGCAGGCGCCCTCGAACACACCGTTGCCGCTCACCGTGCGCACGACGGGGACCCCGAGCCGGGCGAGCGCCTTCGCGACATACATCTCTTCACCGCGCCTGGCTGCTATGGCCTGACGAGCGAGAATCGCGCCCTCAGGCGTCATGAACATGTTGTCTCGCATGTAGATGGCGTTGGGCCTGTCCGCCCGGGTCTCCTCGACATAGTAGACCTGGGCGCCGTGCTCGGAGTATATCCGAGCGACATTATCGTGCTGGGCCCGCGCCAAATCCGGGTTCATCAGCGCCCTGAAGCGCCATTCCGCCGGGTCTTTCATGCCGTCTATCTCGGGCCCCGGCCGCCGCATCAAGACAGCCCTCAGCTTCCCCACTTCGGAGCAGACGCCCCAGTCCCCGCCCCAGTACTGCTTCACCTCGTCTTCGAATGGGGTCTCAAGCGCAAACCACTTCTCCACCTGCTCGTCGTACTCCATCTTGGCGGGCAATGGTCCTCATCTCCTGTCCGGGTATTCAAGCAGGAACCTGTCGAACTTGTACATACGGGTCCCGTCGCTTATGGTGTAGGGCGCCTTCCCGGCGCTGATTTGCTCGAAGCCTTTGAGCGCCACCAGGATCTCGGCGGCCGGGACCTTGCACTCGTTGTGTGCTGTAGCAAGGAAGGAAACGTCTTTCACCAGACTGGCCAGGTACTTCATCGAGGAGAAGAACACCTCGAAGTCGCCGCGCTCAAGATTAGCGTACATCGTGCCGGGGTAATATGTGTCACCCGTGAAGAGTATCCTGTCTCTCGTGTCGTACAGGCAAATGCCTCCTGGGCTGTGGCCCGGTGTGTGGTGGATGACAAGGCTCCTCTGCCCCAGGTCAATCTGCTCGAGGTGCTTGAGCCGGCGCGTCACGGTACACCTGCGTATCTCGTAGGCGCGGGGGTCGAAGCCCGCGGGGAGCGGCGCGCAGATACGGTCCGGAGTCATGCGCGGTGAGGCTTCCTCGACCGTCATCCCACGCTCGATCTTCCCCACCTCGAAGTCGCTGGCGTACGCCCATACGTCTCTGAACTGGTAGTTCCCGCCGATGTGGTCATAGTGCCAGTGCGTGTTGATCACCGTGATGGGCAGGCAGGTGAGCCTCTCGGCCTCGGCGCGGATGTCTCCCACGCCCATGCCTGTATCGATCAGCACAGCCCGCTCGCCGCCCGTGACCAGGAACGATATGGTCTCCTCGAAATGGAATGGCTCGACGATCGCAAGAACCCCGTCAGAAACCTCGTACACCTCGAACCAGGGATCCAGCGGAGTGAGTTTCTTGAGAGTCTTGTGTATCGCCCTCGGAAGGATGGCCGGCCAGCCAAAAGTGTGCGGCATTGTGTTCCTCCTTGTTTCTGCAGTCCTGAGTCCTGCGGTCGAGGCGCGCGAGTCTGCGCGACGGCCAAACGTGCTCTCTGGCATCAAGGAGATTCGGGCGTCAGCGCTCAAGTTCCTATGGCGCCGGGCCGCAAGAGGTGGACAGCGGTTCCTGGCGAACACGCGGATGCCGCCGCCCTCACCTCCCTGCCCTACCCCCTCACCCTGTGTGTTCTGTCACGCCTTTGCGCCTGCTGCCATAAAGTACATCGCTACCTGTGTTAATGGCTCAGGGCACCGGCCCGCAGGCGCCTGATGCTTGCGGACGCCCGACGCCCGCGGATGACCGGCGTGCCGAGCCGCAGTTCTTCAGGGCGCCTGGCGCGTCACGCTGACGGCGTCCCGCCCCCGCTGGGCTTGTGAGGTGTGACGATGACTTCCTGGTCTTCCCACTTGTGTTGTGACGCAGGCAGCGAGTTCTGCCCGTGTTACCTTGCCGAGGTGAACCGCTGCGTCAACTGCTCCCTCCTGTCCGGTCAAGAGCGCTGCGAATGCGCCTGGACCGGGTCATGCATCTTCTCAGAGTTCCGCTGGAACGGCAGGACTCCGCGTGCGTTGAGGGGCACTGTGGAGTCCCGGCTGGTGAAGAAGACCACCGTCGGCAAGGACGCCTTCGTCCTGACAGTCTCTGTGCCTTCATGGCTGGGGCGAAGCCTGCGGGCACCCGGAAGTTTCGTCTTCCTGAGGCCCCAGAACCGGCCACAGATATTCGATGTCCCGCTATCAACCATGAAGGTCGGGGACGGCGGCCGTGAGATCCACCTGGCAGTGCAGGACGTCGGCCCGAAGACGGCGGCGCTCAACTCCAAGCATGAGTCATTCGCGTGCCGCGGTCCATTCTTTAGCGGGATGACAGGCCTCGAGAACCTGAAGATGCCCGCCAAGAACGCTCTCATCTTGGCGAAGGGGATTTCGCAGGGTCGAGGCGCCCACGTGGCTTGCTACCTGAGGCGGAGGGGCGCCGGCGTGACACTGGTCTGTGGGCCCGGCCCGGTAGAAGCCGTGTTCGCTCCGCAGTGGCTAGACGCCAGCGGGATAACCCTTGTGCAACTGCCCCGGCGGCCGGACCATAGCCGTCGGGATATCGTTGAACTGGTGCGGTCCAGGCCGTGGGATTTGGTCATAAGCGCAGGCCCTGACGTGCAACACCAGATGGTTCAAGGCATCCTGGCTGCGCAGTTGCCCGGCGCGCGGCGGGCGTACACCAATAACACGCTCATGTGCTGCGGCGAAGGGGTCTGTGGGACCTGCTACTCCTGCGTGGGCGGCGAGACCATCAAGCTCTGTAAAGCGATGCCGGCCGTGTCTACTATGAGCTTCCCAGGCGGAGGTGCTGGTGTATGAAACCAAGAGTCATAGTCGTGGGCGGTGGCTGGTCCGGCTGCGCCGCAGCCCTTGCGGCAAATAGGGCGGGCGCCGAGGCCCACCTGTTCGAGAAGACGGACATGCTGCTCGGTTCCGGGCTCGTCGGAGGCATCATGCGGAACAACGGCCGCTTCGTGGCCACTGAGGAACTCATAGCCATGGGCGGAGGCGACCTGTTCAAGATCGCGGACCGGAACGCCAGGCACAAGGGCATCGCGTTTCCCGGGCACCAGCATGCAAACCTGTATGACGTCCACAGGATCGAGCCGGACGTCTCCGCCTTCTTGCGCAAGGCAGGTGTGAATATCCACCTGATGGAGCGCGTGGTCGACGTTGAGCGGGACGGCGCGACAGTCGTGGGAGTGAAGACCGAGTACGGTGAAAACCTCAGCGGCGATGTCTTCGTGGATGCCACCGGGACCTCTGGCCCCATGGGGAACTGCGCCAGGTATGGCAACGGGTGCGCGATGTGTGTCCAGCGCTGCCCGACCTTCGGCCCGCGCGTCAGCATAGTGGCCAAGATGGGTGTGCATGAGGCACAGGCGGCCAAGGCTCCAGAAGTATACGGCGCGATGAGCGGGAGCTGCAAGATCGCAAAGGACTCCCTGGCGCCAGCAATCCAGAAGGCGCTGCAGAAAACAGGGATCTACATACAGAAGATACCTGAGACGCTGGTCAACCGCTCCAAGCTCTCGGCCAAGGCCTGCCAGCAGTATGCGCTGCCCGAATACGCCGAGAACGTGGTGCTTCTCGACACAGGCCACGCCAAGCTCATGAGCCCTTACTTCCCGCTGGAGGACCTGCGCTCCCTCCCCGGGTTCGAGCGGGCCCGGTACGTCGACCCGTACTCGGGCGGCCGGGGCAATTCCGTCCGGTTCCTCGCGCTCGCGCCGCGGAACATGTTCTTGCAGGTTGATGGTGTGCAGAACCTGTTCTGTGGCGGGGAGAAGGCGGGTGTGCTTGTCGGGCATACAGAGGCCATCGTCACTGGGACGCTTGCAGGCCACAACGCGGTCAGGCGGGCTCAGGGCCTGCCGCTGCTGGGACTGCCGCGGTCCACAGCGACAGGGGAGTTCATCAGCGAGAGCGGCAAGGCGGCGGCGACTGAAGAAGGCCTGGCGCAGAGCTATACCTTCGCAGGCTCGGTCTTCTTCGAGCACATGAAGGAGAAAGGGCTCTACTCCACCGACGCAGAGGCGATTCACAGGCGCATCGAGCGCGAGGGTCTGGCGGGCGTGCTCCGCGCGCGCCTGGTGTAGGGCCAGCCGCTGGCCCGAGTGCTCCTCGGGCACCGCGCGGCTGGCAAATGATCGCCTACGCCTGGTAGTACTTCCTTCCGTTTTTCGCCGTGACGACCAGCCGGCCGGTCTCATCGAGCCTGCGGAGCGCCTCCAGCACATCGCCGCGGGAGGGTTCGCCGAAGTGCTTTATGATCTCGGCCTCTGTCCTTGGAACGGCACAGAAGCCAAGTATGGATTCCCACAGGTTCGTGCCGGAGGACGGAATCGGCCGTTGTGGGTACACGAGCGTCGAGCCAGGGTTTCCTTCCGCTTCCTCTCCGGGCACCCACTTCGCGCAGTGGGGGTGCCTACGAAGGAGGGAGCGCAACGCCTGTTTTGTGTCGCCCCCGGCACCCCCTGAGCCGTAGCCATGCACGACCCTCACACACGAGCCGAGGTTGGCGTTCAAGACACTGACAGCGTAGCCGAGCGCCTCCTGCGTCCTCATCCCGTGCAAGTCTATTTCGTTGGTTCTGCCGCGACTCTTCAAGCCGGTCAGGATCCGCAGACGGCTAATATCGCCTTGGCAAGCACTTGGGCGCCGGTGAGTATGGTCCGCATGGATACCGACTCTTCGCGGGAATGCCCGCCCTTCCCACCGGGTCCGAAGATGGCCGTCGGGATCCCCGCCGCACCGAGCAGCGCAGAGTCCATCCAGCCCGACCCGCCACCGAATTCGATGTCCTCTCCCACGACCTCTTTGAAAGCGGAAGCGATGGCCACCACGACCGGCTGGTCGCGCGAGACCTCATAGGCGTCGCGGGTGAAGTCGAGGGTGACCTCCGCCTGGAACTGCGGGTCTTCTTGTTTGAGCGCCCCACAGATGCTCTCGAGTTCCGCGGCGATGCCCGCCGGGTCCTCGCCCGGAAGGGTCCGCCGTTCGAACTGGGCCTTGCAGTAGGCCGGGTACGTGCTGAGTTCCGTGCCGCCCTCTATGAGCGACGCGTGGATGGACTTGTGGCCGCAGAGCGGGTGCGCGGCTTCCTTGAGGTAGGCTTTTCCCAGATCCTCCACAGACACCAGCATCTTGCCCATCTTAGCTATGGCGTCGATGCCTTCGCTGTACCGGCTCCCGTGAGCGGCCTTGCCGAGAGTCGCGACAGACACCCAGGCAAACCCCTTGTGCGCGACCGTAAGGCTGAGCCCGGAGGGTTCGGTTATCACTGCGGCGTCCGCCTTATACCGCCTGGCGACATCCTCGGAGCCGATGCTGGCGTACTCCTCATCGACCACGCCGGTGAACAGCACGGACTTGCGGAGCCTGGCCCCGGCTCGTTTCACCGCCATCATGGCCAGGATGCCCATCACCAGGCCGCCTTTCATGTCCACCGACCCACGCCCGTGAACGTCATCGCCCTCGCGCCGCGCGACAAGCGGCTCATATGCCATGCCCGCGGTGCTGACCGTGTCCGTATGCCCGTTGATGATCAGGCCATGTCTACCGGTCCGGGCGTTCTCCAGGCCGGGCATCAAGCCGATGACGTTCGGCCTGCCGGGCTGCACCTCATCCAGGTGCGACTCGAACCCGGCTTCCTTCAAGTACCGGGCTATGTACTCCGCGATGCGCTGCTCCCCGGCCCCACCAGGAACCAGGCTCGGGTTCGTGGAATCGATCGCCACAAGATCGGCAAGCAATTTGTACGCCTCCACCTCGCGAATATCCCACATGCGGTTTCACCTCCTGTGCTGTAGTCAGAAGCATGACTTTCTTCTACTTGTACTATTCGGCGGCGGCAAGTTCCTGTGCGAAGCGTCGCGCCTGGCCCTCATGTTTTGCCGCCGGGATCGCCATTTGCCCCTGTTCCAGCCACACTGGTTCTGGTATCTTTAAAGCTATGTTAGCAGGCATTCGGCATATCGTTTGTGAAAGGAGTATCAATCGCAGACGCGAATTGGTACAGGTCAGGCTTGTCATAAGTACATCGGGGAGGCATTTTTTACAGATGAAAATGACGGTTGACGGGAACCAGGCTGCAGCACACGTTGCCTACGCGCTATCCGAGGTGGCCGCGATCTACCCGATCACTCCCTCTTCGAACATGGCCGAGCTGTGCGACGAATGGGCTGCCGACGGTCAGAAAAACGCGTTTGGACAGGTCCCGCGGGTCGTGGAAATGCAGTCGGAGGCCGGCGCTGCGGGCGCTGTGCACGGCGCGCTGGCGACCGGCTCTCTGTCCACCACGTTCACTGCCTCGCAGGGGCTTCTGTTGATGATTCCCAACATGTACAAGATGTCGGGCGAGCTTCTGCCCGCCGTTTTCCACGTGTCGGCGCGGTCCATTTCGACACATGCGCTCTCGATTTTCGGTGATCACCAGGACATAAACGCCTGCCGGCAGACCGGCTTCGCGATGATTGCGTCCGGCTCCGTTCAGGAGGCGATGGACCTGGCGCTGGTGGCGCACCTCTGCGCGATCGAGTCCAGCGTGCCGTTCATGCACTTCTTCGATGGATTCCGCACATCTCACGAAGTGCAGAAGATCGATGGCATCGAGTACAAGGACATAGCGAAACTGGTGGATATGCAGGCTCTCGAAGCTTTCCGCCGGCGCGCCGTTGATCCTGAGCGCCCGACGCAGAGGGGCACCGCGCAGAACCCGGACATCTACTTCCAGTCCACAGAGGCCCGGAACAAGTATTACCAGGCCCTCCCGGCGATCGTGGAAAGCGTAATGAAGAAGACCGGCGCTGTGACCGGCCGGCACTACGGCCTGTTCGACTACGCCGGGCACCCGGACGCCGAGGACGTCATCGTCATGATGGGCTCTGGCGCCGAGGCAGCGGACGAAGCATGCACCTACCTGGCATCGCGTAGCGCGAAGGTCGGCGTGCTGAAGGTCCGGCTCTACAGGCCGTTCTCGAGCCGGCACTTCGTCGCGGCCCTGCCGCGCACATGCAAGCGGATCGTGGTGCTTGACAGGACAAAGGACCCGGCGGGGATCGAGCCTCTCTACCAGGATGTCAGGACTGTGCTCGCGGAAGCCGGGCGGAACGACATCGCTGTGATCGGCGGCAGGTACGGCCTCAGTTCCAAGGAGTTCACTCCATCGATGGTCAAGGCCGTGCTCGACAACTTCGCCTCCAAGTCTCCCAGGAACCATTTCACCGTGGGCATAAACGACGACGTCACCGGCATGTCGCTCGATGTCAAAGAGACCATCTACAGCGTGCCGGTCGGCACGATCCGCTGCAAGTTCTGGGGGCTTGGGTCAGACGGCACCGTCGGAGCCAACAAGAACTCGATCAAGATCATCGGCGACCATACAGATATGTACGCCCAGGGCTTCTTCGTGTACGACTCCAAGAAGTCCGGCGGCATAACGGTCTCCCACCTGCGCTTCGGCAAGTCGCCGATCAAGTCCACCTATCTCATAGACCAGGCCGATTTCATCGCCTGCCATAACCCGGCGTTCCTCGGTCGCTACCGGATCCTGCAGGGGATGAGGCCGGGTGGCACGTTCCTGCTCAACTCACCGTGGACGGCTGAGGAGATGGAGTCGCATCTCCCGGCCGAGATCAAGCGCACCATCGCCAGGAACAAGATCCGGTTCTACAACCTGGATGCGTTCAAGATCGCCCGCGAGGTGGGGCTCGGCGGCAGGATCAATGTCGCTATGCAGACGGCGTTCTTCCAGATCGCCGGCGTGATACCCGCTGACGACGCGATAACGTATATCAAGGACGCCATCGTCAAGACATACGGCCGCAGGGGCGAGAAGGTCAAACAGATGAACTTCGACGCCGTCGACCGGTCGCTGGAGGCTCTTGACGAGATCAAATACCCAGAGTCGTGGGCCGGTGCCGTCGATGAGGCAGCGGCATCGTCTGGCGACCCGGAGTACGTCGCGAATGTCGTGAGGCCCATGCTGGCGCTGGAAGGCGACGACCTTCCTGTCAGTGTGTTCCCGCCGGACGGAGTGGTGCCGACAGGGACTACGAAATTCGAGAAGCGCGGCATCGCCACCGAAGTCCCTGTATGGGACCCAAAGACCTGCATCCAGTGCAACCAGTGCTCGCTGGTGTGCCCGCACGCGGTCATCCGGCCCTACCTGCTGACTGCCGAAGAGGCAGCGAAAGCGCCGGCCGGGTTCCAGTCCAAGGCGGCGATAGGAAAAGAAGCCCAGGGCCTGCAGTTCAGGATGCAAATCTCGCCGCTGGATTGCACGGGCTGCGGCAACTGCGTCACCTACTGCCCTGTGAAAGAGAAGCCGCTCACGATGAAACCACTGGATGAAGTGGTCACAGAACAGGAGCGCTTCTACGAGTTCGTCGGGACGCTTCCAGAGTGCAACCCGTTCAACCCGGAGACAGTCAAGGGAAGCCAGTTCAGGCAGCCTCTGTTCGAGTTCTCCGGCGCCTGCGGCGGTTGCGGTGAGACACCGTACGTCAAGCTGGTCACCCAGCTGTTCGGCGATCACATGATCATCGCCAACGCGACCGGTTGCTCGTCCATTTACGGCGGCAGCGCGCCGACCTGCCCGTACACCAAGAACCGCGCGGGGCAGGGCCCGGCGTGGGCCAGTTCGCTCTTTGAGGACAATGCCGAGTTCGGGTACGGCATGGCGCTTGCGACCACGGAGAAGGTCAAGAGGCTTGAAGGCCTGGTCAAAGAGGCGATCGTGTCGAACATCTCTCCCGCGCTCCAGCAGGCGTTTGAGGAGTGGCTCGCGGGCAAAGACGACTATCAGAAGTCCAAGGAAGCCGCCGCCAAGATCAGGGGCCTCCTTGCGCAGGAGCTCATGACTGCGGACGCCAAGGTCCGCCCGGTTCTTTCGGGTATCAAGTCCCTGGAGTCCAACCTTATCAAGAAGTCGATCTGGATCATCGGCGGAGACGGGTGGGCCTACGACATCGGATTCGGCGGCCTGGACCATGTGCTGGCGTCAGGGGCGAACGTAAACGTGCTGGTGTTGGACACGGAAGTGTACTCCAACACCGGTGGCCAATCGTCCAAGTCCACGCCCACCGGCGCCGTCGCCCGGTTCGCCGCGGCAGGCAAGGCCACGAAGAAGAAGGACCTGGGCCTCATGGCCATGACATACGGCTACATCTATGTCGCCTCGATCGGCCTCGGCGCCAATCCCGCCCAGGCGGTGAAGGCGCTGGTTGAGGCAGAGAAGTACCCTGGGCCGTCCATCGTGATCGCCTATTCGCCATGCATCAACCACGGGATTGACATGGGCCAGAGCCAGCTCGAAATCCGGAAAGCGGTCAACGCGGGCTACTGGGTCCTGTACCGCTACAACCCGTTGCTGGCGGAGCAGGGCAAGAACCCGCTGACCCTGGATTCGCCCGAGCCGACCGCGGGCTACCAGGACTTCCTGATGGGCGAGGTGCGGTACGCGTCGCTCACGAGGCAGTTCCCCGATGCGGCGAAGGTGCTCTTCGAGAGGGCTGCGAAAGAGGCGCAGGAGCGCCGGGCACGGTACCGGTTCTTCGCCGGGCAAAAGGAGTAGGTGTACTGGCACGGCCGAACGAGCTGCGCGGAGGCTGCTGTGCGACGGGCGCGCTGTAGCCGGTGCGGGCACCACAGCCAGACGGAGGCGGGCCCGCGAACCAGCAACTGAAAAACAAAGCACTTGGGGGGTAAGAGCAACGCTCTTGCCCCCCAAGTCATTTCTGGTATTCGGGATCGCGCCGGCGCCGAAGGTCACACACGCAGACCGTCTGAATGTGACGACCGGCCACAGGAACGGTCAGTGTTGCACAGTCGAACGCGGTTTCAGTCCGGCGTTCTACGGTAGAACGCAACACGCGATCCGCGTTCGATGGTGGAACTCAGGGGTCGCGTGCGTCCACCGCGCGCCGGTACCGCGAGTCAACCGAGATCTGCCGTGCTCCCCTACTTCCGCCGGCTGCCCACTCGCAGCACGTCATCCACGCTCATGACTATCGATTCCTGCAACGCCCTGCGCGCTTCGGTGAGGGCCCAGACGACCGAGTTGCGTTTCCTTGTCAAGGATGTGACCAGAAAGCGGTGCTCGTCCGAGGACGGGTCCATCTTCTCAAGGCTCGCGGCGGGAACCAGCGCTGGAACCGGCTTGATCGGTGTGGCCGGCCCGTGGTCAAACCGGTCGACCGGCGAGTACAGCACCGGCGTCAGCGTCTTGACCGCACGCAAGGTGGCCTGGTTCGCCGCAGATTTCGCCTTCGCCAGCGCCGGGCCGACGATGGCCCCGCCGGCAGCCACGAGCTTGTCCAGCGCTCCTTCGAACCGGACAGCGACCTCCAGCAGCGATTTTGCCTCAGCGAGCGCCGGGGCCATGTCAAAAGACGGCGCGCTCTGGCACATCGACTCAAGGGCCATCTCTATCTCGCGTGCCTGCCCGGATACCTTGAGCGGCAGAACGTCGCATGTGCAGAGCCGGTACGTGGCCAGCGCGTATACCTTCCAGTCCTTTTTAAGGACGCCCATTTCCACCTTGTCCAGCGTGTCCTGCTCGGTGTGCCACCACCAACCCATGCCTGACCCGCCCACCTGCGCTCGTTGTCCCGGTGGCCTGTTCGAGAGCAGCATGAAGAGTGAAGATACTCCGGGGCCCCAAAACGACTGGTCGCCGGCGCGTGATGGGCGCTCAGCTTCCGGTGTCTGCCCGGTGATCTCGGTAACGATATCCGCCGCGAACTGCTCGTTCTCCGCGACCGCGGTGACCGCGGAATAGTCGTAGGCACCAAGCACGCCGGGCGAGTCTATGTTGATGTAGGTGACGCAGTTGTCCCTCAGTTCCTGCCAGAACCTGTCGCAGTACCAGGTCGAGCCCGCGTACCTGCCGGTGGAGTGGCCGGGCCACCACGCTATCTTGACCCCCCGCGCCAGGTTATCCCTGTGAAGGTTCAACACCCGGGCGAGTTCCAGGCATGTGACGTTGCCGGTCACGTTATCCGTCGCGCCAATGTGCCACGAGTCCAGGTGTCCGCCTATGAGCACGTACTCCGGTGACTTGCCGGGAATCACCGCCTCAGTGAGGGTGACCTTCTGCCACCCGGTCTCGACGACCGTATTGATGCGCGCCGTGACTTTGCGCTCATTGAGCAGCGCCTTGATCTTGAGCGCGTCGCCTTTGGTAATAGAGATCACAGGGATGTGCGGTAAGGTGTCGATTGTGCCGGGCGTGGGGGTGCCCCAGATGGGCGTGACTATCCCCTCGTGAATCACATCCTCGTCGCTCGGCCACATGTGAATGTAGCCGACCGCGCCCTTCTGGCGGGCGACGAGCATGTTCTGCCTGCCGCCGCCCTCGCTGAGCACGATCTTCCCGGACAGGTCGAGCGCCTTGATCCGCTCGACAGTCTCGGTATCGGTGAACATATCCACCGCTCCGGGCACGTAGCACACCTCGCCAGTGACGCCCCCGGCTGGGGCGGGTTCCGAGAACGCCCTGGTCTTGGCCCTTATGGCGCCGAGGCCCTCGACCTCCAGACCAGCAGACTTCGGGTAGCTCAGGTACGCGTCGAAGGCATAAGTATGAGTCTCCACGCCATAGGACTTGAGCGTCTCCGCAATGTAACTCGCAGCCCTGGCCTCTCCCTCCGTGCCGGAAGTCTTATCGAAGCCGCATAAGAACTCAACATGCCTCCGCATCTCAGCCAGGTCCACCTGGCCAAGAAGTGCGGTCTCATCTCTCTCAAGCGCCATGTCAGGCTCCTCCTGCTTGCCCATTGCGCAGATGGGTTAGCAATCTCCTCATGCTCACCCCTACGCCGGTCGGTTCTCGTCGTGCACTTGCCTGCCTGCGTGGGCGACTCCTGGATACTGATTAGTAGCCGAGCGCTTCGCCCACGACAATGACAGTAGTATCTGTAGAGCTGGGCTTCTTCCTCAAGATCGAGTAGACATTGCAGATCCGGGTGCCGCCTTCGCAGTCCATGCAGGTGCCAGACTTGACGCACGGGTTCGGCCTGGCCAGGCGCTTGTTGTTCATCGGCGAAGCCACTTGCTCAATCCTGTCGAACGCCGCATCCAGGTCCGCGACCACCTTGTTGATGCCCACCACGATGACGACCTTCTTGGGCCCATAAATCATCGCCGCAACGCGGTTCCCAGTCCCGTCGACGTTCACGAGCTCGCCGTCAATGGTCAGGGCATTGGTGCCGCTGATGAACACATCGCATGTGAGCTGCTGCAGCCTGACCTGCGCTTTCTGGTCCGCGTCGAGTTCCGCCGACTGGTGATCGAGCACGATGGCTCCGGCCTTGAGCACCTTTTCAGGGAGCTTGAGATCCCTGGTGGTTACGGACCCTCCAAATCCCACTTTTGCGCCAGGCGTGATGAACTTCATCACTTCGGTGACCGCAGTTTCCCCATCTGGGCAATAGATCGCGTCGAAGTGATTCTTCTTCAGAGCCTCGACTACGCGCTTTCCGGTAATCTCGTTATGCCACTGGTAGACGTCCATCATGTTCCCCCTTTGAGGCCTGAAGGGCTGGCATCCCGGCATCCGGTCTGCGGGGCGCAGGATCCCGCCAGCGCTATCCGGCTTACCGGGTGCAGGGTACGCGCCCGGCAGCCCACGGTATTACGCTCAGGACTATTCACTGTCGCCAGGCGCTCGACCTGCTGCTATGCGACTTGCCCCGGAATCCACCTGCCCGCCCCTTGACTACCCCGGCAAAATCCAGCAATAATCACCTGCAAGCATGGAGGTAATGGGGATGCAGAAGGGCCGGCTGGTAGGTCGCGGAGCGCGATCGGACATATATGAGTGGGGCAAAGGCCGTGTGCTGAAGCTGATGAAGCCCGGCATATCGCTTGACGCAGCGAAGAACGAGGCCCGAAACACGGATCTGGCCTTCGCGGCCGGTCTCCCCGTTCCCCGCGTCTATGAGGTCATAGAGATGGAGGGCCGCCCCGGCATCGTCTACGAGCATATCAAGGGTGATCCGGTTGACCGTCACATAAAAGCGGCCACGTGGCGGACGGGCGAATTTGCCAGGCAGGCAGCGGAGGTGCACACGCGTGTGCACCAGATTACGGTCGCAGGGCTCCGGGACGTCAAGCACCGGTTGCGTTCTGCGGTGTTGCGTTCCAAGCTCGGGGAGGCAGTTCAAGGGCAGGTGCTTCAGCGCCTGCAAGGCCTCCCGGATGGCACCGCCCTGCTGCATTTCGACTTTCACCCGCTCAACCTCGTGCTGAGCGGGCAGAGAATCTACATAATCGACTGGGACAACGCCTGCACCGGAGACCCCCTGGCAGATGTGGCCCGGACCTGTCTGATTTCCTCGCTGGCCGAATATCACGTTCGCCCCGGTCTGAAAAGGATTCTCGTCAGGCACTTTAGCCGCGTGATGCGCGATGAGTACGTGAAACGCTATGCGGAGATCTCAGCAAAGGGAACAGAGAGCCTGCGCCATTGGATCTCGGTGGTCGCCGCTGCGCGGATGGCCGAGGGGTTTGCCGAGGAGGTCGAACCCCTGAAGTGCCTGGCCGCAGCAGTTTCTTCGTGAGTAGGTTCCAGGCCAGGTTACGGGGCGGAAATGGAAGTGCTGTCCTGAATGGATTATCTGTCCCAGTGGTGAACGGTCAAGATCCATACAGCAGGCGCACGTACTCAGGTGGCTCTTGGCCGAGGCTTTGCACCAGTTCACGGTCAGCAGTCCAAAGCTCGACTGCGTTCCACCTGTCCTCAGCAGAGACCTCGGAAACCGCGAGGAAAGCAGCGTCATACATGCCGGCAAGGGTGAACTTGGCCGCGATCTCCCAGGTTATCTCCTGGATCCTCCTGTCCTCCAGGTAGTCTATCGACAATGAAAGAAAGCGAGCCCACCTGGCATCCGCCTCAGACTCGCTGAGGAGTCCCGCCTTCACTTTCTTTCTGAGGACGGTACCGACCTCAGCCCACGCGAAAGCCGGCGCAACCAGCCTGTGTCCTCCGCTGACGATGCGCCTCAGGAGAGCAGTGGCTTCGGCACTACCCTCTTCAGGCACCAGGACCTTGACCAAGACGCTGGTATCCAGACAATAGGTAGCTCTAGCCACGGCGGGTCGTCCTTGTTCTCAGTTCCCTTATGGTTGGAGTGGAATCCGGCTGAAGGCCACGCTTCTCCAATAGCAGGCGTTCCTGCTCGATCTGGTTCAAGAGACGGATCTGCGCTCTCATCGAGACTTCCTTCTCCACCGCAGCCACCATGAGATCATTCATCGAACCGCCGTAAGCGGCCGCTTCTTCGCGGACTTTATCAAGGAGACCTCTCGGAACTCGGATAGTGAACTGCTCACGCTCCATATCACTCGTACCTCTCGAGTTCAGGCGAATTCCACCTCACATGATCATCATAGAGCATGATGTCATGTTCTGCAACCATAGCCTGTTGTCGTTGTGACGATCGGGGGCCCAGTCGTTTGCTTTGACGCACGGTGAATTTGCGGCTGGCTTGGCGCCCTTTCACCTGGTCAAGAGCTTAATGATCGACCTGGTGAACCCGTGCATGAAGATGCAGGTGTAAGCCCCGATAGTTTAGAAATATCCTCCAGCACATGCAGTTCTTACTACACGGCCAGTGCCCTAGCGAGGAGGTGGTCGCCCCTCACACCGCCCAGACGAATGCATCGCAGCGTCACTGCTGGCAGTCGCCCTATTTCCCATGCTCATAGGCACATATCCGATCCAGATGGAGGTGGAAACGTGTTCATAGCGACTCGCGTTTACGCGCTCCTGACCGCCGTCATCATCGTCGTCGCCATGTTCTATAACCTGAACCTCGCCAAGAAGGGCAAGAAGCTCTACCTGCGGCGCATCGCGGGCCTCGACGCGCTCGACGAATGCGTCGGGCGCGCGGCCGAGATGGGCCGCCCGATCCACGTCACCCCAGGCCTGGGCGGCCTGACTGGGACTTCCGCGCCGCAGATCCTTGCCGGGCTCGAGATCCAGTCGTACCTGGCCAACAAGTGCGCGACCTACGACGTCAGGCTTTTCTGCAGCGTATCCGAGCCTGAGGTGCTGCCGGTGGCCCAGGAGATCCAGAAGGCCTCCCATGTAGCCGCCGGCCGTCCTGACACCTACCGAGAAGAAGACGTGCGCTTTCTGTCGCAGAGCCAGTTCGCTTTCGCCAGCGCCATCATCGGCATCATCGAGCGAGAGCGTTGCGTCGCCAGCGTCATGATCGGGGCGTTCGCCGCCGAAGCGCTCTTCCTAGCCGAGAACTCCGCGCAACTCGGCTGCATAACCATCGGAGGCGCGACGAACCTTTACCAAATCCCGTTCTTCATCGCCGCGTGCGACTACACACTCGTGGGCGAAGAGGTGTTCGTCGGTGGAGCGTACGTCTCGCAGGACCAGGCCAAGATCGCAGGACTCAGGGCCCAGGACATCGGCAAAGCCCTGACGATAGCGCTGCTGATCGTGGTGGCCCTTTACACCACCTTTACCGGCGATAAGAGCCTCGTCAAGATCCTGAACATGTAGGAGGTGAGGACATGCGAAAAGCGCTGCCCACAGCGATACTGAGTTTTGTGGCGACGATCATCCTGGTGGACTACTGGTTCAAGGTGCCCGTGATCAACAACACGGCGAAGGACATAACCACCTGGGTGAGCCTGATAGCCAATGTGGCCCTCGGCCTGGGCGCCGTGAACCTTCTGCTGGTCCACTCGCGCCACATACGGCTGAAACGGCAGGAATGGGGCAACAGCGCCGTGCTGATAGCGCTCATGCTCTTCGTGGCGGTCGTTGGCATCGCCCGGTCGAGCAACAGCCCGACGTACCGCTGGCTCTACGACAACATCAACGTGCCGATCGGCTCCACCCTGTTTGCGACGGCGGCTTTCCAGATCGCCTCTGCCTCCTACCGGACCTTCCGGGCAAGGAACGTCGAGGCGGCCCTGCTCTTGCTCACAGGCATCTTCGTGATGCTTGGTAAAGTCCCGCTCGGCGAGATGATCGCTTCGTGGATGCCCACTTTCGCGCAGTGGATCCTCGACGTATGGAACACCGCAGCGCAACGAGGCATCATGATGTGCACGGCCATCGGCTTGATCATCATCTCGGTCCGCGTCATCACAGGCATGGAACGCGGCCACTTCGGCTCGGGCGAGTAGGAGGGGACAACCGTGAGCACATACGAGAAGTTGCAGGCCATCGACAAGCGTGTGATCTACATCCTCCTGGCACTCTCGATCGCGGTGCCACTCCTGTTCCCCCTCGGGTTGCCCTTCTCCGTGGGCGCCGAAGTCAAGAACTCGTATGACTGGATCGAGAAGAACCTCAACAAGGACGACCTGGTCCTGTTCTCTTACGATATTTCCACGGGAGCGATGCCTGAGCTCGGGCCCATAACCACAGCCGTGATGGCGCACCTGGCCAAGAAGAGCGTCAAGATCGTGGGCATAGCCACGATGACGGACGGCGTCATGATGGCGAGACAGTTGTACGCGCCGTTCGCGAAAGACCTTCCTTACGGTGAGAAGTTCGTCAATCTGGGCTTCCTGGCAGGCGGCGAATCGGGCCTGTCGTCGTTCCTCCAGAACCCCTACAACGTGTTCAAGGCAGACGCGGACGGCAAACCCATCGAGTCCATGCCGGTCATGAAGGGGTTCAAGGACGTCAAGGACATCAAGGTGATGATCTCGGTGAACTGCGGGCCGGTCGGCGGCGCTTCCATCGAGCAATGGGTCCGCCAGGGCTTCGTGACTCACAAGAAGCCTGTTTGGGTCGGTCTGAACGCGGTCATGGCTCCAGGGTCGATGCCCTACTACCGTTCCGGGCAGTTGACCGGGTATATCGCCGGCATCAGGGGCGCGGCCGAATATGAGACACTGGTCGGGCGCGCCGGCCTTGGGACTTCCGCGATGGACGCCCAGTCCATAGCACACGCCCTGATAATCATCTTCATCGTCCTCGGCAACGTGGGCATGATGGCCATTAAGCGCAGCAAGGCCAAGGGGGGTGCGATAAAGTGAACAACAGTCCTGCCATCCTGGCGGCCGCCGCCTGCACAATCGTGACCTTCACGTTCCTGTGGAAGTCCAACCCGGCCTATCGTCTGGCGGAGCACGTGCTACTGGCCATCTCTGCCGGGCATGCCATAACGATGGGGTACAACAACCTGCGGTCGATAGCATGGATCCCCATCACTCAGAAAGGGCAGTACTCGCTGCTCATCCCGCTCATCCTCGGCGCGCTCCTCTACGCGCGTTACATCAAGAGCGTCGCCTGGCTGAGCCGCATTCCGCTTGCGGTGATGATCGGCTGCGCGTCGGCCCTGGCGCTCAGAGGTTCCATCCAGTCCCAGTTGCTGCAGCAGGTCGCGGCAACGGCCAGCCTCCAAAACCTTGACGCCATCCTGGTCTTCCTCGGGGTGATCGTGACTATCTCCTACTTCACATTCACGTACAAGATCAAGGGCTCGGCCGCCGCAATCCCCATGCTGGGCAGGTGGGTCATGATGATCGGGTTCGGAGCGGCCTTCGGCGGCGCCGTCATGGGTCGTCTGTCGCTGGTCGTCGGCCGTTTCCAGTTCCTCTTCGGCGACTGGCTCGGCTGGATGAAATAGCGGGAGTCGTGGTCGGGGCCGTCCATCTGGGCGGTCCCTCTCTTATTCGCACTCATATTCGCACCCTTATTCGCATCTTCAGGCCGCGATCGTGGCCAGGAAGGGTGGCCGTACTTGACCAGATATGACTGGAAATCCCTTGAACAGGCCGTACGATGCTCGATGGACGAGCATCACATACCGGGCGTCGCCATCGCCGTCGCAGAGAAGGGGCACGTCATCTACGAAGGCGCATTCGGCGTGCGGAACCTAGAGACTGGCGAACGGGTCAGCCCG
The DNA here is from genome assembly GCA_030691635.1 of Bacillota bacterium. Classification (GTDB taxonomy): domain Bacteria; phylum Bacillota; class Sulfobacillia; order JAUYEF01; family JAUYEF01; genus JAUYEF01. The sequence continues at coordinate 44,000 of JAUYEF010000099.1, forward strand.
GATACTGTGTTCGGAATAGCCTCTGTCAGCAAGTCTTTTACCGCGATGGCCATAATGCAGCTCCAGGACCAGGGCCGGCTTTGTGTGGACAACCCCGTCGCCAGGTACTTGCCGGAGTTCAGGATCCGCGGGCTTGAGGATGCGAGCGCGGTGCGCCTGCATCACCTGTTGTCCCACAGCACAGGTCTGCCGCCCTTCAAGCGTCACCCGGAGTACAACGTGCTCAGCCAGCACATCGAGTACATCGCGACAGCGGACTACGAGCTGCTGGGGAAGCCGGGCCAGTACTTCAGTTACTGCAACGACTCCTTCCTGGTGCTGGGGGCGGTCATCGAGCGGGTCATGGACAAGCCGTTCACGGACCACATGAGGGAGAGGGTATTCGAGCCCATAGGCATGACGCGCACGACCTACTGGACGGAAGATCTGGCCCGCCTCGGCGACGTCACAGATCTGTACCAGTACGACAAGGAATCCCGCAGCCATGTCCGACAGGAATGGCCGGACCTCGGCAACCACAGGGTGAGCGGAGGAATCCGTTGCAGCGTCAGAGACCTCTTGCGCTATGCGTCGGTTTACACCACGGAAGGTGTCATTGACGGAAGACGCATCATCTCTGAGCACGCGATCTGGAGGATGCGCCAGCCGGTGGTGGAGGCAGGGCGTAACAGCCACTACGGCTACGCGCTGAACATCCACCCAGGATACGAGGGCGTCACCCTGGTCAGCCACGGGGGCTCTCTGCCGGGCGTCGCGTCACATTTCGGCTACCTGACCGAGAAGGGTATTGCTGTCGCGGTGCTGACGAACGTGGGAGGCGCGCCATCGAAGGCTCTGTGGCTTATGGCGGTGAATGCGGCTCTCGGCCTGCCTGTGAAGCAGAAGC
>JAUYEF010000170.1 GCA_030691635.1 Bacillota bacterium
GACGAGTGCCACCGCTCGGCCTGGGGAAAGTGGTCCCAGGTTCTAACCCGCAACCCGAACGCCGTACAGATCGGCCTAACTGCCACACCGCGGCAGCTTCGCTTTGTCACAGGGCGCGCCAAGCCATCCGTCAAGAGCTACATTGCCCGTGGTGAAGAAGACGATGCCAAGATCATCGCTGACAATCTGCACCACTTTGGAGCCCCCGTGTACGAATACGACATGGCCCAGGGCATTGAGGATGGTTACCTCGCCGCGTGTGACATCCTCCGGCGCGACATATTTCTGGACCAGAAGGCGCAAAGTGAGCAAGAGACGGGGATTGAACGCGAGGACCTAGAGGATAAGAGGTTGAGGGATGCGACAACGGGCGAGTGGCTTGACAGCTCTGCCGCGCGGAAGCGCTACGAGGCTCCGGACTTCGAGGACAAGCTCCTGATGCCGGAGCGGGTCGCGGCAATGACCCAAGACCTTTTCAGTCACTTGCTGGCTGCAGGAGGCCCGGAGCAGAAGTCCATCATCTTCTGCGCTAGCGACCAGCACTGTGACCGCGTGGCCGCTTCCCTGAACAACCTCTACGCCGACTGGTGTACCCGGAACGGGAGGCCTCGCGCAGAAGCCTATGCCTTCAAGTGCACCGCCTCGGTTGGCGGGGCGGACTACATCGCCGACCTGCGCGGCGGCTCGCGGCATCACTTCATTGCCACCACCGTAGAGCTTCTCACCACCGGCGTAGATGTGCCGGTTGTCCGCAACATCGTCTTCTTCAAGTATGTTCGCTCGCCCATCGCTTTCTACCAGATGGTAGGCAGAGGGACCAGGCTCCATCCCCCCACAGGCAAACTGATGTTCCGCGTGTACGACTACACAGGTGCCACGCGCCTCTTCGGTCATGCGTTCGTTGGTAAGTTGGTGGCACCGAAGCACAAGCGAGGCCCCGGCCTGGAACCAATAGAGCCCACCATCCAGGTGGAAGGATTCGACGTGCACGTCACTGATGCCGGTCGGTACATCCTGGCCCAGGTGGATGGCAAGGCCATGCCGGTCACCGTTGAAGAGTACAGGCAGCGCCTGGCCGCCAAGCTGGTGGAGGAAGCGCCCACCCTGGAGACCTTCCGCTCCCGCTGGATCGCCCCGGCAGAACGGCAGGAGATGATGGGCCAGTTGCCCGACGGCGGACGCTCGGCGGCGCTGGTCCGCGTTTTGGCGGACATGGTTGAGTACGACCTTTACGACGTGCTGGCCGAGCTCGGCTACGGGCTAGCGCCGCGCACTCGTGTGGAGCGGGCCGATGCCTTCACCTACAAGCACGAAGGATGGCTCTCGGAGCTTCCGCCTGGGGCCGCTGCCACGCTGAAAGCCCTGGCCGGTCAGTTCGCCCGCGCTGGCACCGAGGGCTTGGAGAACCCACAGGTCTTCCAGACCCCTGAGGTCGTCCGCGCCGGCGGGCTCTCTGCGCTCCGGGTTATTGGCAGGCCCGCTGATGTGCTTCGCGAGACCAAAGAGAGGATGTTTGCGGCATAGGAGGCATGTAGGGGCGTATTGCAATACGCCCCCACAGGATGATAACGATGGTCAACGATAAACGGCGGCGGCGGTCAATCCGGTTGCGGGGATACGATTATTCTCAGCCCGGCGCCTATTTCGTGACCGTCTGTTCGGAAGATAGGCAGTGTATTTGGGGGGATATCGCCGAGGGGCAGATGAAGCGGAATCTCTTGGGCGATGTCGTTCTGGCTTGTTGGGCCAACCTGCCGCACCATTTCCCGTATGTGGAATTGGATGCCTTTGTGGTTATGCCCAACCATGTGCATGGCATCGTGGTTATCACCCACCGTAGGGGCGAAGCATCCGGTCCCAATACAAGAACTCCTGGCCTTGCTGCTCCGGATGCTACGCCCCTACCCCATCCCGATGGAACGCGACCTGGCTCCTTGGGCGCCATCGTCCAAAATTTCAAATCGGTCTCGACCCGCCGCATCAATACAATGCGCAGCGCCCCAGGCGCACCTGTCTGGCAGCGCAACTATTACGAACACGTCGTCCGCAACGAGCGCGAATTAGACCGCATCCGACAGTATATCATCCTTAATCCTTCGCGTTGGGCCTGGGACCGCCAAAACCCCGCCGCCATCTCCATGGGGTTGCCGGAGGCGCCATGGCAGACGTAACCGTTGCTGGTCCCGGCCCCGTGGGGGCGACCGGCCGGTCGCCCCTACCCCCTGGCTGGCGCTGGGTGCGGTTGGGGGAGGTGGTTCGCGAGGCGCAGGTGGGGTTTGCTTGTGGTGAGCGAGATCCGAATGGCGTGATCCAGTTACGGATGAACAACGTCACCAACCGGGGAGGGTTCGACTGGTCATCGTTCATCCGGGTCCCAGCCGACTCTGGCACTGTTGCGGCCTATCAACTCCAGCCCGGTGACGTGCTGTTCAACAACACCAATAGTACGGAGTTGGTGGGCAAGACTGCTTTGTTCAAGTCTCACACCGAGCCCGTCGTCTTCAGCAATCACTTCACGCGACTGCGGACCATCCACTATAAGCTGTCACCTCAATACCTTGACCTTTGGTTGCAGTCCCAGTGGCAACAGCGCGTCTTCGAAAATATCTGCAACCGATGGATCGGCCAATCGGCAGTTCAACGAGTTAAACTATTAGGTCTCGAAATCCCCCTCCCCCCACTCCCCGAGCAGCACCGCATCGCCGCCATCCTCAGCGGCCAAATGGCGGCGGTCGAGCAGGCGCGCAAGGCGCTGGGAGAGGAGCTGGAAGCCATCGACAAGCTACCCGCCGCACTGCTGCGCCGGGCGTTCAGCGGGGGGCTCTAAGTATGGTGCGACGCAACGGCGCGACCAACGGGAACGGCCGCAGGCTGGCCACCCAGGGGTCGGTCAACGCCGCCATCAAGTCGATCTGCGACATCATGCGGCGCTCCAACTGCGCCGGGGCGCTGCAATATGTCCCGGAGCTCACCTGGATTCTCTTCCTGCGCATCTTGGACGAACGTGAGGCTCGGGAAGCGGAGGAGGCCGAAGCCGTCGGCGCCGAGTTCATGCCGTCGCTGGAAGCCCCCTACCGGTGGCAGGACTGGGCCGCGCCCGGCGGCCCCAAGCGAACCGACCTCCAGAACGGCGCTCTGGGAGCGTTCTTCGGCTTCGTCAACGGCGAGCTTATCCCCTATCTGAGGGGCCTGCGCGAGAGGCCGAACGCCACGCCGCGCCAGAAGGTCGTCAGCGAGATATTCTCGGGTGTGGAGCATGTGCGCATCGACACCGAGCGCAATCTTCTGGACGTGCTGGACAAGGTGCACGATATTAGCGGCGAGAACGTGGACCCTACCCACGTCTTCGCCCTCTCGCAGGTCTACGAGGGGTTGCTCCTGAAGATGGGCGAGAAGGGCAACGACGGCGGCCAGTTCTTTACGCCCCGCGAGATCATCCGGGTAATGGTGAAGGCCATCGCCCCCAAGATCGGGGAGACGGTCTACGACCCCGGCTGCGGCACCGGAGGCTTCCTCGCCCAGTCCTTCGAGCATATGGCAGGGTCAAACAACGCCAACATTACGTCGGCTGACCAGTTGGAGACGCTGAAGCAGCACACCTTCTACGGGCGAGAGAAGGACAATCTGATCTACCCCATCGCTCTGGCGAACTTGGTGCTCCACGGGATCGACGAGCCGCACCTCTGGCACGGCAACACCTTGACGCTAGCGGAGACCTATGGCGGCCTTTTCACGAGCGCCCCCGCGTCTTCGATGTGGTCCTGATGAATCCGCCCTTCGGAGGCAAGGAAGGGAAAGAGGCGCAGACGCGCTTCGCCTACAAGACCGGCGCTACGCAGGTCCTTTTCCTACAGCATGTCATCGACAATCTGAAACCCGGTGGACGCTGTGGCATTGTTCTCGATGAAGGGGTGCTCTTCCGGACCAACGAGACGGCTTTTGTCCAGGCAAAACGCAAGCTCCTGGACGACTGCGACCTCTGGTGTATTGTCAGCTTGCCGTCGGGCACCTTCGTGAACGCGGGCGCAGGGGTGAAAGCCAATCTGCTTTTCTTCACGAAAGGGAGCCCCACGGAGCGAGTCTGGTACTACGATCTGTCCCATATCAAGGTGGGGAAGAAAACGCCCCTCACCCTGGCCCACTTCGAGGAGTTATTTTGTCTGCTTCCTGATCGTGGTAACGGCGAACATAGCTGGACCGTCACGCGCCAGGAGATCGAGGCGAAGGGCTACGACCTCAAGGCGGTGAATCCCAATGCGAAGAGCCAGGAAGACACGCGTACGCCGGAGGAGCTGCTGGCGCTTATCG
>JAUYEF010000222.1 GCA_030691635.1 Bacillota bacterium
CACGGGCCAAGCATGGGCAAGCAGATACCGCTGCTCACGCGCCGGTATCTGCTGCAGGCCGCGCCTCAACCCCTCGGAGCGCTTGTCCCCGAAACCCTTCAGAGCAGCGATCCGGCCATCCCGCAGCGCAGTTTCGAGGTCACCAAGTGTCTCGACCCCGGCCTCTCTGTAGAGCCGTGATGCGGTCTTGGGGCCGAGACCTTCGATCATGAGCAAGTCAAGCAGCGTCGAAGGGATCTCGGTGAGAAGCTTCTCAAGCCTCCTTGCCGTTCCGCCCTCGAGGATCTCCTCAATCTTGGCTGCGATGTTCTTCCCGACGCCCGGCAAATCCTGGAGCTTGCCGTCTCGGGCAACGTCTTCGATAGCCTCGCTCATCTTGTGGATGTAGGCCGCGGCGCGCCGGTAAGCAGGGGCTTTGAATGCCTCCTCACCCTTTATCTCCTCAAGGTCGGCTATCGTGATCAGGACTTGAGCCACCAGTGCGTTCTTCAAATGAAGCCACCTTCCCGCACAAACCGCTTCACCGGCTCCCGGCCGCCGGCCGGCTCCTGGCCAAATTCGTTGCCGGCGTTACGACGGTGGGTTCTGGTGCAGCCTCTCCCATTCCTCGTACTTTGCCTGGAGGCACTTCTGCACTTCGTCATACTCCCGGAGTGTCGCCAGAGGCGCTCCCGTACGGTACGTCTCGGCATCCTGCAGCACCGCCTCCAGCCGCGTCTTTTCCTGCTCAAGGCGTTCTATGTCCTGCTCTGCCAGTTCCATCGACCGTTGATGCGCCTCAGCCGCAAGACGCCTCCGGACGGGGTCACCGAGTCTCGTCCCGGCACTGCCACTAGCGATAGACGGGCGCTCCAATGCCGACTGGCCCACTGCTGCCTGTTCCTTCCGGCGCCGCTTTTCTTCACGGTACGCAAGGTAGCCGCCTCTGTACTGCTCCAGGCCCGTCTCGTCAAGCTCGAGTATGCGGGTGGCAACGTCCTGCAAGAACTGCCTGTCGTGAGTCACGAATATCACGCAGCCGTCGAACGTGGCAAGCGCCCGCGCCAGGGCCTCCTTGGACTCAATATCCAGGTGGTTCGTGGGCTCGTCCAGCATGAGCACATTGTGGCCGCCGAGAACAAGCTTTGCCAGAGTGAGCCGGTTTTTCTCTCCGCCGCTCAAGACAGACGCCTTCTTGTAGACGTCATCGCCGGAGAACAGGAAAGCGCCCAGGATGCTCCGCGCCTGCGAAGGCAGCAGGTCCGTTCCGTCCATCAGTTCCTCGAGCACCGTCTTCTGGGGGTCCAGTGTGTCGAGGTCTTGACGGAAGTAGCCGAACTCCGCCGAGGGCCCGGTCCAGACCGAGCCGGTGCTCGGCTCCTCGATGCCGAGCAGCACCTTCAGCAGCGTCGTCTTGCCCACGCCGTTCTTGCCGATGAGCCCGACCCTGTCGGCGCCCGATACCCGGAAGTCCAGGCCGGACAGCACCGTCTTATCCCCGTATCGCTTGGAGAGCCCTTTCACGACGAACACGGTCTTTCCCAGTTCTGACGAAGAAACGAAATCGATGCGCACAGGCCTGTTGGCAGTGGGCCGCCGCACGGTGCCGAGCCGCTTGAGCCACTTCTCCCTACTCTTTGCCATCAAGGTCCGCTGCCCGGCTTTGTACCTGCGGATGTATTCTTTCAGATCCTCGACCTTCCGTGAGTGCCTGACATAGGCGATCTCCTGCTGTTCTCGCCTGAACTCCCTCTGCTCCACGTAGGCGTCGTAGTTGCCCTTGTACTCATTGACCACGTTGTTTTCGAGCTCAAGTATCTTCTTGCAGACGTTGTTGAGGAAAAACCTGTCGTGGGAGACGGCGATGACCGCTCCAGGGTAGGAGCAGAGTCTCTCCTCCAACCACTCGGCCGCCTCAACGTCCAGGTGGTTGGTCGGCTCGTCAAGCAGCAGTATGTCCGGCTCGAGCAGCAGCACTTTCACCAGGGCGACCCTGACCCTCTGGCCGGTGGAGAGAGTGCGCATCTTGGATGAGAACTGAGACGTCGCAAACCCCAGGCCAGTCAGCACGGTAGACACTCTTACCTGCCAGTCGTATCCCCCGAGGCGCCTGAACTCATCCTCAGCACGGGCATAGCGCGAAAGGAGCTCGTCCAGCGCCTGTTCGTTGGCGCGGGCCAGGGCCAGATCCGTCTCTACCTGCCTGAGCCTGGTCTCTACCGCGGCTATGCCCGAGAGGGCCAACCGGGCTTCGTCCCAAACCGAGTTATCCGGATCGTACCCAGCGTCCTGAGCGAGCATCCCTGTACGAGACCCGGACGCTCTGGAAACCGTCCCTTCATCCGGCTCCTCACGGCCACACAGAATGGACAGGAGCGTGGTCTTGCCGCCGCCATTTCTGCCGACAAGGCCAAGTTTGTCGCCCCTGTCCACCGCAAAGCTCACCGAGTCCAGGATCCGGTCTTCGCCGTAGTACTTGGTCACCGCCTGCACAGTTACGAGGGACATTGCTCTCCTCCAGCATGCCGGGAGAGGACGCCCCTCAGCGAACGACCGCCCCCAGCCTGGTTATCATAGCTTTTCGTACCTTTTCGTGAAGCTCGTCTACTTCTGCGTCTTTCAGCGTGCGGTCCTGGGCCCTGTAGAGCAGCGAATAGGCCAGACTCCTGGAGCCCTCGGGTATGTTGCCTCCCCGGTACACGTCGAACAGCTCGATCGACTCCAGAAGGTCTCCCGCCTCAGCCTGCAGCGTATCCCGGACCTGCCCGGCCGGGACACCGTCGCAGACCACAAGCGCCACATCGCGGCTGACGGCCGGGTATCGCGGCACCGGCAGCACATGCGGCGAGTACGGGTAGTTCGCGAACAGCTCATCGCAGTCTATCTCGAACGCCGCGAACCGGCCCTCAAGCCCATAGGCCGAGGCCACCTCCGTTGATATTTCTGCCACATGGCCCAGCGATACCTGCCTGCCCGCGATGGCTGCCTCGACACGCGCCTGCCTGTAAGGGTGGAATCGAGGCTCCGATGACGGCTCGAAACCGAGATTGACAGTGCGGGCGGTGAGCACTGCCACAAGCGCCTCAAGAGCGCCCTTCGCGTATAGGAAATCCACTTCCTGGGTCGCGCAGTTCCACTTCTGCCGGCCGGTCGTCCTGGATGCCAGCATTGCCAGGTGGTACCTCTCGCTTGACGCGGTTGAGCCGCCCGGAGACCCGGGAAGGTACACCCTGCCCAGTTCGAAGGCAGCCAGATCGACGTTCTTGCGCGCCGCGTTGTACGCGTAGACCCCGAGAAGACCCGGCAGCAGGCTCTGCCTCATCACGCTCTGCTCTTCCGCCAGCGGGTTCCTCAGCACCAGCGCCCTGTTCTGCTCCGGGCTCCCGGCCCTGGTACGCTCGAAATCCTTCGGGGAGATGAAGCTCATGGTCACCACTTGCTCGAAGCCAAGGCCAGCCATGATCTCGATCGACTGGTGCCGCGCCACCTGCGGCGGGGTCAGCAGGGCAACGACCGGCCCCTTCAGCAGCGTCGGCTCGATGCTGTCGTAGCCAGATACGCGCCCGACCTCTTCGATGAGGTCCTCCTCTATCTCGACATCCACTCTCCTCGAGGGCACAGCCACGCTGTACATGCCTGGTCCCGTCTCAGTCACGTCGAAATCGAGCCTTTGCAGGCAAGTCCTGATCTCTTCATCGTTGACCGTGGAGCCCAAAACGTTTCGGACCTGCCCCGTCCTGAGAGCGATGACTCTTTGAGTATAGCCGGACTTGTTCGCGTCCACCATACCGCGAAGGGCCACTCCGCCTGCATGCTGGCACATCATCGCGGTCGCGAGATCGGCCGCCTGCGGCTGCACCAGCGGGTCCATGCCCTTCTCGAAACGGCTGGAAGCCTCCGACCTCAGTCCGAGCGCCAGCGCGGTCTTGCGGATGCTTATCGGGTTGAACAGCGCGGACTCCAGCAGTATATCCCGGGTTTCGCTGGTTATCTCCGATTCCAGGCCGCCCATGACTCCCGCGAGGCCCACCGGGCCGGCCGCGTCGGCGATGACCAGCATGTCCGGCTCGAGATGCCGCTCCTGCCCGTCCAGCGTCGTGAAGACCTGCGTGTCGCCGGCCCGCCGGACGATTATCTTCTTCCCACGGACCTTGCTGTAGTCAAATGCGTGTAACGGCTGGCCAAGCGTCAGCATCACGTAGTTGGTTATGTCGACGATGTTGCTGATCGGGCGCATGCCGGCCACCAGCAGCCGTACCTGGAGCCAAGCAGGAGAAGGCCCGATCGTGACACCCTTTATGATGCGCGCCACGTAACGCATGCACAGGTCCGGGTCGGCCAGTTCGATGTCCACAGCCGTCTCAGCGCTCTCGGTCGTCTCGATGACCGGAAGGCTGGGCACACTGACTTTCCCACCTGCGAGCGCGGCCACCTCACCGGCCACTCCGAGCATGCTCAGGCAGTAGCCGTAGTTCGGCGTGAGGTCCAGTTCGAGGACCTGGTCATGTATATTGAGGTGGTCCTCCATGCTGGTGCCCGGAGCCACGTTGTCCTCCAGAAGGTATATCCCTTCTCCCTCAAGATGGGGCTCGCCCAGCAACATCTCGGTCAGGGCGCAGAGCATGCCCTCTGACTTGACGCCGCCGAACTCGGCCTCCTCTATCTTCCAGCCCTTCGGGAGTGACGCGCCGGGTGGAGCGAAAGCCGCCACCTGCCCGGCAGCCATCCCCGGCCACCCGGTCACCACCTGATACGCGCGCGGTCCCGCATCGACCCTGCACACCCAGAGACGCGACGATGATGGATGCTGCCAGACCTCCTCAACTCTTGCCGCGACGACTCCCAGAAGGCCGGCGTCGAACTCCTCGACGGCTTCGACCTTGACTCCTGCCTGCGTCAGCCGGTCGGCAAGTTCGTGGGCGTCCCACGGGATCGAGACCCACTCTGAAAGCCACTTATATGGTACTCGCATTCACCCTGACCCCCTAGAACTGCCTTAGGAACCTGACGTCGTTGCTGTAGATGTTGCGGATGTCGTCCAGGCCGTACTTGAGCATCGTAACCCTGTCGATTCCCATGCCGAGCGCGAATCCGGTGACGCGCGACGGGTCGTAGCCGCCGTTTCTCAGGACGGCGGGATGCACCATACCCGACCCGAGTATCTCGAGCCAGCCTGTTCCCTTGCACGTGCGGCAGCCTTTGCCACCGCAGACCGTGCACGAGACATCGGCCTCTGCGCTCGGCTCGGTGAACGGGAAGTAGCTTGGCCTCAGCCTGATCTTCACGGACTGGTCGAACATCTGCTTCGCGAACTGCTCGATGGTGCCTTTGAGGTCGCCTAGAGTGACACCCACGTCCACGGCCAGCGCCTCAAACTGGAGGAACATCGGCGAGTGCGTGTTGTCACTGTCGCGCCTGTATACAAAACCCGGGCTGATCAGGCGGACGGGCAGCGCACCGTGTTTGGACAGCATGGCCCTGATCTGCACCGGCGATGTGTGAGTCCTGAGCTCCGTCTCATCGTCGAAGTAGAACGTGGCCTGCATGTCGCGCGCAGGGTGGTCCTTGGGTATGTTCAGAGCCACGAAGTTGTAGTAGTCGGACTCGATCTCGGGGCCCTCGGCGACTTCGAATCCCATGCCGAGGAAGATGCGCTGCGCTTCGTCATACACCTTCTGGAGGATGTGCTTGTTCCCGTAGCGGAACGGCCTGCCCGGCAGCGTGACGTCAACCTTCTCCCGGGCGAGCGCCGCCTGCTGGGCGAGTCTTGCCAGGATGTCAAGCTTCCCAGCGATGAGCGCCTCAATCTCGTTCCGCGCATCGTTGGCGGCCTTCCCGATAGTTGGCCGCTCGGACGGAGGCACCTCGCCGACCCGTCTCAGCGCGGTCGAGACAAGACCCTTCTTGCCCACGAACCTGATCCTGGCGTCGTCGACCTCAGACAGAGTCGACGCGGACGCGATCGCCTCTCGCGCCTGCTCAAGGTATGCCTCCAGGTCACTGCGCAATCCCATGACCGCCTGCACCTCCATGTAAAAGAAATAAGCTTTCGCCCTAAGGACGAAAGCTTTTGCTTTCGCGGTACCACCTTACTTGGCCATACTGGCCCGACTCGAGCGGATACAGGAGCGTCCTCCGATATCCTTCCCCTCTAACGGAGGGATCCCGTCGTGGCCTACTCCATTCAGCCAAGATGCTCTTGAGTGAACTTCGCCCGCTCCGTCCCGGGCCGCTTCCAGTCTCAGGCAGGCCCTCCCTGAGAGACGGTCGCGCAGGCTACTCTCTCAGTCATCGCGCTTCCATATGCGTATTATCACTGTATGCTTAATTTCTTATAAATCAGATAGACAGTCACCGATCCAGTCACCTCAAACAACTTCCAAAAGAGCTCGGCAGCAGTCAAGCTTCCACGCCCTTCCGTTGCCTAGGTTTACATGGAGTATATCACAGCGCCACCGGACCTTCAAGGTGCCCGGAGCAGTCAACCGGGCTGCCTGCAAGCCGCTGACGCTGCGCTTCGTATAGAATAACGGACGCCGACATCGCCACATTGAGAGACTCGGTGCCGCCCGGCATCGGTATCTGCACGCGCGCCGATGCCGCCCGCGCCGATGCTTCAGATGGGCCCGAACCTTCATTTCCAAGTATCAACGCGGTGGGGACCGTCAGGACGCATCGCCAGGGAGGAACCGCGCTCACGTCTACGTCGGCGAGCAGGATCTGGAGGCGCTCTCCGCAGCATCTCAGCACGAATGTCCAGTCGTCCGCACAAGCGATGGGTATCCGGAACGCAGCGCCCGCGCTCGCTCTCAGCGTCTTGGGCGCCCAGGGATCCGCGGTGCCTGGCCCGGCCACCACACCCGAAGCGCCCTGCGCAGCCGCGCTCCGGATGATGGCTCCCACGTTACCCGGGTCCTGGACCTGCTCAAGCAGCACCAGGATGCCGGCGTCACGGGCCGCCCGTTCCACCAGAGCCTGCACATCCGGGCGCGGCGTCCTGGCGATGGCCACGACTCCCTGGCCGGTTTCCGTGCCGGAAACCCTTTCGAGCAGCGCAGGGTCGACTTCCAGCACACCGGCCCGCCCGCTCCTGGCAATCTCAAGAAGTTCCGGACCGCCGGGCCTCGAGAGAAGCCTGCTGGAAAACAGCACGGTGTCCACCGTGGCGCCCTGCTGCAGCGCGTCCCGTACCAAACGGACGCCCTCCAGCAGGGCAAGCCCGGATTCGTCGCGGGCCTTCTTGTTCTGGAGGGCGAACGCCATCTTGATATGCTTGTTTTCGCGGCTCCTGATCATGCCGGAGCCCTGGTTTTCCACCACTACGAGCCGAGACCTTCCTTTGCCTTGCTCACTAGCTGTCCGAAGGCCGCTTTATCGTGAACAGCCATGTCCGCAAGCATCTTGCGGTTGACTGCTATGCCCGCTTTCCTGAGCCCGTTGATCAGCCTGCTGTACGAAAGCCCGTTGTTGCGGGCGGCGGCGTTGATCCTGGCTATCCAGAGGCGCCTGAACTCCCGTTTCTTGAACCTGCGGTCCCTGAACGCATACCACAGCCCCTTCATCACGGTCTCGTTGGCGACCTTGAATATCTTGCTTTTCCGGCCCCAATAACCTTTGGCCAGCTTCAGTATTTTCTTGTGGCGCGCATGTGCGGTAACGCCTTTCTTGACACGAGGCACTTGAGATTCCCCCCAATCCGACTACATATAAGGCAAGAGCCTGCGCACACGCTTGAGCTCGGTCTTGTTGATCAGGGCTGGCCGGCGAAGACGGCGCCTGCGTTTGGCCGACTTGGTCACGAACTTATGTGTGGCGTTGGCCCTGTAGCGCTTGACCTTGCCCGTGCCTGTGACCTTCAGGCGCTTGGCTGCCCCCTTGTGGGTCTTGAGTTTCGATCCTGGCATGCCGAACCTCCTTTACTGCTTCGGGCTGAGTATCATGATCATGTTGCGGCCCTCGAGGCGAGCCGGGCGCTCTATTATGCCTTTGTCGCCGATGAACTCGACCAGGCGGTCCAGCACTGTCTTGCCCCGGTCAGAGTGGACAACCTCGCGTCCCCTGAACATAATCGTCGCCTTTACCTTGTCGCCATCCTCAAGGAATCTGACGGCATTCTTGGCCTTGACCTCGAAATCGTGCTGATCGATGGTCGGCCGCATCTTGACTTCCTTTATGTCGACGATCTTCTGCTTCTTGCGGGCTTCCCTGTCCCGCTTCTGCTGCTCGTACCTGAACCTGCCGTAATCCATGAGCTTGCAGACCGGCGGCTTGGCCTGGGCGGCTACCTCTACGAGATCCAATCCTCTCTCTTGGGCAAGCCTGAAGGCGTCTCGAAAAGCCATGATTCCCAGTTGCTCGCCATCTTCGCCTATGAGCCTGACCTCGCGAGCCCGGATAGCCTCATTAGTCCTCAGCTCTTTCGATATGGTGCCATCACCTCCGATTTGCATTTCTGAAATCCGCTAAAACAAGAAGCGGCGGGCATACCACCCGCCGCACATATCGCGTTGCCTGCCGTGTAACCTTACTGGCAAGAGCCGTAAGGTGAGAAGCGGATGGCTTCTTCTTCAAAAGCGCAGTATCCAGAACGCTATTCCACTAGACTATAGCATTCTGGGTATAAGCACGTCAATGCACATCGACTGTCTTCTTGTCCACTTCGACCTTGAGATCAGTCGCGAACTTCTCGACCGTCATCGCGCCTGCATCACCCTTGCGGCGCTTCCTGACCGCCACCAGCCCGGACTCGGCCTCTTTCGAGCCCACGACAAGCATGTACGGGATCTTCTGGACCTCGGCTTCTCGGATCTTGTACCCGATCTTTTCGTTGCGGTCGTCGAGTTCGACTCGGAATCCGTCTTCCTTGAGAGCCGACACGATCTTCCTGGCATACTCGTGCTGCTTGTCCGTGATGGGCAGCACCTTCACCTGGACGGGGGCCAGCCAGGCCGGGAACGCTCCCGCGTAGTGCTCGATAAGCCCTCCGATGAACCGCTCCATGGACCCGAGCACCGTGCGGTGGATCATCACAGGACGGTGCGGCAGACCATCTTCACCTGTGTAAGTCAGGTCGAAACGCTCGGGCAGGTTGAAGTCGACCTGGATCGTCGGGCCCTGCCAGCCGCGCCCGAGTTCGTCCTTGATCATGATGTCTATGGACGGGCCGTAGAACTTCGCCTCGCCCTTGCCGACCGCATACTTGAGGTTCCGTCGTCCCAGCGCAGCCTTGAGAGCACCGACGGCCTGCTCCCACACGGCATCGTCGCCGATGTACTTCTGCTTGTTGTCCGGGTCCCGGACCGAGAGCATGAAGTCATAGTCCGTGTAACCGAACGACTTGATCATGTGCTCAGCCAGGTCGATGACACCGACGATCTCGTCTTCGAGCTGGTCCGGCCTGCAGAAGATGTGCGCATCATCCTGTGTGAAGCCGCGCACGCGCAAGAGCCCGTGGAGCACGCCGGACCGTTCGTACCGGTATACGGTGCCCAGTTCTCCCCACCGGAGCGGCAGGTCCCTGTAGCTCTTGCCCTCAGACTTATACATCAGGATCGCAAAGGGGCAGTTCATGGGTTTGAGCAGGTACTCGATCTCATCTATCTTGATGGGCGAGTACATGCTGTCCTTGTACCAGTCCCAGTGGCCGCTGATCTTCCAGAGGTCGAGCTTCCCTATGTGCGGCGAAAACACGATGTCGTAGCCCCGCTTCCGGTGCTCCTTGCGCCAGAAGTCTTCGACGAGCTCACGCAACAGCGCGCCCTTTGGGTGCCACAGCACCAGGCCGCCGCCCAGCACCTCCTGGATGCTGAATAGCCCGAGTTCCTTGCCGAGACGCCTGTGGTCGCGCCTCTTGGCCTCCTCGATCCTTGTCAGGTGCTTCTCGAGGTCCGCCTTCTTCTCATAGGCCGTGCCGTATATACGCTGCAGCATGGGGCGTTTTTCATCGCCACGCCAGTATGCCCCGGCCGAATGGAGCACCTTGGGCACTCTGACTCTTCCCGTGGCGGGCAGGTGCGGCCCCGCGCACAGGTCGAGGAAATCGCCCTGCCTGTAGCAGGTGATTTTCTCGCCTTCCGGCAGGTCCTCGATGAGTTCGACCTTGTAAGGCTCGTCCTTGAACGTCTGCAGCGCTTCCTCGCGGGACAGTTCGCGGCGCTCCAGGGGCACGTCCTCGCCGATGATCCGCTGCATCTCAGCCTCGATCTTCTCCAGGTCTTCGGGCAGAAACGGTGTCTTCGGATCGAAATCGTAGTAGAACCCATCCTCGATCGCGGGCCCGATCGCGAACTTCGTGCCCGGGAACAGGTGCTTCACGGCCTGGGCCATTATGTGGCTGGCTGTGTGGCGGTAGACCTCCCTGCCCTCTGCTGAGTCGAATGTCAGGATTTCGAGGCTCGAGTCCTGCTCCAGTGGCTCGAGCAACCCAACCACCTCGCCGTTGACCCGGGCGGCGACGGCGTCCCTTGCCAGATTCGGGCCGATACCCTCCGCTATCGCGAGCGGAGTTGTCCCTCGTGGGTACTTCTTGCTCGACCCGTCGGGAAATGAGATGACGACTGAACTCTCCATGTCCTCGTCTCCTTTCGCCCCGCCAAAAATAAAACTCCCGTCCCTGCAGGGACGGGAGTGCTTCCCGCGGTTCCACCCGAGTTCGCGCAGGCATGGCCTGTGCGCTCTTGTGGCCTGTTAACGGTGGCTGCCGCCGGTGCCTACTCGAGGTCTGGACCTTCCAGACTCCGCTTTCGGTCCGGTGCTCTGCGGTGGTTTTCCCTGGCCGCTGGCCTGAGACAGCTTTCAGCCGGTGGCTGTCCCTCTCTTTCGGCGCTCTCACCAGGTACTCGTCCGCGTCAAAGCGTTTGGCTGGTTGTTGCTATATATACTAATCGTTCCAGGACGCAAAGTCAAATCCGCACTCAGCGAGGTACGTGTCAAGGTTTAGTAGGTGTAGTTCCTTCCAGCCATGCTTATCTCTCGAAGCACCCTGGTCAACTGGTCCGTTTTCTCGTTCGGGCGCTGCCATCGTGGCTATTGAGCGTGCTAGCCGCATATTCGCACCTTCCAAGAGTCCTGCACCTCCGCGGGGCTCGTATTGGCGGAGTCTACCTTAACCGACGCATCTCACGGATAATCAGACCACACGCGCATATGAACCATACACAGGCATCCCAGTGACCCCGAGCAATCCTCAGTACTGCCAGCGGTAGGCTAACGATGCCAATGATCATCCAGGCTGTGATACGCATCGGACACTTCTCCTGTGGCCGGGAGGGTTGAACCCTCCCGACCTCGTGTTCATCGCCAGTAGACGACCCCATTGATAATGTCGGCCACGATGAATTCGTAGTTCGTTCCTTCCCAGCCAGTGCCCGACTTGAGCAAGTACAAGTCGACATAGTAGTAGATCTCGTTGCACAGGCAGTAGATGGTATATGCTGCCATAAGCCAATCTATGGCAGTCCATCTTGACGGGTGGGCGCCATAGTGCTCCACTCCGACTTCAGTCTTCTTGGTCTTACCGTCCTTGTCCAGACCAAGGTCCACGAACGCCTGGCTGACTACCACAGGCTTACCATCCCGTGTAAACTCGTAGCAGACCTGCCCGTCACCTGTTATTCGCGTACGGACATAAATGAGATTCTGATCTATGGCAAACTGCCTGAGCTTGGATGGTAGCTTATCTGGTGAGGCTGCAGACACTGGGAACACTAACATGAATACTAGCGCAACACTAAGGAAAGTAGCTAATCCTTTACGCATTTCGTCCCTGCATGATCTCTCTTGAGAGCCTCGTGGAACTCCTCTGGTGCCAATGTATCAGATGCTAGACTGCAATTGCTGGGCCGACTGGACAAATAACCTTACGCACCCCCCAAGTGGTTGGTATGACACTGAACAGCTGAACAGCGAAAATGTGACCCTGGCGACAAAGGGACATTTTCGCTGTTCACTTAGCTCTGACTTCACTTGCTATGCGTTTACAGGAGCGAGCATTATGCAAGTGACAACCGCATTCGGGCCCAGCTATGTCTTCGGCCCCGCCTTGATGATCGAGTCCGGCATCCCCTCGAAGTTCGCGAAGTTCTTGATGAACCGGGCGGCAAGCATCTTGGCGGTCTTGTCGTAGGCCTCCTTGTCCGCCCACAGCTGCCGTGGCTTCAGCACTTCGGCCGGCACATTGGGGCAACTGTCGGGAACGGCGAGGTTGAAGATCGGGTCCATGCTGTAGCTGACTTTGTCGAGATCGCCGTTGAGAACCGCCGTGACCATGGCCCTCGTGTACCGGATGCTGATCCTCTTCCCGACCCCGTATGGACCGCCTGTCCAGCCTGTGTTGACCAGATAGACGCTCGCCCCGTGGCGCGACGCCCTGTCGGAGAGGAGTTGCGCGTACTTGAGCGGGTGAAGCGGCAGGAACGGCGCGCCGAAGGCCGTCGAGAATGTCGCCTGCGGCTCAGTGATCCCGCGCTCGGTGCCCGCCAGCTTGCTTGTGTAGCCTGACAAGAAGTGGTACATCAGTGCCTCCGGGCCAAGCTTCGCGACAGGCGGCATCACGCCGAATGCGTCCGCAGTCAGGAAGAAGACGGTCTTGGGGTGGTCTCCCCTTCCCGACAGCTCGACTTTCGGGATGAAGTCTATGGGATACGCGGCACGCGTGTTTTCCGTGAGTCTCTCGCTGTCATAGTCCAGCTCTCGGGTCTCCATATCCAAGTCGACGTTCTCTAGCACTGCGCCGAACCTGATGGCGTTCCAGATGAGCGGCTCATGCTCTTTCGAGAGATTGATGCACTTTGCGTAACAGCCGCCCTCGTAGTTGAACACGCCGTTGTCGCTCCAGCCGTGCTCATCATCGCCGATGATCCAACGGTCCGGGTCCGCCGAGAGCGACGTCTTGCCTGTGCCCGACAGGCCGAAGAAGATGGCCACGTCGTTGTGGTCGCCGACATTGGCCGAGCAGTGCATGGAGGCGACGCCCCTGAGGGGCATCAAGTAGTTCATAACCGTAAAGATCGATTTCTTTATCTCCCCCGCGTACTCTGTGCCCCCGATGATCACTATCTTCTTGTCGAAGTTCAGGATGATGAAGCATTCGGACCGGGTGCCGTCCACGGCTGGGACCGCATTGAAGCCGGGAGCCGCGATGACGGTGAACTGGGGCTCATGCTCGGCAAGCTGTTCCGGAGTGGGACGGATGAAAAGCTGGTGGGCGAACAGGTTCTCCCAGGCAAGCTCATTCACAAAACGCACCGGCAGCCTGAACTCCGGGTCGGCCCCACATAGGCCGTCGAACACGAATAGGTCACGCTTCTGGAGATAGGCCGTGAGGCGGCTGTAAAGCTTCTCGAACTTCTCGGGCGAGAACGGTGAGTTGTTCTTCCAGTCGATCTGGTCATGGACGGCAGGCGTGTCCACAAGAAACTTGTCATTAGGAGACCTTCCGTTATACTTGCCCGTGTATACCCGTAAGGCGCCGTTCGGGGCAAGTATCCCTTCGTTCTGGGCCAGGGCCAACTCCACAAGTTTCGGAACCGGCAGCTGATAGTGCACCTTCGCATTAACAATGCCTAGAGACTCCAGCGAGCCGCGCATTAAGTAGAACCTCCTAATTCCCCCATGGATGGGCGGCGATGTTTTTTGCACCAATTGATGATAACATACCGAAAGCACGGCTTACAACGCGAACGCCGCCCGTGCTGTGAACGCACAGCGATAAAGTCATAGCTAAGTGAACAGCGAAAATGTCACCTCACGGACAAGGAGATATTTCCGATGAGCCTCAAAGAGAACTCCCGGT
>JAUYEF010000251.1 GCA_030691635.1 Bacillota bacterium
AAACAGCTCACCAAGTTCCAGTTGCGCTGTCGGTGCGGCGCCGCCGCCTCGGTCTTCATGCGAAAGGATGCCCGCTTCATGGGCCACTGTCCCGATTGGGGTGGGTTGACGTTCTTCTCCAACCCGGTGCTGTTGGAGAGGCTGCGCCACGGGCTCCCGCTCTGCCCCCATGAGCCGGAGCCAAAGGCCTGCCGCAGCGGTTCCACCACCTGGTGCTTGAAGTGCCGGGTAAGGACCTTCCTCTATCCGGCTCAGTGACCACGCGGAGGAGCAGGAGTGACATTGCCTTTGATGCCCAGTAGGGATCGCTTCCTCCGGCCCTTCGGTTGCGGCCTGTTCATCCGGGAGTTCCTCCTGGGCAACGGGCCCCAGGGCTCGTCTAGGATAGACCCCAACGAAGGCGCGCTGCAGGTGGACATCCGGGCCGCCTACAAGGAGGCCCTCTACCACGCCCTTGCCCAAGACCAGGCGGAGTGGGATATCTCCAACCGGGTCCGCCGTGGCAAGACAGTGACGGAGGGCAGGCCCGCCAGGTCCAGGAGTGCTACTTCAGCCGCATCCCCTACAAGCTCACCAAGTGCCGCTACCACAGCTTCATGACCTACTTCGGCCTACTCAAGCGGCTGGGCTGGGTGGAGCCCACAAAACCGTAGGACAGACAACCAGACAGGCAACAAAGAGCGCTCTCGGGCACGGTTCCGGGAGAACAGTGAGTGTGTCTGCCTGAGTCTCGCGCGATCTCGCGGGTAGAAACCCGCTCTGGATCAGGCCTTGGCTTGCCCCCGGTGGCGGATACGTCTGCTCAATCGGCGGACATAGCCCGGGATCACCGAAAGATGGTCTGACACTTCGGCCAGATACGCCTCCTTGAAGGGTCTCAAAGCACTAAGGCCCAGGTCGGGCATGTTCATTTCGCTGTCCCGGTCGATAGGAGCAGCCAGCCATGCATTTCGTATCTCTGTGCCAGCTATCTCACGGAGCTTGGCAACGAGATTGTCGTAGGCGTTGGACACCCTTCTCGACTCGATCGCCAACCAAACCGAGTAGTAGCCAAGCCTTTCCTGAACTCTGCTCAACTCTGTGGAAATGCGAACGCGCTCTTCTTCAGGAACATCCCGCCGACGTCGGCGAACAATGTATGGGAACTCCTCATATGCCACACACACGGCAAACGCCTTGGAGAACTCCTCTCGCTGGCGAGCCGCCCTCTCCCGTTTGGCACTGAAGACGGCATTGAGCGCCCAGACTGCCAACGACACCGCTCCTGTAATGACAGCAAGAATGACCGCTATGGGAAAACCCCCGTCAATCATGTTCTTCCGGTTGCGCCAGGGAGAGACTTCCCAGCGGACTCACCGTGGCCAGCGGATGGTCCGAGCCACTCGCCAGTTTCACGCCACCATGCTTCCCGGAAAAGGTGCGCCGCAACAAGCCCCAAGAGAGCCAGCAGACCATCTTCGAATATCCACCTATTTTGGACGGGGTCGTCCGGGTGCCACATGCAGATTTCTCCAGAGGGATACCGATGCGGCGAGCATTCTGGACCGTCCACAGAGACCCGAGGCAACTGGGCCGCATCTCTTCTGAACAGGATCTCGACATGGCGAGTCTCATAGTGAGGCACTGGAATCGTCACACGATAGCGTCTGCCCGCGGATGGCGCCAACCGTATGGTGATGCCGCGAAGGTCTGAGAAACCCCGAACGGCGCCGCGCTCAAAGCACAGCCGTGGAAGATCTTCCCCATACCAAGGACCTCCGGCACGCTTCCCAGGTCTCAGCGTTGGTGGCCTCCGTAGGACCTTGTGGTTTTGATGGGAGCACCCTTGCCAGCCCCGAGGATAAGCCCGCTCGCAACGCTGACCTCGGCGTTGCCTTGTCGAAGGGCCGCGGCGAACGCGGCCTTGGAAGTGCTGCCAGGAGGTGGTTTCACATGGATCCAGTAGAGTTCTGCCAGTGCCTCACCAGCCTTCAACTCGTCGTCGTCATGCTCCAGAGCAACTCTAATGAGGTCTGCTGCATGACGCAGGCGGCTGACGATGATGTCCCGGTCGACGAGTACTTTGATCGGGTCCGACACGCCCGCAGGATCTGGGGTCAAGCGCTTTGTCAGGTCAGATGCGGCATACGCGAAGAAGGCCGCAAGTCCGTCGGGGACTCCCGCTCCTTCAGTGACCGCTTCCAGGGCGAGGGCTTCGATGTTGAAGCTGCTGAGCCCCGGCTTGGAGTACTGCTTGTTCCAAGCCTTCGCCAGCCTAATGACCTTCGCCCTGGTGCGCCGAAGATTTGCCGGCTCGGCGGTGAGGAGCACGGTGTGATACTCAGGGTTAGACGCGTCCCACCGATCACGTTCGAGGTTAGGAATCCATAGGCCCCGCGCTGCCCGTGTCAACGCAACGATAAGGTCTACATTGGGATTCGTGCCATCCGAGAGAGGCTCATGGAAACTGACTTTGATGGCGCGTTTGGTCAATCGGAATGCAACGTTGGCGTGCATACCAGTCAGGCTGGTCCGAATGAACGTGCGCATCTCCTCGACGGCACTTGGCGGTCCCACGCCATTACCGTCCGGTCCCAGTTCAGGGTAGGAACGCCTATCCAACACAACACCACAATCAGCATCTGTGTCATCGTTGGCCGTTCCATGGCCGATAGAACCAGCCGCGTAAGTACGGAGTGCCCCAGGATAACGCGATGCAACTGCGAGCACCTCATCGCGTCGTTGTCTGGCAGCAGCCAGCGTTTCGTCACTAGGTGCAATCGTACCCTGAACAATCTCCAGGATCTGAGCAGTTACTCCCATAGATAAGGCTCCTTGTCGCCACCTGCCTGCAGGCCAACTGAATACCCAACGGATAGTACCCGTCAACGCTCATCATACCACATGCTGGGGGTTAGAACCAGGTTGCTGGTGCGCCCGGGGCTTCCGGCGGAATCCCCCCACTGGGGTGCTTACCACGTCCTGGTCGGATACGAGTCTTGCATCCAGAACAGCAGTTGAGGAGATCTTTCGGCCAAGCCTCTAGAAGCGTGGGCCACGATCCGTGTGTCCTCCGGAAGAGCGGTGTGTGTTCTAATGCCAGCGCCCAACGCGCCAGGATCGTCTCCCCTCTCTCAAACTGCCTGCTGGCAAAGACAGGCTCGGGTCCGGTCACCCATACACAAGTGCTCCGCCACGGCATTGGGGCTCGCCCCCAACTGCTTCGCCACCGACTGGATGCTCTGGTTCTCTCGCAGCACCTTGTGCCAGACCACATGCACCCGGTCCATGCCCAGCATTCCTTGCGCCGGGTGGCCTCCGATGGTCCCCCTTTCCCCCTCCGCTCCAGTCCAGGCGCCACCGCCACGTTTTTGGCGGACACGGCCCGTGGGCGGGGGGTGATGATTATCGCATTGCTTTTTCGTGTATGACGTTAGGCCATTTTGTGTGAAGCTATGTACGTTGGCAACAGCCAACAGTACCTTAAAAACCGCATAGGACTAGCTAGACAAAGGTAGAGGTTACATCCCTCTACTGGCGTTGAATCCCGTTGGCAACGGGAAGTTAGCTGGCAACGATGCAACGTCAAGGCTTCCCCCATACGTTGCAGAACGACTACGAACGCAGAA
>JAUYEF010000266.1 GCA_030691635.1 Bacillota bacterium
AGCGATGAGCTCAATTCATCGCCGCACCATATGATGACCGCAAGCGAACCTCCGGCCGGCAGCGACGGAGGGGGTCAGGACTGGTCTCCATGAGCATCATCGACGCGGTTCGCACCGCCTTCGCCGCCCTGGCCGCTAACAGGATGCGCTCGGCGCTGACCATGCTCGGTATCATCATCGGCGTCAGCGCCGTCATCACCCTCATGGCCGTCGGCCAGGGCGCCCAGAAGGGCGTCACGGAGCGCATCCGCGGTCTGGGCAGCAACCTCCTGTTTATCCGTCCCGGCCAGGTTGAGACCTCCGACGCCGCCCGGGCAGTCGCCCAGGGGCAGGCCCTGACCCTGGTTGACGCCGATGCCTACGCCATCAACGATCCTGAGCGCTTCCCCTACGTCGAGGGCGTCGCTCCCCAGGTCACCTTCGACGCCCAGCTCATCGCCGGCGCCCAGAACACCCGCACCACCATCACCGGCACTACGACCGACTATCAGTACGTCCGCGACTTCTACGCCACCCAGGGCCAGTTCATCACCGACGATGACGTCACCCGCAAGGCGCTGGTGGCCGTCCTGGGTAGCAGGCTGGCCCAGACCCTCTTCGGCGATGCCAACCCCATCGGCAAGACCGTGCGCCTCGCCGTCGGACCGGGCGGCTTCATCAGCTTCACCTTCCGAGTGGTCGGAGTCATGGAGCCCAAGGGCGCCACCGCCACCGGCGATGAGGACGACCTGATGTTCATTCCCCTGCCGACGATGCAGGCCCGCATCCCCTTCCTGCGCCACCCCCAGGGCCTCAGCAACGTCATGCAGATCTCGGTCAAGATCAAGGACAAGGGCCAGTTCGATCGCGCTCAGGAAGAGATAGCGGCTTTATTGCGGGAGCGCCATCAAGTGGCCAAGGACGACTTCGTCATCCGAACCCAGGATGACCTGATCACCACCGCCAGCGACGTCTCCAGGACCCTGACCATCCTCCTGGCCAGCATCGCCAGCATCTCCCTCGTCGTCGGCGGCATCGGCATCATGAACATCATGCTGGTGTCGGTGACGGAGCGGACGCGCGAGATCGGCATTCGCAAGGCCGTCGGCGCCAAGCGACGGGACATCCTCACCCAGTTCCTGGTGGAGGCCCTGACGGTCACCATGGCAGGCGGAGGCATCGGGGTCCTCGTCGGCGTGTCCCTGGCCAAGCTCGCCAGCGGTCAGACCATCGCCGACGAGGACATCCAGACGGTGATCTCACCCCTCGCCGTCATTCTCGCCTTTGGCGTATCGGCAGCCATCGGCATCTTCTTCGGCATCTACCCCGCCTTCAGGGCCGCCCGCCTCAACCCCATAGAGGCCCTGCGTCATGAGTAGAGGCCCACCCGCCTCTGGCGAGAGCCTGCCCCTTCGGGCTTGAGCCCCCGCCAGAGGCGGGCCTGAGCTCAGCGAAGGGGCGCCGCCCAAGTGCCGTATCCTAGCGAAGCGCCTCCGCCATTCGTTCATCCAGCTTGCGCGTCAGCTCCTCCACCTCCGGCCCGGGAGTGGCCCCTCCTATCGCCGCCACGATCAAGGTGCTGACGCCCTGGCCCTGGCGGATACCCACCGCATGGGCTATAAAGTTAACGTTAACCTGGATGTCCGCTGGGTGAAATACGCCCGTGAACCGGTACGCCACCGTGTCGTCGCCGATGCTGGCGAACGACATCGGCTCGCCCTGGAGATCGGTCACCCCTTCGAAGGTGGCTTGAGTCCGCCCCGGGTCTGCCATCAGCTCCTTGAGATAGTCCATGGCCGCTGCGGCCCCTTTAGAATCCTCGTAGATGGTTGTCGACACCGTCACCAGGGCATCGCCGCCCTTGGTAAAAGTCCCGAAGGGATCGTTCGTCGTGTAGGCGCCGACGCGTCCCAGAAGGCGACCCTCGTCCTCATAGCGCTTGAGCGCCGCCGTCGGCCCATCGGGATCGTTCACAGCCGCTTCCTCGTTCGTCTGGAAGCTCTCTTCCGTCACCGCTAAATTGGGCGGCAGATCGTCCAGCGTGGGGGCGATCTCCGTGAGCATGGCCTCCAGCGTCGCTCTATCCAGCTTGGGCTTTCCGCCGCCTCCGCCGCAACCGGCGCCGACGACGACTATGACCGCGGCCAACGCAACCGCAGCTACGACGAACCAACCCCGCATGGCTACCTCCTACAGTCGAGAGCTATCCTCATCACCAGGCCGCCCACAATGACCTGCGCTCGATTGTAGCACGTGGAGGGCCTGTGACGCGCGGCTCGGCGCAGGCGACGGGAGACGTCCAGGGTCGTCCGGTGCTTGATCGCCACCAGCACGTCCTGGAGGCGCTGTCGCTCCCGCAGGTGGCAGTGGACGTTGCCCGTGGCGACGACGCCCAGACCTAGGCGCTTCCCTTGACGGATCGGCCGTTTTCGTGTATGAAGGAGGGGCCTGGCCTGCGAGATAGAGGCGACCATGAGCCCCACTTGGCAACGCGTTCTGATCTCAATTGGGGTCGCCACCGGCGCCCGCCGGGGCATACGCGGCTCTCGCGTAGACGCGGACTTGGTCAGCGCCAGCGTTGGGGGGTGATTGTCAGTTCTGTTTGGGTAGCAGCGCGAGTAACGCGAGAGTGCAAACAGCCGTCTCTAGTGCGGGCAAGTTAGTCAAGACCCGCAGGACGGGGCGAAACCATGGCGAAAGTCTACAGCGCCGATTTCAGCGCGGACGCGGCGACGCTTTACGAGGCCGCTTTGAGCTCTGTACTAAGCTTAGGGTACAAGGGGGAAGCGAACCGTGCAGCCAGTGAACTGAGTTTTAAGACTGGGTGGAGCTGGAAAAGTCGGGGCCAGGAGGTGTCAGTGGCCGTGGCTCCCGTGTCCGAAGGCACAACTAGGCTCGAAGTTTCCGTGCGTGGCCCGGCATTCCAGCTCACTGATTGGGGCGAAGGCGAAGCGCTCGCGCACCGCTTCCTTGAAGCCGTTGGTTCGGAATTGCGACAAGGGCAGCAGAGATACGAAGTCTCGCTCCCAGTAACTGGGTCGAATAACACACCACTGAGTAGCGCAGAGCCAACGAAGCCCTGGTATACTCAGACGTGGGTAGCGGTTGTGGGTCTGGTTCTGTTCTTCCCCCTGGGTCTATTCCTCATGTGGCGCTTCCAGCGCTGGGAGGTCTGGATCAAGACCGTCATAACGGTTGTCGGTTCGCTGCTCGCCATCTTCATTATCATTGGAGCAGCGGTAGGCGGCGACGATGAGGATGGCGAGGAGCAGGTCGCCGCGCAGCCGACTGAGCAGAGCGCTCCTACATCAGAGGACGGCGCTCCCACATCAGTGGAAGATGTTGGTGCGTACTCAGTTTTGGAGTTCACGGAGGTTAGCGTTGTCGACGGTGATAAGGTCCTCATTTCAGGCACCACTGATTTGCCGGACGGAGCAACTCTTATCGTAGGGTTCGATGTTGCGGGGAGATCAGACTCTGACGTGTACATCGGGGTCGATCAAAAGACTACAGTAACCAACGGAGAGTTTTCAGTGACTCTTTCTGTCCCGCAGAGGGATGAGTTCATAACCGGGCCCTACGAAATCTCAGTGTCATTTACTCCGCGCGGCCAGTCTGACGATGTAATAAGACTTGTCGGCGAGGACGGAGAGAATCTTACTGGCAGCCTGGTAGATGACGCTTTCGGATTCCGAACGATGAGGCTGGTTGAAACGCGAGATCTTAATGTTTCTGTTGCGCCGCCCTCTTACACGTTTCAGCAGCCCTCTGAATTTTTGGAAGGCTCTGCCGAGCGTGCCTTAGCCGAGTATGTCTTCGGATGGAAAAATCAAGATTGGCCCCAAATGGTCAAGTGGTCACAGAAGACTTGGATCGACGGAGAACCTGACCCAGCCGGAGTATTGGAGGCGTGGTATGATTTCAAGACGCTTAAGGGTTTTGAGATACGGAACGTTGAGATAGTCAGTGAGGTCACTACTGATATAACCTTCGTTGTTCATTATGAAGCCATCCCAAACGAAATCTCTAAGAAGCAAATCACTGCGCGCGTCATAAGAGAGACAGCCCCCTACGAACCAAGTCTGCAAGGCGAATGGGGAGTCAATCCCATATCGGCGTTGAGGGAGACGGACGTAGACTAGGGGGTCGGTGTGATGTCAATCGTTGTCACCGATCAACCTCCTTTGTCGTGGCTATGTACTACGTCCTGGTCAGGTCCTGGCACTGGTCGAGG
>JAUYEF010000269.1 GCA_030691635.1 Bacillota bacterium
TGTCCCTCATCCCGATACATCCACCCGTCCAGGTTTTTGTCGACTTTCCCATGCTGTCGAAGTACCCACCGTGGATCCCGATGCCGCCTCCCAGAGCAGTCTCCTGAGGCGGCATGCCCCGTGCAGTGTTGGCCGCCTTGATCTGGTTGAACTGGTACTTCGAGATAAGGCTGGCGTCGAGCCCTATCTGCGCGTCCTTCATGTTCGGGTAGCTGACCTGCAGCCAGCGCGTCCCCATCAAGGGGTTGGTCAATGATTCTTTCGTCAACTTCTTGCACACGTAGTAGTCGCCCTCTGGCGTCCTTGCATCGCCGTCCTGGAACTTCGGCCCTTCAAAAGTGTACTTCCCGATGGCGAGCGGGTATACTTTCAGAACCACATTGCCGGAGTAGAATGTCAGCGTGAAGGTGGATTTCTCGAGGACAAGCTTCGGTTTCGGTATGGGGATCTTCAGCTTCTTTTCACGGGCGATGACCTCGAGGGGGCGCTGGTCCATCTCAAGCATGATCCAATAGCGGGCGTTCTCGTCCACGAGGTCCTGGTTCATGACCATGGGAAGAGGGACCCAGGCGTCGAGACGGCCCCGTTCCTGCCTCTGCATACCCATATACGGCGCCCGTGCGCTCAGCGCGCGGCTCGGCGCACCCGGAAAGCCGGACATCGCAACCATGACCACTGCCATGGCCACAAGCATCTTCGTTGCCCGTCGCGTCAGGCTCACCAGGCGCTCACCTTTCCGGCTCCAGCAGGAGTCTCATGTCTCTAGCGTTTACCGCGGCCTTACCCTCGTGACAGTTGTTGAACAGCACATAGACCTTGTCTGTCTTCTCGACCAGCGATTCGATCTTCGGAAGCCACTCATCCAGCTCGTTCTTCGAGTAGAGATAGTCGTACCGCTCGGAAGCCACGGCGTGCTTCCACCATTTGGCTGCATTCCTGCCGTGAAACCTCACGTAGCCCGTTCGCGAAGTCGCCTCGGCCACAGGCGGCATCAGCCCTCGCAGCCGCGGCTCGTCGACACAGCAAAAACCGAGACCATGTTTCTGCAGCAAGTCGAACGTTTCCTGCCCCATCCACATGTTGTTCCGGAATTCGACAACGGTGTTTCGACCTCCGCAGAGCTCCGGGAGATGCGCTATGTAGTCGCGCGTCGCTTCCGATGGCTTGAAGCTCCATGGGAACTGGGCGAGAAGGCATCCGAACTTACCCTGCTCCACCAGCGGCTGCATGGCCTCGAAAAACCGGTCGAACGTCTCTTCCTGGGCTTTTCGCTCCTCCGCGACCTCATGCGTCATGCTCTTGTGCGCCTTCACACAGAATTCGAAGCCGGCCGGCGTCTTTTTGGCCATCGCTTCAAGGGTGCGCCTGTAGGGCATGGAGTAGTAAGTGTAGTCCAGTTCGAGCACCGGAAACTGGCTCGCGTAATACGCCAGCATGTCCTGGTCTTTGAGCGCCGCCGGGTAGAAAGCTCCGTGCCAATCGTCGTACTTGAACCCAGCAGTCCCCACGAGAACGCTCATGCTAGTCTCTCCTTCGCCTCTTGCCGTCGCTCCAGCGGCCCGCAGGGCGAGTGCCTGTGCTCGAGCCAGGTGTTTTCTCCATCGCTGACGCCCTTACGACTGCACCGTCACCGAACTTCGACTTCAGCGCGTCCAGGGCCTCGTGTACGGGCCTCATGTCCCTCGGCTCCAGGGCAAGAGTCGCCTGGCGTAGGTCGGAAGACTCGACGATGCTCGAAACGGACACGCCGAGCAGCCTCAGAGGCTTTCCCTCCGGAAGGTTGTCCTGCATCAGCTGCAGGCAGGCATGGTATATGGGTTCAGTCGTATCAACGTGCCGGTCGAGCGTGACACTCCGGGTGAAGGTGCCGAAGTCAGGAAAGCGGTATTTCACCGACACGGTTCTCCCCTGCATGCCGTGCTTTCTGAGCCGTCTGCCGACCTGCTCGCATAGGTTAAGGAGCTCGCGCCGCAGGAAGGCCATGTCGTCCATGTCACGCTCGAACGTAGTCTCGTGGCTGAGCGACTTAGTCCTGTGTGCGCTCCAAGTCGCAAGAGTGTCCTCCTCGCCGCGGGCCGCCGTCACCATGGCTCTGCCGTAGACCCCGAACCGCTCGACCATGAAGTCAACGGGAGCTTTCGCCAGTTGCCCGATGGTCAAGATGCCGATGTCACGCAAGCTCTCGGCGGTCTTGTCCCCGATCCCGACCATCTTGCCTGCGGGCAGGGGCCAGATCTTCTGGGGCAGGTCCTGCCTGTTGATGACGACCAGACCGTCGGGCTTCTGCATGTCGGAGGCCATCTTCGCGAAAAGGCGGTTGAAGGATATCCCCACAGAACAGGTCAGATCCAGCTCATCCCGTATGGCCTGCTTGATACTCCGAGCGATCTGCTCCGGCGCCCCGAACGCCTCACAACCGCTCAAGTCCAGGAAGGCCTCATCAATGGACGTCTGCTCCACACAAGGCGTATAGCGCTCGAGGATGTTGAGCACCCGCGAAGAGACGGACGCATAGAGGGCACCGTTCACGGGGAGGAAGTGGGCCTGTGGACACAGCCTCCGCGCGGTGGACACCGGCATCGCGGACCTGACCCCAAACGCTCGGGCCTCGTACGAGGCAGCAGAAACAACACTGCGCCCGTCCGGGTCGCCGCACACGATGACCGGCTTCCCTTTCAGTTCCGGGCGCAGCGACTGCTCGACTGATGCGAAGAAGGCGTTCATGTCGACATGCAGAAACGGGTTATCCACAGGCATGCCCCGCAAACATGTGTTCGCCTCTCATTATACCGCTAGTCTACCAGCGACGCAACGCCTTACTATTACACCCACCTGTCCTGCCTTTCCTCCAATTGAAACCAGAAGCCCCACGGTGTCTTGCGTTTACCGTGGGGCGCTAAGTCTTGGCTTTCCTCGCCTTTTTTCTCCGGCGGGCTAGAATAAATATCCCTCCCTTCCGTATTGTGTTACACAGCTTTGAGCTGTTGACGAGGTCGATCGAAGATGCCGCGTCTTATCTCGGTCGCCGTGTAATGATCGGCCTTGAACCCCTCGACGATGTACTTGCATGCGTCCCAGGGATCTACCCTGTCACCGCATGTGAACACATCCACTGCTGCGTATCCTAACTCCGGCCACGTGTGGACGGCCAGGTGCGACTCCGAAATGACCACCACACCGCTGACTCCCTGAGGGCTGAACCGGTGGAAAACCACCTCGCGAACCTCGGCGCCTGCAGCCACCGCTGCGGCCACCATCATATCCCGGACCCTCTCCACGTTATCCAGCATCTCAGGCTCGCACCCATACATCTCGGCCAGCACGTGACGGCCCAAAGCCTTCATCTCAGTTATCAACCCCCTTTTTGTGCGTCCGTCTTTAGAACCACTCCCCAAGGGATGGACGACCAAACCGTTCCAAGTCCCATACCATTCTAGCAAACCGCGTCTCAAAGTCAAGAAGCGCCAAAAATGGACGAAAAGGCTTCTATTTCCCATCCATATGTCGTGGTGGGCGGAATATCTCTTTCTTGCTGGCTCAACTTTCATCTCGAATAGCACTGCGCAGGTGTGAACGTGTTTGCAGCGAAGAAAACCGTCGGAGTTCAGCAGCAGGACATCACGCCACGATAGGGGCGACCAAACTCGGACAGAGACGGAGATATCGCAGGCAGCCCCGCGACTGCCGCCCGCAGCGACGCCAGATCGAAGTTGCTGCTGCTCTGCAGCATTCATCATATGCTCGCAGACGGCATCCATGCTCTTGTGTACCCGTTGCTGCCGGTCATCGCCGCGGAGCTGGGCCTGAACTATGCCCAGGCGGGCCTGGTGAGAGCCGTGTTTAACACCGCTGGCGCGGCGTTCCAGGTGCCGGCCGGAGTCGCGGCGGAGAAGCTTGGCGAATACCTCCTGATTTCGGGCGGCAACGCCTTCCTGTCGGCCGGTCTTGTCGCCATGAGCATGGTCGCCGCCTTCTCCCCCTTCTTGCTGGTGACTTTCTTCGCCGGCCTGGGCGGCAATGCCCAGCATCCAGTGGGCACTGGGCTCATCTCCCGAGTCTACGAAGGCAGAGGGCGCGGGCAGGCCGTCGGCACGCTCAACTTCAGCGGGGACATCGGGAAGCTCATCGCGCCGCTCGCCGCGGGGCTGATCGCCTCACGCTGGGGCTGGCGTTGGTCGCTCGCCACGATGGGTATTGCCGGGCTGGGTCTCGCTCTGGCGTTATGGCTCATGGGCAGGCAGATCGTCGCGCCCGTCTCGGCTGAGGTATCCAGCGTCCGGAACTCGGGCGAAGGCAGCGGTCCAGCAGGAGCGGGCAAGACGGAGCCTGGGGCCTCCGGTGAGGCCGTCTCCACTGCGGGAAGGGAGGGCTGGGGTATCTCGAGGCCCTGGGCGTTTGGCGCACTGGTGCTGATAGGGGTGCTCGACTCGAGTGTGCGTGGCGCCACGCTCACGCTACTCCCCTTCCTTCTGGATTCTAGGGGCTTCGAGATCCGGGTGGTCAGCCTCATCCTTGCTGTCGTATTCGCCGGAGGCGCGGCAGGCAAGTTCGCCTGCGGCTGGATAGGCGACAGGTGGGGTACCCTCGCGGTGATATGGCTGACCGAAATCGCCACGTCCGTCACTGCCGTGGCCTTCCTGGTGACCCCGTTCTGGGCCATGCTTCCGCTCGCGGTGCTATTTGGGTTCGCGCTCAACGGGACGTCGAGCGTGCTCTACGCAGCGGTGGCCGGCTTTGTCGGTCCAGAGCGGCGCGCCAGGGCGTACGGTCTTTACTATACGGCGGCGATCAGCGCTTCTGCGCTGTCGCCAGTCCTCTATGGCTGGTTCGGCGACCGGGTCGGGCTTGTTCCAGCGTATGCGGCCGGCGCGCTCGCCACCCTGCTCGTGCTGCCGCTGTCGGCTGCGGTTCGCCGGGACCTGATTGTCTGAAAGGTGGAGGTGTAAGGGGAATACACAACATCTACGTCAGCGAACCGGACCTCAGGGTGCCGCGCGAGATGATCGTGGCGGGGATCTGAGGCCTCCGGATGGCTGCGACCAGGGACACAAACACTGTGGAGTAGATGGATGCGTGCAGTAGCACCGGCACAGCGTAGTCGCCCTTGGCCATCTCCACTATGTGTCCCAAGGCGACCGGTCCGATGCAACTCCCCGCGTCCCCCGCTGTCTGAAGCAGCCCCATGACCTGCCCCAGGCGATCGTGACCGAACAGTCCCGCGGCAAGAGCAGCCGGTACGGGGTACACGAAACCTGACGCGACGACCATGAGCGCCACAGCACCGGAAAAGGCGGTCCCGGTTCGGGCATATGCCAGCACGACCATCGCGGCGACGCCGGCAGCCGTTCCGCCGGCGAGCCCCTGCCACCTGAAGCCCGCGTCGAAAAGCCTGCCTGCCACCTGCATGCTCAGCAGCATGAGCCCAAGGGACAGGGATAGAACGCCGCCCACCTGTGACGCACTCAAGCCGCACCGGGCGACGCCGATCAGGGGCATGATCGTGCCGAACGTCCCTGCTGCCCCAAAGAGGATCATGAACTGCCCTGCCGCCAGGAGACGAAACAACCTTGGGAGGCGATCCGGACGCTCGCCCGTGACGCTAGGTGCCGTGCCCGTGCCGGGCAGCGGGGCTTCGCGTTTCTCTCGCCGCCCCTCCCTCAAAAGCGTCAGCACGATAATCCCCGCTATTGCCTCAAGCACGGCAAGCCCGAGGAACGGGGCGCCTGGACCGATTCTCTCAGCCAGCAGTCCACCGATCACCGGGCCGGGGCAGTACCCAAGAATGTCGAAAGTGGAAAGCACGGACAGCATCCGGCCACGGGTCTTGGCAGTCGACAGGCTTACTGCTGACGCGAGCAGCCCGGTCCACTGGGCTCCCCTTCCGATTCCCATGGCGAAAGAGAGTGGTATCAAGCGGTCGGCTGCCTTGGCCTGTGAGTAGAGAACTCCAACCACAGCCCACGCCATGCTACCGAAGGCGATCACAGGCCTGTATCCGTAC
Organism: Bacillota bacterium; assembly: GCA_030691635.1. GTDB lineage: Bacteria > Bacillota > Sulfobacillia > JAUYEF01 > JAUYEF01 > JAUYEF01. The sequence goes on from JAUYEF010000269.1 coordinate 6,002, forward strand.
CGGTCGCCTGCATGGCCGGCAGCGACGTTGGTCACCACTCTGCCAAGGCCCAGCGCAGACATTACGAGACCGGCGACGGCGATGCTTCCTCCCGTGGCCCTGGCGTGCAGAGGCAGCAGCGGGCCTACCATCCCGTAGCCAAGGCTGGCGAAGAACGCGCTCACCATGACGGCCCAGTATCTCAACCTGGGGTTCTCGTCCTGCGCCACGCTTCGATGCCCCGGAGTGCTCTCTTCGTGCAACCCCTCACCCTCTTCTTGACTGGTCCCGGCCAGTCAGCGGTTTGTCCGCGATCCTGCCCAGGCCTTGCTGTCGGATAATTAGCGGCATATGTCACAAAATCCTTCTCATACATGCTACTTACGAAGCTAACTAGGAAACCACACTTCTGCTCTCGAATGGGATGAGCTGGGACAAGGCCAGCATGGAAGATATGAAACCAGACTGGGGTGTGCAAGGTGAGCTCAGCAATAGATGCGGCAAGGCGAACCGGTGATGCGATCCGCAGGAACATCGAGAGCGTCGTGGTCCTTGAGGACAGGGCGATCGTGGATTACCTGCTCGTGGCGCTGATCTGTCGCGGGCATGTGCTTCTGAACGACGTGCCCGGCGTGGGGAAAACGTTGTTGTGCAGGATATTCGCCCGGTCTCTCGACCTGGGCTTCAAGAGGATCCAGTTCACACCCGACCTCCTCCCTTCGGATGTCGTGGGCATCAACTTCTACAACCAGAAGAAGAGCGAGTTCGAGTTCAGGCCGGGGCCGGTGTTCACACACGTTGTGCTTGCGGATGAGATCAACCGCGCCACTCCGCGCACGCAGTCCAGCCTGCTCGAGTGCATGCAGGAGGGCACTGTGACCGTGGATGGCGTGACACGCGACCTGGACAAGCCCTTTCTTGTGATAGCCACACAGAACCCCGTCGAGATGGAAGGCACTTTCCCGCTGCCCGAAGCGCAGATGGACAGGTTTCTGATGTGCCTGAGCCTTGGCTATCCTGGGAGCGAAAGAGAGCGCGAGATCGTGCTGCGGTTCCTGGATTCCGATCCTTTGAGCCAGGCCGCGCCGGTCGTCTCTCGCGCTGACATTGAGGCGCTGGAACGGGCGGCGGCCGGAGTGTCGTTCTCGGCGCCGGTGATGGAGTATGCGCTCACTATCTCGCGCATGACGCGATCGCTAGAGGGAGTCAGACTGGGCGTGAGCCCGCGCGGGAGCCTTTTCCTGTGCAAGTGCGCAAGGGCGCTGGCGCTCGTGAGGGGGCGCAGCTACGTGATCCCGGACGACGTGCAGGAACTTGCCGTGCCTGTTCTAGCCCACCGGATAGTCCCGGATGTTTCGTCTTCGCTGTTTGACTCTGGCGCTGCCGCAATCGTGCAGCAGGCGCTCGCCCGGGTGGCCGTACCGGTCGGGGTGACTCCTCCAACGCAGGAAGAAGCGACCGGCAAAGAGGCCAGAGGATGAAGCCCGATGCCTTACTCATCGCCGGGTTGGCCATTGTGGTTCTGGGCGTGCTCACCGGCCAGCCACTGATGGTGGCCCCCGGCATGCTTCTCGTGGCCGTGGTCACCATCGCGGGCCTCTGGACGCTCGAGGCAGTCTCGACGAGTGTCGACTGCAGGGTGCATCTCGCGAGCCACAAGGCGCGCTGGGCGACCGAGATCGAAGGGCATGTCGCTGTCGAAAACGCCCAGCCGCTCCCTCTCCCCTGGCTCGATGTTCGTGCCGAGTGGCCGGTGGAACTGCCTGTCTTGAAAGGCACGATGCAGGCGAGCCATAAGCCTGGACGCAGGGAGTTCCGGTGCCTGCTTTCGCTCCGCTGGTTCGAGCGAGTCTCACGGCGGTTCCGCGTAAGATGCCTCGACCGCGGCGAGTATCTCTTCGGCCCCGTGGAAATGGTGTTCGGCGACCCGTTCGGCTTCTATGAGCAGAGGAAGCTGGCCGGCTCCACAGAGCGCCTGGTGGTCTACCCACGGACCGTCGCGGTGACCTGGGAGGGAGTGCTGAGCAGGAGCCCGTTCGGGGACAGAGCGATGCAGAGCTGGGTGTTCGATGACCCATCATACGCGCGGGGGGCGCGAGAATACCTGCCCACGGACCCTTTCTCCAGGATTGACTGGAAGGCTACCGCCCGCACGAGCACGCTTCACACGCGGTTCCTGGATGCCGCCTTCTGTGTCGAAGTGGCCTTTGTGGTAAACGTTTCGACCGCCGAGGCCGTAACCGACGGGATCGATCGCGCCTTGCTGGAACGAACGCTTGTGGTCTCAGCTTCGCTCGCGTCGGCCTGCCACCAGGCCGGATACCGGTTTGGGGTATACACAAACGGGCTGGTGAGGCAAAGCCCGCACCCGGCCGCCGTGAACATGGGAGAAGGCCCAGCCCACCTCGACGATTGCATGCAGGTCCTCGGACGCCTTCTCCCGATGCACGGAGCGAGGTGCGAGACAGTGCTGGACGCGACCTGCGGCAAGACAAGCGGCCGTGCGCGGGTGGTGCTGGTCACTGGCATCGTCACACCGAACCTGGTCAGGGCCGTCGAGAGGCAGGCGTTGCGGGGCAGATCGGTGGCCATCGTCGCGACGGCGCCCGGTTTTTTGCGGATGACGCATACGGCGCCCAGAGCCGCCAGTATGTTTTCTGTCTCGGAGCAGGAGGCCTGGAATGAGCTCGAGCACGTTACGATACGTAAGGCAAGGCGCTGAAACGCTGGTAGTGGCGTGTTTTGCGCTCACGTTCGGACCCTGGTTCATGCTGTGGTCGGTGAGCGCGCGCGAACCCGCGCTGGTTGGGCTGTACTGGCGGCTTGCGGCGGTCATCATCGGCGCGAGGTGCGTCGCCGCCGCGCTGCGGCCGTATCTGGCGCGTCATAGGCAGGAAAGGCGTCTGCGTGCCGCCGTGGTGTTTTCCGCGATCACCACGCCAGCCGCAGCGTTCTTGGCGCTGGCGCCGATGCTGCCGTCAAGAGACCTCGACCAGTACTGGGTGTCTGCGGCGGTGCTGGGCCTGCTTGCGTGGTTACGGGGCCTGGGGTATGGCTCGTCGTCTCCATCCAGCTCTGACCTGCACCGTCATCTGATGATTGGAAGCATCAGCCTGGCACTATGTCTTTTCGTCGCCGATCGCACCGGCATGTGGGATGCCGTGTTGCCTCAGGCCCTGCCGCTCAGCTTGGCGTGGTGTGCTGGGGCGGTGGTGGCGACTTCTCTGATGAGGTTTCTGGAAATCACGCAGAAGACCGCAGGTGACGACCTCAAGTCCCACTTCTGGCCTTCGCTGCTCAGTTCCGTCGTCTTCGGTTCCCTGTTCGCAGCCGGATTGCTGACCATCATAGCCCCCGCCGTCTGGGCGGGGATCAGGAGCCTCTTCCCCATCCTCAGGTGGATCCTGTCGATCATCGGGGCGCCGGTCGTATTCGCCCTCAGGCTGTTGTCTGAAGTCATCGCCTGGCTGGTGATGTTCATTGCCAGGCTCAGGCCGCGGTTCGAGTTCAAGATGCCGGAACAGCTTGTGCCGGACGACTTCCTGCCCAAACAGGAACAGCCTGGCCTGCCTCCCGCGTACTTTGAGTCTCTCCGGTGGGTCTTCCTTGCGATCGCGGTGCTGGTCGTGATCGTATTCGCCGTCAGGTACCTCCTGGCGCGGCTGCATGCCGCCGAGTCGACGGACCCCGACGAGATGCGCGAGTCTTTCGCATCCGCAGGCGCGCTCAGGCAGTGGTCCCGGCGGTTACGCAGGCTCATGGCGCAGCTCCTGCGGCGACTGGGCGACCGTGTGCGCTCCTGGGCCACGGAACCGAGGACTCCCACTGCCATCTATCATGCAGTCCTGGAGCATGCCGAGCGGGCGGGAAGACCAAGACCCCCGGGCGTGACGCCTCTGGCTTTCCAGCCCGCAGTCCTCGAGGTGTTCGTGGGCTCCGCCGAACCTGCAGCGAGGATCCTCGACGGGTTCATGGATGAGTATTACGGCGGGCGAAGCCTTTCCACTGACCAGGTCGAGGGTCTCCGCGAGGATTGGAAGCATATGAGAGAGAACAGAGCACGGTCCCTGTAGCTTGCCGTCCGGGATGTGCGATGTATGACACCTGCAGGTTGGGGTTTCGCGATAGTGTCGGGAATCGTTGTCGCGCTCTTGCTCCAGAGGTTCTTCCGTCGGACCAGCTAGAGTCTGGGTGGCTGCCAGCCAAGCGATTCCAGCATCTGGCGGACGCGCTCCGGCCCGACTGTGGCTTCCTCGGTGGCGACAAGCCCGATGCGCCTTCCTCTCATGACGGCCACCTCGGCCATCGCCTCGTCTATCTTCAGCACACCGTGGATGAGCGCGACTGACCACGCCTTACCCGTGCCCGTCACCGCCTCCATCCGGAGTGGCCGTCTGCTTTGCCTGGTCTTTGGCGTCGCGGTGATAGGCCTCCTGGCTGCGGTGCTCCGGCAACGGCGGGCAATAGATCCAGACGAACTTGAGCGGCTCGGAGCCCGTGTTCTCAATCGAGTGGACCACTCCGGCCGGAGCCAGCAGGAAGCTCTCCGGCACGATAGCATGCTCTTGCCCACCCACCGTGCACTTGCCGCAGCCTGAGTAGAAGTACATCGCCTCCTGCTCTTTCTCATGCACGTGCGGCTTGGAGAACCCGCCGGGGGCCATGATGTGCATGCCTGCGGCGAACCCCTTGGCCCCCATCTCGGCCTCTGAGACCATGAGTTTCGAGTTACGGCCGTTCGTCTTCTTCACTGCCGTGACCGCACTCGCGAGCATGAACTGGGTCTTCTGCACCAAGGCGCACCTCCGTGATGGATAGCCTGAATGGCAGTTCAACAGGGGTGGGCCTGGCCTCCTGCAAGGAATCACACAAGACCCCTCCCTCCTCACTGCATATTCCTTCCACTCTGCAAGAAAGATACCACTAGCGATCTGGAAGGGGCGTACCAACTCTGAAATCGTTCCTGACCAACCTCGTTGGACGAAGGCGACCGGAAACGCCTGGGCGAAGGACGGATGTTCCAGCTGCACAGGACCAACCTACGCTCGCCAAGAGCCTTACATCCAACCTGCAGGCCATCAGGGAAAGATTGCATGATTCGAGCGATCTGCTTATTCACGAGTTCCTCCTGGGTGGACGGCCCGACTGGAAGGTTGCCGTTGTATACCTGGAGAGTCTGGCCGACGAGGCCGCTGTAAAGGCTGCGGTCACGGAGCCGTTGCTCCTTTGGGCGCGGCCGGACTTCGTAAAGGATCTTTCCAGGGCAAGCCTCCTTGATCAGGCTCATTCCCGGCTCATCCTGGCTCAGGACATAAAGCGTCTGGAAACGATGGGCGATGTGCTCGACAAGGTGCTGAAAGGTCATGCCGTACTGCTTGTCGACGGAGTGGAGGCTGCTCTGGCTGTTGAAACAAAGGGGTGGCCTTCACGGGCCATAGAGAAGCCGTCATCAGAGATCGGCGTGATGGGGCCTCAGGTGGCGTTCACGGAAACCATCAAGATCAATGTCGCCCTTGTGCGGCTGCAGCTCAATACATCAGACCTTGTCATAGAGCCGATGACCGTCGGGCGCAAGTCCAGGACCGATGTCCGCCTCCTGTATGTCGACGGGGTTGCACCCGGGGAGATAGTGGATGAGGTAAGACGCCGCCTGCAATCGATCGATACAGACGTGATACTCGACATGGGCATGATCCGGAACCTGATACGCGATGACCCGTTCTCGCCATTCGCGATGGATAGGCTGACGGAAAGACCCGACAGCGTCGCGGCTGAGCTGAACAAGGGGCGAGTGGCGGTGCTGTCGAACAATAGCCCGTTTGCACTGATCATGCCGACGAATTTCTCCATGGTTTTCGATACCGCAGAGGACCAGTACATGAATCCTCTCACATCCTCTGCGATGAGGATCATCAGAATGTTTGCCTATGCCCTCTCTCTTTTTGCGAGCCCGGTTTACGTAGCAATTGTTACCTTCCACTATGAGCTCGTGCCGCTTCCACTCCTGCTGAACATCGCCACCACGCAGGAAGGCGTGCCTCTCCCACTCGGGCTGACAGCCGTCATTACAGAGCTGATCATGGAGGTAGTGCGCGAGGCCGGCGTTAGGCTTCCCCAGCAGTTTGGTTCCGCCGTGAGCATCGTGGGCGCTCTCGTGCTGGGCCAGGCGGCGATTCAGGCGGGGTTTGTGCCCCCCGGACTGGTCATAGTGGTCACCATGGCGACCATAGCCTCATTCGCGGTGCCCAGGGCGGAAAAGGCCATCTCATACAGGCTATTGCGATTCCCTCTGCTGCTGCTGGCATCGACCGTCGGTTTCTACGGGGTGGCGTTCGGGGCCTTGATGATGATCTATCAGTTCTCGTCTCTGAAATCCGTGGGCGTACCGTACTTCACGCTCTATACGCCGGGCGAAGTCCATAGACTGGCAACGAAAGTCGTCGCCGTGCCACCCCAGCTGTCACCCGCGACAAGGCCCCTGGGCAGCCACGACAGGGTGAGACGTGGCCGGCTTCCCAAGCCGAGGGATCCAAAGGCCTCTGGGAGAGGAGGCTCCCGCCGGTGAACGGCCTAATCAGCGCGCGCCAGTTGATGCTCATGATACTTGTGGCGAAGATATCCGTAATGGTCATCTTCCTGCCCGTCGTGACAGGCGGTGACGCCCGTCAAGACGCATGGATAGCGGCCATTCTGGCGACACTGGCGGGATCGTTGTTCGGTGCGCTGATGGCATCGCTTGCCATGAGGTTTCCGGGGAAGAGTTTCGGTAGCTTCGCCCAGGATGTGTTGGGGGGCGTACTGGGCCGGGCTGCGGCAGTGCTGGTGGCTCTGAGCCTATATGGAATGGCCGTGCTGAGATCGAGGGTGCTGGCATTCATCATCGTCTCGGAGGTAATGCGCGAGACCCCAGAGTGGGTCTTTGGGCTCAGCATATTAGTCGCGGCGACCTATGGGTCGACGCTGGGGCCGGATGCCATGGGGCGAGCGAGCGAAGCCATTTTCACCATCGTCATGGGCTCGATCGTGATCGGCATAGCGCTGGTGTTGGTGTCGCGCGTCGGCCCGGCAACCAGCTTGAAACCGGTGCTCGAACGGGGCATTGGCCCTGTGCTCGGGGCTACCATTACCCCGGTCTTCTATTTCGCTACCAGTGCCGCGATGGTCCTGGCACTCGGCAAGTACTGCACGGAGCCGAGGCGCTTGCGCGGAGCCGTCGTCGCCAGCCTTCTGATCAGCGGCGTGGTCCTCACGACTATTACCGCACTGGTCGTAACGACACTCGGCCCTCACACTGCAGGCCACGAACTCGCGCCCGTCCTGGCTCTGGGAAAGGCCGTGTTCTTTGAGGGTATCTTAGAGAGATTGGACTTGCCTCTCATAGCGGTATGGGCTCTCGGCCTCGCCTTCGAGGTGACACTCCTGCTGCTTTCATCGTCGATCATCCTTGGGGACGCGTTTGGACTACAGTTCAGACATGTAGCGGTTGGCCTTGCTCTCGTGGCTATGGTGCTCGTTTCGCTCCAAGCCACAACCATTTTCGATTACAAGCAGGTGATCTCACCGGAAGTGACTGGCCCACTCACTCTGGTAGTTCATGTGGGACTGGTGGGACTCGTCCTTATCGTTGCATCCATCCGGGGAAAAGGGCGGAAAGACGGATGACCTCTGTGAGGCTCAGGTTTCTCAGACGCAAGACGTGTGCTATGTTGGCCCTGACGATTGTGATGGCGACACTATCCGGTTGCTGGGACCGGCAGGAGGTAGACGAAATCGGTATCGTTGGGTCGCTGGGGCTTGACAAGCGACCTGACGGTAAGGTGCTAGTATCAGCGGAGATCGTGAATCCAGGCGCGCTGGCCAGCGGACCCGGACAGACGGGCAACCCGACGAAGGTGATTGGTTGGGTTGTGCTCGATGAAGCAGACACGATCGGAAACGCCTTGAGCAATGCCCAGCGCAGAGTCCCCCGGCTGCTATCGCTGGGGCAGGTCAGCACAATCATCTGGGGCCAGGCCCTGGCACGGGATGGAATCGGCAGGCACATCGACTACCTGCTACGCCAGACGCGCACTCGGAGGTCGGCCTTGCTGTCCACATGCGACACGGGCTCGGGCCTTCTGCAACGGCCATTTATCGAATCCCTGCCGTCACGCACTCTGGCCGGACTGGCTGCACGTGCCGTCGCTTCAGGAAAGAGCGCCATGGTAACACTGAATGAGTTTGTCTTCAAGCTCGGCGAGCCCGGGGTCGAACCAATCACCATGCACACGGCAGGAAGGCGCACAAAGGACATTCAGGTCAAGCGGCAGGGCGAGGAGGTAAAGCAGCCGGACCCTTCAGTTGTGCTGGACGACCCACTGGATGTGGACGTCGACCCCCCTGGAGAGCTGCCCGATGATTCACCCGTGTTGGATCCCTTGCGACAGGCAGGCACTGGCGAACCACTTCCTCCCATGACCATTGACGTGGGGATCGCGGCATACAAAGG
>JAUYEF010000299.1 GCA_030691635.1 Bacillota bacterium
CCTGGTCCAAGACGTGCGCCAACGGACCCGTTAGGCGGCTACGGCAAACAGCACCGGTAACGCGAGGGTGGTCAACTTTCAGTCGAGCACGCCGGTCAACTTTCCCGTGAGCGTTCACAGGTCTCGCCGCAGCGCAAGATAATCGAGGAGTCGACCGTCAAGCAGGCGCTGCTGGAACTGCAGGATGAGGCGGTCGGTTAGGTGGCGGGACGCATCAGGCTGCCATGCGGACGACATGTTGCGTGAGCAAACACGCGTCAAGGAGCGTGAGCGACGGCAACAATGAGAGCCGGACCCGTGACTACACGTGTGGCCGAACAGAATTGATACGCGCCAAGAAAGAGACCCGGCCGCATGAGTACGCCGGGTCTCTAATTCCGCTAACTAGGCTAGTATCCGGAGTTCCATTCGTAGCGCCTTTGGCGGATGACTCTCCAGTTGCCGTCTTCTCCTAAGGAGAGATGGAAACAAACAGCAGCGTCCACTGTAGGCCGAAACATGGTCACCACAGCTTCTGTCTGGTTAGGAGCCACATACACGGCAGGCTGGAGATCACCAATTGTGAGCACTTGCGATACAATACTATCTGGAAACCAGACGTTGGTCTGGAGGGGGACACTCCCAGATGAGAGTGGCCGGGGCTCGCACATTGACTGGTCCGCTGTTTCTCATGCTACTCGCGCCGCTGTTGTTTGTGATCGCCGGCTGCGGTACCAGGTTCACGCTCCAGGCGCTAAATCCAGAGTCCATTCCCGCCGAGGTCCGCGACGGGCTGCCGCTGCCTCTCGAGGAGGCTACAGAGATTGTGTGGCGTGCTTTCTACCAGGAGTCCGGGTGGTACGTGGCAGCTTGCACCTATGCGTTTGACCTTGAGTCCCTCTTTGAGTCTCCCTTCGAGTTTTCGTCCCCAGCCTCACCGGGGAGGATTGGCCCGAGATCCTGCTATAGCATCGCTTTGTACACGCCTGGAGCTGACGGCAACCTGAAATGCTGGGGGAGTTCCGGAGGAAGCCTGCCGCCCGAGCGCTTCAGTGTTGGGGGTGGCCGCGGCGGCTTCATCAGCGCAAGGGGCCTTGCCTTCCACCCCCGAGCAGCAAAGGTCATCGGCACAACCTCAACCGGGCGGACCGTTGAGTGCAGGGTGGTCAACGGATTTTGGGGGCTCTTGGTAGTAGACGCGCAGTACGACGAGTGGTGGACATCCGTGGACGCGGTCGACGCGTTTGGACGCATCCTGTTTAGCTACTGGGACGGCAAGAGCTGGCGGGTGGGCAACTGAGGACCGTGGCCGCCACCCGATTGGGGGCAGACCTGCCAACTCCTCTACCAGAGCTTCCATTTCCACCATGATGCGCGTTCAGTGCGACCTGCCACGGATCGGCTGTAGCTGACTCAGTCCTTGGGTTCTACGGTAGTTGTGGTGATGCGGCGCTTGAGGCAGCAGCTGTGGCCGGACAGAGGACCCGTGGAATAGCTTCTAAAGCGGGGGCCAATGAGGAACAGACGCGCACTGCTATGGCAAAGGCGAGGTCGTTCTTACGGGCCGTTCCGCTTGGTCCGGTAGACCCTGATGTAGTGAAGCAGGTAATCCAGCTCCTCACTGTGTGCTGGAACGTGCTAGACGGCAGTGATGAAACCGCCGTGTCGGCGAGGAAGCTGCACCGGGTAGAGTGCTGCTTATGTTGTCGTTAGTTAGAGAGGCCGCCTGCCGGACAGCATCAATCCGCCGGGTCTTCAAACCTCTGGGCCAATCGCCGGGGCCCGCACGCGAACCGGATGGGGACCTCCAAGTAGAAGCATCCGCCGACCTGTAGAAAGTGCGTGTGAAGTCGGTCTTCATCTGTCCTCGGTGTCCATTCGCCCATTGCGTTACCCCCATGTCATATCTGACTTAGTGGCACATGGCGCGTCTTCTGCGACGGGGCTGGTCTGGGCACCTATACACAGACGAAAACCTCCAAAGGCTAGCAGCCACCGCTCTTTGACTGATGGAAGGACTTGGACGAAGATAGATGAATGTCCTCTGTAGCCGTAAGAAGATCCTCTGGTCCGCTTGACACCTTACCTGCATCTACGTACTCAGGAATTACAGACGACGCGTATTTCCCCGTGACACTGGACGAGGACTTGTGAAGCCAGGTAACGGCCGATATGGAGGGAGAAGACGTCGTGAACACTAGCCAATCCTTCCGCGACAGCAGAGATGAGGCATACGAATCGACCTGATCTGCAGCCTGCTTGCTTCCCCCTGCAGCCGCCAGTATCGGGTTCCGCAGTAAGTGGGTGTGTCGTAGTGCCTGGAGTCCCTATCCGCGAGGTGATCCGGCTATGCTCGGTAGGCTCACAACTGTGAGCCCGAGGAACGTCTGGCAGCATCAACTGGTGCGTATTTCGGACCAAATCGTACACCCAATCCGGAGCAAATCGTACACTCATTCCGGACCAAATCGTACAGCGTTTCGCTGGAAGCCGAACACCAATTAGAGTTCAGTGAGGCAGCGCAGGACAGCTAATCACAGGAAGGCCCGCGGCCAGCCGTGAAGCCCGACGGACATCCGTTCGGGGGGAGTACTGGGACCGTGGCCAAGGGGGGCAGCAACGTGCTTATTCTGCACAACGCCTCTATTTGGCCAGGCTCGGGGGGCGAAGTTCTACCCGCCCGCTCGGTGGCAGTAGAGGGGGAGACTATCCGCAACGTCGGCCCCGCATCAGCTTTCGAGAGCGAGAGCGGCCGCACCGGCGCAACCGTGATCGACTGCCGCGAGAAGTGGGTCATACCCGGTCTTATCGACCTTCACGTCCATCTTGTCTGGTCAAGCGGCGAGGACCCGGCCAGGCTGCTCACCTCCGAGAGCCCCCTGATGACCGCGTATCGGGCG
>JAUYEF010000130.1 GCA_030691635.1 Bacillota bacterium
AAGGCACATCACGAACAAGGCCAATGACCCGACCTATGTCACCTCTGTGCCGTGCATCCCGGCCGGGCCGTTCCACGCCACCATGGCGGCGAGCATGCGGCCCATCCATTCATCGCTGGTTCCCAAGGCCGTAACGGTGACAGCCAAATACATTTACGCTCACGGCGCCCCGATACATGTCGGCAACCCCGAACTCATAGGCATCAAGAACATAATGAAACCTGAGTACGGCGACTCACCCGAGATCAGGCCCGGCGAGTTGCCGGTTTTCTGGACTTGCGGCGTCACGCCCCAAATAGCCGCAATGCAGGCCCGCCTGCCGTTCATGATGAGTCACTACTCAGGATTCATGTTCATCACGGATATACCGGACGAGCAGCTTACCGCCGGCTAGCAGGTGGTTGACCCAAGTGTCCCGGCTAGCGGCTTCGGTTGCCGGCTGCTAGACCAGAAGCGTTACGGTGGTCCTGCCCACAGCCGGCAAAGGGGTTCTACGCATCCGAAAAGGAGCAACTCCCGAACCCGAGCACCTCAGGATCTACGACGCCCTGGACGTGGCTCACACTGTGATGGCCCCCGTGAAGACATGGTCAACCGAATAGTGACTAATCCGAGCACCTAAACATCGCTACGCTGCGGCTTTGTTGCAAGAGTGCGGAAGTTAGGCTAGGCCTCAAGCCCGAGAGCTTTCAGTGCTTCCTGTCGAACTGCCTCCACTGCCGGTCCAACAGCAGAAGAGTCTTGCCCTCCTGCCTGGGCCTGCTTCGGACTGCCGCCGCCGCGGCCACCGAGTACCGCTTTGGCGACCTCGATGAGTTTCCTGGCGTCCAGGTCCAGGTCGTCAGAGCGAGCGACGATGACATGTGGTGACGGGCCGGATGAACCAAGCACAGCCACTTTTCCGCCTGCCGCTGCGATCAGCCCCGCCAGCATCCGCAACTCACCCAGGTCGCGCGTCTCAAAGTGCTTCGCGACCACAGTACCTGCTGACGCTAGAGCCGCTGCTTCATGGGCCAACAGCTCTTTGGTCATTGCTTCGATTCGCTTGAAGTACTGGGCGTTTTGATCGGTCAGACGACGCGCGGCGGCCTCAATCTCCAGGACCGACACGGACAGCACCGAGCTGAGCCTGGCGACGATATCGTTCTTCACCCCGTAGTCGGCGACGGCCCTCGACCCACACGCAAACGCCACACGCGTGCCTGCCCTGACCTTCTCCCAGCCGAGCACCTTGATGATCCCGACCTGGCCGGTCATGCTCACGTGCGTGCCTCCGCATGGCGAGTGGTCGAAGTCCTTGACGACAATGACTCTGATGCCTTCTGTCCTGGCAGGCGGCTTTCGCAAGGGCAGCTTCGCAAGTTCATCCCGAGTGGGGTAGACCGGCGCCACGGGCCGGTCTTCAAAGACGATCGAGTTCGACATCGCCTCCACACGCGTCGTGTCCTCGCGCGACAACGCAGGGATATCCAGGTCCACTGTGAGATTATGTTCCGTCAAGTGAAACCCGACCGTTTCGGCGTCCAGTAGCTTCTCAAAAGATGCCGACAGGATGTGCTGCCCCGTATGCTGCTGCATGAAGTCGAAACGCCGGTCCCAGTCGATGCGGCATTTCATCACAGGCCCTGGTGCCACGCCGCCATGGGCCGCACCGCCGTGGGCGGCACCGCCATAGGCCACGCCGGCCTGGGCCACGCCGGCCTGGGCCCCGGATCCAGCATGGTCCCCGGCCGGTGTTCCGGCCCCTCCACCGGGCTCCCGGTCCACGATGCACACCACGTCGTCGCCTTCCCCGACGACGTCGAGCACGCGCGCCTCGCCGATCACACCAAGATCGTTGGGCTGGCCACCGGATGCGGGGTAGAACGCACACCTGTCAAGCTTGATCCGGTAACCCTCGGGACACCTGTCGCAAGCCACCACACGAGCCTCAAACTCGGTAAGATACGGCTGATCATAGTAAATCCGCTCTTCGCTCATCTGGCCGCCAGCTTCTTCACGAGCCTGTACAGCATCTCAGAGCCGAATTCCAACCCCTTCACAGTGCACCTCTCGTCGATCCCGTGAGCAGTGGTCAAAGCTTCCCCAGGAAGGCTCGGCACAAACCCGTAGACGACGGTCCCGAGCGGCCTCAGGAACCTCGCATCGGTCCCACCTGTAGCTAGCATCGGCACCACCTTCGCGCCGGGATCCATCTCTGCCACCACTTCGCTGATAGACGTGAAAAGGGCGGTATCCGGTGGCGATTCGGTGCCCGCGCCCCTCGAAAGCACCTCGATATCCACCAGGTCGCCGACGATGCTCCGCACTTCCTCTATGAACACGTCAGGCGAGTGGCCCGGAAGGACTCGGCCGTCGACGTCGGCGGTCGCGCGCTCGGGGATTATGTTGATCCTATACCCGGCCTGCAGCATGGTGGGCATAGCGGTGTTCCTAAGCATGGCCTGAATAGCATCACGCTGCTCCTCATCTGTGATCGCAACGTTCAGCGCCCGTTCGCCGAGAGCGGAGTGAAAGATCAGGTCAGAGGTCGAAGGCGGCAACCCGACGGCCTCGACGATCCCAGCGATGAACCGCTGTGTCGACGGAGTGGGGTGGATGGGGAGCCGTGCCCGCATGACCTTCAGGAGCGCCTCGCAAAGGCGGGCGATGGCTGTGTTGCTCTTGGGAATCGACGCGTGACCGGGCTTTCCTTTAGCCACAAACCTCAGACGCGTGCCGCCCTTGTCCGCGACGTTGCACATGTAGACTCTCCCGCTCCCGTACGTGACCGGGTGTCCGCCGCCTTCGTTTATGCAGTACTCCGCGTCCACCTCTTCAGGCGCGTTGGTGCACAGCCAGCCGACGCCTATCCGGCCGCCGGATTCCTCATCGGCGGTTGCTGCCAGGACCACATCGCGATCCAGCTCCACTCCTTCCTGAGCCAGCCTGATCATCACAGCCATCTCAAGCGCGGTAAGGTTCTTGCAGTCGAGAGATCCGCGGCCCCAGATAACGCCGTCCTTGACGAGCCCGGAGAATGGCGGGTGCGCCCACTG
>JAUYEF010000140.1 GCA_030691635.1 Bacillota bacterium
CGCCCTGGGTTTCAAGTTGATCCCTGGAGACGGGTTTTTGGCGGGCGGGGTCCCGGCGACCCCCGGGGCCCTCATCCTTGCTCTGGACCGGTTCGGGACTCTGACGCTCAGCGATGTTCTTGAGCCTGCCATCTACCTGGCAGAGAATGGCTTCGCCATGTACGAGGCCCTGCACAACCAGATCGTCCAGATGTCTGAGCGTTTTGTCACTGAGTGGCCGTCGTCGGCAGAGCTGTTCATGCCGGACGGCCATGCTCCCAGCACCGGTGAGGTGTTCAGAAACCCCGGCCTGGCCGCGACATACAAGAAGCTGGTCGAGGCCGAGAAGGCGGCCGGCGGCAATAGGAGCAGAGGGCTGCGCGCCGCGATGGAGCGCTTCTACCAGGGGGATATCGCGAAAGCCATCGTCCAGTTCCAGCGAGAGTCCCGGACATCTCACGACGGCGGGGTCGTGAGCAATGGCCTGCTGGCGCTGGATGACCTTGCGACGTACCAGCCGTGGGTGGAACCCCCTGTGAGCACGACTTACCGGGGCGCCGCCGTCTACAAGTGCGGGCCGTGGACGCAGGGGCCGGTGTTCCTGCAGCAGCTCAACCTGCTCGAAGGCTTCGACCTCCGTCAGATGGGCGTGCTGTCGGCCGACTACATCCACACCGTGATGGAATGCTCGAAGCTGGCCTTCGCCGATAGGGAGCAGTACTACGGAGATCCGAAGTTCGCCAAGGTGCCGCTCGACGGCCTGCTGTCCAAGGAGTACGCCGCCGCACGGCGCACGCTGATCAACGACATTCGCGCGTCGCTGGAGATGAGGCCTGGGGACCCAGTGAACGGAAAGCCTCTTCTCGATCCGTCCAAGGTCTGGCCGCAACTCTCCTGGAAAGGCGGGACGACCGGGACCAGGGCGGTGGACAAGCAGGGCAACATCTTCTCGGCCACCCCCAGCGGGGGATGGCTGAGATCATCGCCCATCATCCCTGGGCTTGGCTTTTGTCTCGGGAGCAGGATGCAGATGTTCTGGCTCGACGCGCGCCACCCGTCCGCGCTGGTGCCCAAGAAGCAGCCGCGGACGACGCTGACGCCTTCCATAGCTGTGCTGGGCGACGACACTTACATCGCCTTTGGGACGCCGGGCGGCGACCAGCAGGACCAGTGGACGCTGCAGTTCTTCTTGAACACGATGGACTTCGGCATGAACTTGCAGGAGGCCGTGGACCTGCCGTCGTTCCACAGCCAGCATTTCCCCGGCTCGTTCTACCCCAGGGCCGCCAACCCGGGGCAGCTGGTGGTGGAGGCGAGCGTGCCGGCGCAGGTGGTCGAAGACCTCAAGCGCCGCGGGCATGATGTGGTCCAGGCGAGGGCTTGGTCGCAGGGCAACGTTACAGCCGCCCGGTTTGACCGCTCGACCGGCGTGATCCAGGCAAGCGCCACGTGCCGGGGGCAGAAGGCGTACGCTATCGGGTGGTGAGCCCGGCGGGCAGACTCGACCTGCCAGGAACAACTGGCAGGCCACTCTGTGGGCCGGGAGCCCCGAAAACTCAATACGGGCATGTTGAGGGCGCCCCGGGGGCGCCCTCTAGCTTGCTCAAGACACTTCCGCAGTGGTACCGCGGCACTTATGGCTCGCCGCGGTTTCGTGTTAGAGTAGAGCAGGGGCGCTCCAGGAGGATTACCGGGTGAAGATCCCGGGTGTTGTGTTGCAGGGGCTACTGAAGTGTCCCGAACTCAGTTTCTTTGACCGGACTACCTATCTCACTGCCGCCATGTGCCAGCCGCAGAGCGTTTCCGAACTTGCCGCTTTGGCCAGCGCGTCAAGGACTGCGACGTTGAGATCTTGTCGCAAGCTGGTGGAACTCAGATGGATGTCCCTTGCCAGGTCAGGCCGCAAGGTACGTCCGATTGCCTTAATCCCACTTCATCATCAAGAGAAGATGACAGACTCCCTGGAGAAGACTTACGACTGGATCCAGAACAAGGGCGAATTCCTGATGAAGAGCTACCTGGATTTGCGGGTTAGCTCCGATGAGTTTGTGGATAATGCCCGGCCACAGTTCTTGGTCAACCCCTTGTCCGGACAGGTCATGGAATATGATCGCTATTATCTCAAAGGAGTGGCTTTCGAGTTCAACGGCCCTCAGCATTCCGGTCCGACCGAGGCCTATCCAGATGAGGAGCACTTCAAGGAGCAAGCGGCCCGTGACCTGCTTAAGCAGGCATTGAGCATCAGGGCTGGGGTGAGGTTGGTCATAGTGACTGCCGACGATCTGAGGCCGGGAGCTTTTGAGAAGTTACTGCCGGATGCTTTGCCCCAGAACGGTGTGGACGAGACCGGTCCGTATTTCCGGACTCTCGCCAGGATCTGCATGCGGTATCGCGAGAGAGCGGCGCAGAGTAGCGCCATGCGACAGGCTAAAGCAGCGGTGAAAACGTAGTCATATGATCGGTTTTGTGGGTGTTGCCCAAGCTGACCACCGCGTGATTGGCTTATAGAATCTGCTAGTCACGCCGTGAATACCCAGGCCCAAAACCTGTACACGCCGACTATAGCTCCGCCCGAGTTGAACACCGCGTGACGGGCTTGCGGAATATGCTAGTCACGGCGAGACTACCTCTGCCCGAAACCTGTACACGCGGAATGCAGTTCGTCGTAGGACACCGGAGTATGATACAGCACATCTCGGGACCGCTGAGATGCAGGCACCCTGACATCCTACGAGGTAGAACGACCTCCGGCAGCGAACCTGTATGGACAGGGAAGGAAGGGTTCAAAGACGCTACATGCAGGAGGTTGTCAATCCATGCCAGACAAACCCGAGTTCGTTTCGCCGTCGGGAGTGGCGTACTACGCGACACCGGCCACGGGCGAAGAGCTTGAGAAGCTCACCGAGGCGTTGCAGCAGGCGGAGCAGGCCTACCGGGCAGACCCCGAGGACGTTGAGAAGCTGATCATGTTCGGGCGCCGCCTGGCCTATCTCTGGCGGTATCACGAAGCCATAGACGTCTTCTGCATGGGCATCAAGAGACATCCTCACAATCCGATGCTCTACCGGCACAGGGGCCACAGGTACATCAGCATCCGGGACTTCAGGCGCGCCGAGGCGGATCTGGCGCATGCGGCGAACCTGAAGGACGACTCGTTCGAAATCTGGTATCATCTCGGACTTGCGAGGTGGCTGCTAGGTGACTTCAACGCCGCTCTCCAGGCATACCGGGCAAGCTACCGTACGGCAGCGGACGATAACTTCAGGGCAGCCGCGTCAAACTGGCTCTGGCTGACATTGAGGCGCACTGGGCATGACGATGAGGCAAAGGACCTGCTCAAGGGCCTCCAGCCCGCCACAGGCGAGGAAGCGATAAACTACTATCTCTGCCTCCTTTACAAGGGCGAGAAGCCGGAGCAGGAGATATCGGCGATGATGGAGTCCAGCGGCATCATTCATGTGACGCTCGGCTTCGGGATAGGCGCCTGGCATCTCGTATCCGGGAGGCCGGGGCAGGCTCGTAACTACTTCGAGAAGGTGCTCGAAGGGTCGTACTGGCCGGGCTTCGGCTTCATCGCTGCGGAGACCGAGCTTCAGCGTACAAACCCGGCCACGGCGCGACCTACGGGTCCAGAGTGAGCGGTGATGCATGTTGGCGAAGGTCATACTCCTATCGAGCGAAGCGCTGGGCAGGTTGCTCATGGCGAACTTCCTCAGGTTACTGGGTGAAGAGGGTCGCCGCTCGGACACGATCTGCCTCCTGAACTCAGGCGTCCGGCTGGCGTGTGAGGGGCACCCGTGCCTGGAGCATATGCGAAGGCTCCAGAACCTCGGGACGCGGGTGCCCATCTGCCGGACCTGCCTCGAATACCTGGACCTTGAGGACAAGGTCGAAGTCGGCGAGATCTCGAACAAGCACGACATCCTGTCGTGCTTGCTTGCGGGCGGTGCCTTGACTCTATAACAGGAGTGACACCAATGCACAACGTCTTCGATGTGGCCTCTATCCTCGTCTCGCATGCGGTCAAGAGCCACGGGCAAGACATCGCCATCATCGCGTACTACGGCTCACATGCGACCGGCCGCGCATCGCCGAGCTCCGACCTGGACATGTTCTACATCCCCGATGAAGACAAGGCCTCGACCCTGGGCAGCCAGTTTGTGCTCGACGGCCTGCCCTACGATTTCTGGCCTGTGTCCTGGCAGCTGGCTGAGAGGATCGCTGACGCCCGGCATCACTGGG
>JAUYEF010000390.1 GCA_030691635.1 Bacillota bacterium
GTGGCGGCAGGCGCGGCATCCGGGCCTATCGCATAGACCACTCTGGTGTCAGGTATCGTTAGCACGAGATCTACCTCCAGCGCCTTGAACTGAGCACGTCAGTATTGTTTCACAGGCAGCCGGTAGTTCTCCTTCATCGCTCGTTGCAGCACGCCGACAGGAAGTGGCGCCGGAGCCCGCGAACTACACGAGGTTACTATAATAATCTCAGACGCACTAGTGTTAAAGGCAAAGGAGCGTCTCTTCATGGCAAGCGAATGGAAACGCAATATACCCAAAGCACGCGAATCTCTGATGGAAATCGTCGGCGAGAGCCACGTGTTGTGCGAAGATACGCTGATGGAGCCCTATTCGCATGATGAGTCGCCTGTCGTCAAAGCGATGCCGGACCTGGTTGTCCGGCCTGAGTCAGCGCAGGAAGTCTCCAGGGTGGTCAAGACCTGCGCGGAGCTCGGAGTGCCGGTCGTTCCCCGAGGCCTCGGGACAGGGCTGACCGGCGGTTCCGTCCCCACCTTCGGCGGTGTCGTGGTGTCGTTGGAGCGGATGAACAGCGTTGTTGAGATTGATGAAGTGAACATGATGGCGGTCGTCCAGCCCGGCATCATCACTGGTGAGTTCCACAAGGCAGTGCAGGCGCGAGGGCTCATGTACCCACCCGACCCCGCGAGCCTCGACAGCTGCAGCCTGGGAGGCAACGTCGCGGAAAACGCGGGCGGGCCTCACACGCTGAAATATGGCGTCACGAGGAACTATGTTACCGGCCTGGAGGTAGTCCTGCCGAGCGGTAAGATCCTGAGGTACGGGGGCAAGGTCCTGAAGAACTCAACAGGATACGACCTGCCCCATATCTTCATCGGGTCCGAAGGCACGTTCGGGATAGTCACCCAGGTCACCACCAAGCTCATCCCCCTCCCGCCCGCGAGCATCGATCTCCTGGTGATGTTCAGCGACTTCGAAGTGGCCGCCCAGGCGGTGACAAAGGTCATGCAGGCCAAGAGGATCCTCCCGGCGGTCGTCGAGTTCATGGACCGCGAGTCCGTGCTGTGCTCGCAGCGCGCCCTCGGCAAGGATCTTCCCTTCAAGCCCGACGAGGCCCAGCTCCTCATCCAGATTGACGGGTATTCCCAGGACTCGGTGGACGCCCAGGCCGAGGCGGTCGGGGAGATATGCGTCCAGATCGGCGCGCAGGATGTGCTCGCGGCCACGAGCCAGCAGGATAGGGACCGTCTGTGGAAGGCCCGGCGGATAATCATTGAGGCGGCCAAGGCCGAGAGTGCCCGGGTGGAGCTGCAGGACGTCGTCGTGCCGCGCTCGCGGATCCCCGAGTTGCTCATGGGCGCGAGGGAGATCTGCAGCAAAGCCGAGGTCCCGCTGCTCTGCATCGGTCACGCCGGCGACGGCAACGTGCACTTCCTGATCCTGAAGAAGGGCATCCCCGACGACAGGTGGGAAGCCACATTCCCGGCGGTGATGGCAGAACTCATGTTCCTGGCGCTCAGGTTGGATGGCGCCATCGCAGGCGAGCACGGCATCGGCACATACAAACTCCAATACCTCGACCGGGCCCTCGGCAACGCGGAGCTCGAGATGATGAGAAGGGTCAAGACGGCAATCGACCCGCAGAACATAATGAACCCCGGAAAAGCGATATCTTTCTAGGTATTCCCACGCGCGCGGGCGGGAAAAGTTTGAAGAGACACTCTTGAGAGGTGATCTGTTCTGTCCAATCCCGCGCTGGTGGCCACCGGCTTCCTGCCGGCGGTCGAGCAACGGCTGCGTAAGCACCTGTCATATCCTGTGAGCGCGGTCCAGAACATCATGGACCACGTCCTCGCCGGCCGCGGCAAGAGGTTGCGGCCTTTGCTTTGTATATCCGCAGCGGCATGTTCCGGCCCGCCCAGCCCCGCTGCTCTGGACGTCGCCTGTGCGGTGGAGATGGTGCACACCGCTTCCCTCATACACGACGACATCATCGACAGAGCGAACGTGCGCCGCAGGATGCCCTCGGTCAATAACCTGTGGGGCAACCATACGGCAGTGCTCGCCGGCGACCTGATCCTCGCGAGAGCGCTTGAGATCCTCATCCCTCATGCAGCCACCGGCGTCCTCAATGTGGTCTCGCAGGCCGTCGTGGACATGTGCTCGAGCGAGATCGAGCAGGGAGAGGCCCGCTTCGACACCTCTGTGTCCGAGCAGCGCTACCTCGCGCGGATCGGGGGCAAGACGGCATCGCTGCTGAAGGCCGCCTGCGCCGGCGGGGCGCTCGTGTCCGGCGCGTCGGGAGCGCTGTTGGAGCGGCTGGGCCAGTTCGGCTACTGCCTTGGACTTGCGTTCCAGATCTCCGACGACATCCTCGACTTCGTGGGCGACCCGGATGACCTGGGAAAGCCGGTCTGCTCGGACCTCAGGCAAGGGATAATGACCCTGCCGCCGATATACCTTCTGGCGCACCCGGATCGTGGGCCCTACCTTCGAGAGAGCATCGAGAAGCGTCTCGTCTCGCGGAGGCTGGCACGCATACGGCGGGACCTGGAGGCAACCGGCTCGCTTGCGGGAGCCGTGGACAAGGCAACGTTCTTTGCATCCGAAGCGAGGAAGTGCGTGTCATCCATCCCGGCCCAGGAAGCGCGCGCTCCTTTCCTGGCGGTGGTCTCCATGCTCGAGCAGAGGCTCGAAGGGCGCCTTTCCGATCGCCAGATGCTTGCAGCGGTGGGGGGCGGCTCAGAGCCTGCCACTCTTCCTGAGACGGCCACAGAGGAAACGCATTAGCGCGGTGTACGGGGCGCCTGTCCGGAGAAGAGAGTGGCCTTCCGGTTGGCGGTCACCAGCCACCTTGGGATCGGTGAGGTACATGGCCAGCAGCCCGAGCACCACCCCCTGGTGGAACCCCGCATCCGGCAGACCTCTTGTCCATTCGAGCGCCGCCTTCAGGATACCCTGCATACGCTGCTTTCGCTGGTCCGGATCCGGGTAATAGGACACGAGGTTCAGGTCATGCCACCCGGCGTCCTCTTCCTGGTCGATGAAGTAGTCAAGCAGGATGTGAAGGCCCGTGACGTATGGAAAATACGCGTCGAGCAGGGCGCAGATGTCTTGCGGCTTGACATGCCGCTGGGACGCCATGGCGAAGAGCGCGAAAACACCGAGCGTCGAGCCCGCCGCCGCGGCGAACTCCCACCAGTACGTCTCAGGCGCGCTGGTGAGGTGGGCGCGGTGCCACGACGAGAGCCTCCTCACTCTCTCCAGCCCTTGAGTGTGCTTGTGGACCTGCAGGTCTATGTACAGGCGGATAAGGTCGATGGCCTGGTCTCTGACGACCGGGAAGTGCGGCAGGGCCGCCGTCTCTCGGCGGCATGTCAGGACGAGGGCCCGAAGGTACCCCCCGTCATCGTTCCACGGGTAGCCTTCATAGAAGCCGGACGCCTCCACTCCGCTGTCCAGCGCTGCCAGCATGGAAGCGTGAAGGCGACGTAAGACCGAATCGTCCAGGACCCCCGTCCTGTCGCACAGGTTGTCGAGGTAGTCGCTCATGGTCTGGAAAGCGACGATGAGCCTCAACAGCCCGGAGCGATACGCCGACTGCCCCTTGGGCCACAAAGAGTAGACGGATCCGCCCAGGCAGTGGAAGCGTTTGCGGCATATGCTTGCGAGCGCCTGCTCGCATAGCTCAGAGCCGGCCGACTTCGCCCTCCCGGCCCACATGCCGAGCTCCCTGTCAACGCCGGGAAACACATCGTTGACGAGAGGCAAGCCGTAACCGAGAGGCAGGATTGTGATGCCCGTCAGCGACCACCGTCTTCCGGTTGCCCCGACTGGCGCCGTCTTGCATCGATTATCGTCTCTATGGCCTGCCGTTTGCCGGACCAGTCTCCCACCTCTGAGGGCTTGCCCTCCAGTTCCTTGTACACGGAAAAGAAGTGCGCGATCTCGCGGCGGAGGTTTTTCGGGATATCCTCAAGGTCTCTGGCCCAGTCCCACTGGGGCGCGTTCACCGGCACGCACAGCACCTTCTGGTCGCGGCCCTTCTCGTCCCACATCTCAAGCATAGCGACCGGCCGCGCGCGGATGATGCAGCCGCTGAACGTGGGGTCCTCCATGAGCACAAGCGCGTCCAGGTTGTCCCCGTCATCGGCCAGAGTGTCCACTATGAAGCCGTAGTCGGCGGGGTAGTGGGTGGACGTGAACAGCACACGGTCCAGGTATATCCTTCCTGTGTTCCGGTCCACCTCGTATTTGTTCCGAGAGCCCTTCGGGACTTCCACGAACACGTCAATGACCTCGTCTTGCACCGGTGCACCCCCATTTACCATTGTCCCGGTCTACGCCTTTGCATACTCACGCCGGTGGCGGCCGTCTGTGCATGTCCATACTCACGCCGCCATCGCCGGTCGCCACATCCGGCCGGCTAACCCCGCAGGTCCGGGAAGTCCCCCAGGTCAAGCCGCCTTCCGAACTCGGTCGAGCGATTGAGCACGTCAAAGTACCTATAGACCTCCAGCGACACCTCCGCCACGAAGTCCGCCGGTTCGGGTCCGACGGCCCAGTTCGTCATGCACGCAAACACATAGGGTCGCCTTTCCAGGTACACCACCGCGAACTCGCACGACACACCCCCGAGCCCTCCGGGCTTGTTGGCGATAACGACGGTTTCAGGCAGGAGCCTTGCGACCGGGCTCGTTCGCTTGGGCTTCTTCAGTATCCTGAGCACCCTGTCGGAGACCTCCCTGCTCCCGACTTCCCCGCTGTACAGGCGGCGCATGAGCTCCGCGGCCTGTCTGGGAGTCGAGGTGTTTTCGTCCCCTCTCACGGCAGCCGGGTTGTCGATCATCTTCCTTCTCAGGCGCGTCTGGTGGAAGCCCATGGCCTCCATGGTGCTGTTCACGAAGTCCATGCCAACGAGGTCTATGAGGATGTTCGTCGCGATATTGTCGCTCACGTTGATCATGAGGGAGGCGATGTCTTCCAGGGCCAGGGTCGCCGGATGGTCGAAGTGCTGCAGCACCCCGCTCCCGCCGACCATGTGCCTTTCATCCACCGTGAACGGAGACCGGACGTCCAGCTGACCGGCGGCGTCCTTCAGGTACAGGGCCACCAGCAGCGGGACCTTGATCGACGACGCGGTGGTCAGCACAAGGTCCTGGTTGCAGCCAAGTGTGGTGCCGCTCTTCAGGTCGATGACGGTTATGCCCGCTACGCCCTCAAAGCCGGTTATGCGCTCTTCCAGTTCCGTCTGGAGCCTCGCTAGGAAGACCTGTTCGCTCATCAGGTGCATCTCCTTTACCGGGAGAACTTTGCTGGGGAAACTATCTCGCCTGGCCCACGGCTTCGTCGCGGGCAGTATGGAGCCCTTCATGTTCCTGAAACTCAGAGTGGCACGCGAACGACTTAGAGATGTTGAGTCGCTGCCGGAACGCGGCGGCGAAGGATTCCGCTCGCCAATCGCGACTTATGTTACAGGGGGAGCGATGACGGTGCCGGGTGCGGGGCAAAGACTTGAGGAGCCAGGCTTCGCTGACCGGCTGAAGCAGGCCGACCAGCAGGCATGGCAATCCTTTTTTGAAGCCTATGCTGAGCCGTTGTTCCTCTACCTCTACCACAGGACCGGCGACCGTCACTTGGCCGAGGACCTGAGACAAGAAACGTTCATCGAAGCGATGCGCTCTGTGCGCAACTACAGGCGCGAGGCGCCGCTGTTCTCATGGCTGTGCGGCATCGCGAAGCACAAAGTTGCCGGTTACCTCAGGAAGAACAAACGCGAAATGCGTCGGGCGACATCGGGGACAGGGCGGGCATGGGCCGAGAAGCAGCCGTTACGGACTCCGCGGGGCTGGGCTCTGGTGGGCCAGCCCACCAGGCCTTGGCGGAGGACCTCGGCGGTCTTGCGGAGACGCGGTCACTGGTCGTGGAAACGCTATGGACCTTGCCGGAAGACTACAGAAAGGCGCTCGTGCTGCGCTATGTGGAGGGCTTGAGCGTGGGACAGGTGGCATACAGGATCGGCCGGTCGTACAAGGCCACCGAATCCCTGCTCTCACGGGCGCGTGATGCTTTCGAGCGCAGATACTTGGAGGCGAACAAGGTTGGGCGGACGGGAATGGACTGAAGAAGGCCTGGCGGGCGGCTCGGGCGGAATAATCCCACGCGTCCCGGAAAGTGGCGGGGACAGCCGGCGCCCGCAGATATCCGATGCTGAGATGGCCGCTCTCCTGTCCGACGCCTTGTCGGTCGAGCCGGAGCCGCTAAGACCTGGCGAACTTAGCGTCTTGTTGAGCGAGCGAAACCGGCTCGCTGAGGGACTCATGGCTGGCGAGCAGCGCTTTCCTGCCGGGGCCATCGCGCTGTGTGCCGGGGGGCTGGCGCTCGTTGTCATCGTATCCGGGTTAGCAGGTGGGCCCGCGGTGGGGGCGCTCATGGGCTCCGCCCTTGATATCCGTCCGCTCGTTCTTGGAGCTGTCCTCGCGAACCTTGCTCTCAGCCCGCTCGGAGCACTGGCGATAGTGCTTGCCAGGAGGTCATCATATGCGCGGTGAACAGGCAAAACGGTTTCTGGTAGTGCTGGCCGTCGTGGCGCTGGCGACGGCGGTTACGACTCTCTGGCTGGTGACGAAAGGCCGTAACGCCGCGCTAGTGGATACCGAGGAGACCAGGGCGCATGTGAGCGGCGCGCTGGCCAGAGACCTGCCGACGCAGGTGGCGTCGGCCCGTGACCCGGCCTTGGTCGAGGCAGCTCAGAAGCTTGGCAAGGAGAAATACGTTGCAGCCCTCTGGATCGTCGATGTAGACGGAACGATCGTCCTCAAGAAGGGCGCGCCACTGGCAGGTAAAGAGGGCCAGAACGTGCGGGACGTCGGGGACATGGGGAACGTGGTTTCGGGCCTTGACCGGGCTGGGCTGTCGGAGAGCCAGAAGGCCCAACTGCTCGCCATCGGAGCCATACGCGCGGAAGGCGAACACAATGATGTATTCAGGCACCTGGTATGGCCTGTCGCCTCGTTGGGCGGCGGGCAGGCGCTAGTCGTGGTCGCCTACGACGTCAGCGCGGGGATCGGGACGCCGGTGATGGGATACAGGACGCTGGTGCTGTTGTTCGCGGGGAGTTTCGTGACCTACTGGCTGGTGCTCCCGTTCTGGGTCTACCTGGACTCACGCTCGCGCAATGAACCCGGCCGCCTCTGGGCGCTGTTCGTCCTCATCACGAACCTGATGGGCCTGCTTGCCTACCTTCTGGCCACGACGAGGCCGCGGCGGGCTACGCAGTGACCGCGACCACCGCCGGTGTTCGCTAGACGAACGCGCGGAGAGAACTGCGTTCTCTGGGCGAACGAGGCGCGCGACCCGCGTTCGCCACAGGAACTCAGCAGGTTCTAGGTTCCCCGCGCTGAGATCGCTGGTCTATGCCTGCCTGACAGATGACCGCGTTCAGGCTCTTCGACATCAGGATATCGTGCTTTCCGGGTCCGTTCGCATCGGGGACAACGCCTGTGACCTCGTATCCGAGCCTCCGGTAGAACGCAAACAGGTGCCCTCCGGTGTCGCGGATGGCGCTGAGGCGCTGCAGCACACCGGGAAAGATACTGGTGCCTCCTATGCTCGTCCGTTCGTCAGTGTCGTCCGTCCCGAGTATGATGGTTCCGACACGAGCGCGGGCGGCTTCTTCCTCCAACAATGACACCAGATGGCTGCCGATTCCTTGGCCTCGCCTGTCCGCCCGGACGGCCAGGGGGTGAAGCTCCCAGACATGCCCGTGGTAAGACTCGAGCCCTCCGACTATCCCAGCTACCCCGACGCCATCAAACGCCACGATCAGGCATGCTGCGTCGGCCAGGAGGTCCTGGATCTCGGCGCCGGCCCTTTCGAGGGTCGGATACCCATCCTCGCCAGGGAAGCAGGCCTGGAGCAGCAGCGCCGCCTGCTCAGGCCAGCCCGGCGCCGGGCAGCGGCCACGGGCTGGGCCCTTCTCGCAAGCATTCACCAGCACTATAGTCACATCATTGGGAAGCACCCCGAACACCTCCTGGTGTCACTGCTGCCTGGGATTCGCGGTACAGCTCCGCCACGGTCCGCACCACTTCCGAAGCGGTCTCTGGGCGCGGTGGCATCAATAGCCCCGCCTCCAGCCCGTATACGACCGGCGCCCATTCTATCTCGTAGCCGCCGCGCAGGAATTCCTGCTCGGTGGGGAGGTAGCCTATCAGGCCGTTTGTGTATCCACACAAAAAGCCATGGCGGTTGCCGGTCTCGGCGAGTACGTCCAAGGCTATCTCCGAAAACGGTTCCATGGGCACCCCTGCAAGAAAGCCGCCGTTGATGCGGACAAGCTGTACCTCCATGTCCAACGAGATCTCCGGTCCGCGCTGTTCGCACTGGCGGGTTACAGTCGACAGCCACGGGCTCGTGTCGACCTCCCACTCTCTGGCCGCGGTTCCGGCCAGCGCCCTCGCCTCTTGCAGTCCGGGCAAGTCCACAAGCCGCATGCGCATGACTTTGGACGCCGCCCACAGGCGTCGCAGGGGCTCCGGCGACAGGGCTGCGGTTTTGTCAAGAACCGGCCCCGAGATGCATGCCGCGACCCGCTCCAGATCGCCGGTGCTGCCTCTCCACCGGGGGTTCGAGTCCCCGGCGCATCCGGTTCCCACCGCCACGGTGCAGCCGAGCCTCTCTCGCAACACCTTCCTGAGCCACCCCAGGTAGTCACCAGAGATCCAGGAACTGTCGCCTCTCAGCACACGGGAAAGGCCGATGGTAGCCGAACAAGCTGATGCCTGGCTCCGGGGTGATGTCCTCTGTGGCGAAGCCCGCACGACCGGCGACACGATTCCCCCCTGTTCTGCTTTCTATTCTAATAGTTGCCCGCCGTTCCTACTCCGGCCTGTCACCGCCGCAGACAAGATGATCCCCATACCATACGCCGGGCTGTTGATCACCGGCGAGCGACGTTGCGCGCATCGTCACCAGGAAGCGACACTACCCACCGGAAGTGACGTGTCATACCGGCTGTACAGACCAACGTGTTATGGATAACTCGGGGCCTATGTCAGCCTGCTGGACATACTCGGGGGTTCATACCCGCTGGATGGACCAACCAAGAAGGCTGCTATGACCTGCCGCCGGAGGACCCGGCCCATAGTTGTCGAATTCTAACAGTTGGGGCCTGCCGGCAGGCTGCAGTCCCGTCGACGAGGAGGGTGACATCTGCCAGAAACACGACCTTTGCAGGAAATGCTTGAGGGCTACGTGAGCCGGGCCTCCGGAGGGCGTAGCGCAGTCTCCGCCTTCAAGCGGGCCAGTGACGGCTGGGAGACCGAGATCCTGATGTTCACCGTGGAGCCTTTCATTCCTGAGTTCGGCGGGCTCAGGCACCTGGCCGCAAGGGTCTACCCCTGGCTGTGGCAGACGGAGCGGGTTCGGGCGGAGTTCCTCCTGCTCGACACGCTGTTCAAAGCAGGCTACCCGGTGCCCCGGGCCGTGCGGTTCGAGCCGGACGCAGCGTTCTTGGGCGGACCTTTCTTCGTCATGGAGCAGATACGCGGCAGCCTCTTGGGAGTCCAGTACACGAGGGGCACGGAACAGCAGAAGCACGAGGCCCCCCTGATCTTCGGCGACCTGCTGGCAAGACTTCACGCAATGGATCCCGGCGCCTTCGTCGGCGAGGGGACTGCCTGGCGAGATCGGCACGCCGCTCTCACGACACTCGAACCCGAGAGCATACGCGAATTCCTTGCGCCATCCAGCATATCCCCACAGCTCGCGCCCATATTGAAGTGGATGGACGATCACAGGCCCGGCCTGGAAGGCGGCGAAACCTGTCTCTTGCACGGGGATTTCCACCTGTGGAACATCATGCTGCGTGAAGACGGCAGGCCGGTGGTACTGGACTGGGGGCAGGCCGGCCTTGGGGACCCGCATCACGACATCGCCCAGTCGATGCTCTTGAGCAAGACGCAGAACATGCCCGGGGTCGCGCAGGCCTGCCTCGAAGCATACGGCGCCGCGTCAGGGCGGCGGTTCGAGAACCTCGAACTCTTTGAGACGATGGCCCTGGCAAGACGGCTGGGGGGAGTAATGGTGTGCCTTGCGGACGGCCCGGAGGCTCTCGGCCTAAGGCCGGAACTTGCGCCGTACATGTTCAAGAGACTTGATCAGATCGACGCCCTCCGTGTCTTACTCGAGCGGCAGGCCAGGATAAGCCTGCCGGGCATACGCAGCCTGCTGTCGCAATGGGCCGCCGCGGGGAGCATGGGGTAGCGCAGCGCACGTTTAAAAGCATCATGACAGCGTGCAAGGGGATATACTGCATATTCCTCCTCCGGGCCTCGGTCACCGTCGGAATCCGTCAGCCAGACGCCGCCGCAATCCCCATCAGCCTGATCGGGCGTCCGCCTTCTCATCCTGCTCAAGAAAGTCCCGGAGCTTGCCGGCGAAAGTGTCCAGCGCCTCAAGCCGCGCGCCGAACTGGTCGGGCACGCTGGCTCCGGTGTAGATACGCACGAGACCTGCGCTCCGGAGTATGACGATGTGGTGATGAACCACGCTGCGCGTCAGGCCGAGGTCGCTTTCGAGATCGTCCAGTGTGCACAGGCCACGCGACATCCTGCGGAGCATCTGGAGCCTGACCGAGTCTCCGAGCGCCCGTCCGATGCGGAGCAACGACGGCGATGGCTGGCCGGTGGCGACTGCGGTCGTCTCGCAGGGGTACATGATGAAGGCGGTCGACCCTTGCCATGACATGAAGTTTATGGGCTTGAAGTGATATTGCGGCACAAGGACCACAAGGTCGTAAAGCGCATCCGGGTGCAGGAGAATTCCCCCAGTGGCCGTCTCGACCGCCATCTCCGGTCCCTGGGTCTCCAGGATGGTCCGCCTGTAGGCGGCCTCGGCCGCCAGGGCGTTCAGTATGTCCGGCTTGATCCTCCTGAAATACTGGTTGTTCCACTCCCGGAGCAGCCTGACGTACGCGTCCCGCACGTTTAGCAGTTGCTCGTCCCGTTCGAACCGCTCCACGCCGTACCGTGCGAGCACCGACCGCAGTTCGGCGGGAGCCAGGGTGTTGAACCAGCGCAGGAAGCCCCAGCACCCGCGCTCGCCAGGGCATTCGTAGATGAAGGGAAAAACGATATGGTGGACGCAGAGGTCTCGCTGTGAAGGCAGCTCGGCCGCGAAGTCCGGCCTCAGTATGCCGGTCACACGATCTCTCCACGCCTGTCCGAGGTCTGTAGCCGGCCTGGACAACTGCTTTTCCGTCAGAGCCGCGAAGCTTGCCACCATCTCATAGGCCGGCGAGAAATCCACCACGACCCTGTAGTCCACGGCCCTTGACTCCAATCTCTTGCCTTGCAGGACTATTATGCCTGCCCTTCGCGCTACTCCCTCGTTATGGGGTAGACACCTCTCGGAACGTTCTTATACTTGAAGACGCTCAGGTCAACCGGGCTGTACGCTGGGGCGTCCACAATGATGATTTCCTGTGCGACCTTCTCGTAGACAGCCCTGAAGTGGGTCTTGGACTTAGAGACGATGATCTTGAAGTCGCTGGTCTTCCGGCCGAACTGTGTGATCGGGTCTTCGTCTATGAGCGAGTGCCGGCGGCTTGTGATCTGGACCCACACGCCCCCCGCCTGCACTATGGCGGTCAGGCCAAGGTCCTGCCTCTCACCGTGCGTCATCGGCCCTGTGCCCATGTATCTCTTCTCCCCGACCCACTCCACGCGCCCGACCAGCCGCACAGGCCCACCGGCCTGCGGAGAGCTCTTGCCGCCGGCCATCACTTCCACCATGTTGCCCCGGCCGGCCTCCCGGCAGATGTGCGCGGCCTCCGGGTCGTACAGGAGCGGTAGCGCCACGCCCTCGGCACCCTGACGAATGAGCTCATGGAGCACGAATGTCGTGTCGTTGAGCCTGTCCGCATGGTCGAGAAGCACCACCGGCTTCGACGCAGTCCTGGCCTTATCTATGGCGACGGCGACCCCGTCGTGCAGGTTGAAGACGCCCTTCCGGCCGGCGAATTCCTCCTTGCGCGCCCAGGCAGCCTGCGCCAGGTCATCCACGATGACCCTGGCGAGTTCCGGCGCGTTATCCGTCACCGCGACCGCCGACGCGCCGAGCTGGTGCACGTCTGACCAGGCGAACCCGAAGAAGAAGGACACGTCTATCACCCTGGGCTTCTGCTGCCAGTCCATGACCCTGCCGATGATGTCTTTGGCTGGCGAGACCGTGGTGGCGCTGAATATGCTGGGCACCACCATCCCGGGCCTGGCCATGGCGGTCACCGGCCGCGTCTTCCCTGCCAGCATGTCCAGGAGAGCGCGCGCCGCCCGCCTGCCTGTCTCGGCCTCATCCACGTGCGGGCTCGAGTGGTACCCGAAAATCGCGGTCGCCTTGGTGAGAATCGCGGGGTCGATATTGCCGTGAAGGTCGAGCGCCACCATCACCGGGATGTCGTAGCCCACAGCCTTGCGGACATCCTTCAGGATGTGGGTCTCGGTGTCCTGCCTGGATTCGGTCACCATGGCGCCGTGCAGGGAGAGCAGCACCGCGTCAAGAGTGCCCGCTTCCCTTGCGAGTCCCTCGCACATCTCGCCTATGTACTTGTCGTACACCTCGTCTTTCACGGTGCCTGCGACGCCCCCGGAAGAGTACACGACCGGGACGAGCTCGACTCCGGCGGGCTCGCAGACCTGGATGAACCCGCCCATGGACGAGTTCGCGGGCCGGTGCGTGTCGAGAATTGCCTGGCCGCGCGTCGCGCCGCGGTCGAAGTCTTCCAGGCCCGTCTTGTCAGGGAGAAAAGTATGGGTCTCGTGCGAGATGCCCGCGATGGCGATCCTCATATCCCATACCTCCCGGTATGTCAAGTGTCGACCGGTAATTGCAGCTAGCTGCTATTCGGTGAACGTTAGTACCCGCTTCTACGGCTCCGTGCTCTTCTCCTTGCAGGAGGAATATCATGGCAAGGGGAATCATTCCCTGCAACACTCGAAAGGAGCTGGTGCAGTTCTTGCAGCAACAGCCCGTTGACCTGGTGGAACGTCTCAAAGCATCATACCCCGCGCTGTCGGATAGCCACAAGCGTGTGGCCGAGTACCTGCTGGACAATGTCGAGAGCGCTGCATTCTTGACTGCGGGTCGCCTGGGGGCTGCCGCTGGAGTGAGCGAGTCCACGGTGGTCAGGTTCGCGATGGCGCTCGGCTACCAGGGGTGGCCTGACCTGCAGCGCGTGCTGGCCGTGATGGTCCGTGCCAGGCTTGACACGGTGACACGGCTTCGAATGTCGTCTGGCGGGCTCGAGACCACTGTCCATGAGGTCCTTACCACGGACGCCGAGAACCTGCAGCGCACGATGTCCGAACTTGACCCGGGTGTCTTCGGCCAGGTCGTGGACACCTTGACGCAGGCACGTGACATCTACGTTCTCGGCCTACGCAGCGCGCAGTCCCTGGCAGTGTTCCTCACGTTTTACCTGCAGACGATCGGCAAGTCCGCGAGGATGGTGTCACAGGGCACCCGTAGCGCGTTCGAAGAGCTGGATGCCGCAGGGGCCGAGGATGTCGTGCTCGCGATAAGTTTCCCGCGCTATTCCAGCATGACGGTGCGGGCCTTCCAGTACGCGAAGGACCTCGGCGCAAAGACAATCGCGCTGACCGACAGCGCCTTCTCGCCGCTGGCACAGGCCGCGGACCTCACTCTGGTGGCCAGGACCGGCATCAACTCGTTCATCGAGTCGTTCGTGGCCCCTCTCTCGGTGATCAACGCGATCATCACGGCCATAGGGCGCAAGGACGAAGGCGCGACGCTCAAGTCACTCGAGAAGTTCGAGGAGATATGCGCGAAAAACCATGTGTACTGGCCCCAATGAAAGGAGACTTGACCTTGCAGAGTGACTACTTCGACAAGTACGGCGACCACGTCTTTTACCGGGACGTGAAGAGGCAGCACGGCGTCATAGTCAGGGCCAAGGGTATCTACCTCTACGATGATGCCGGCAAGGAGTACATGGACGGGTGCTCCGGCTCGATGGTCACGAACATCGGGCAGGGGGTCCCCGAAGTGGTCGAGGCGATGGTGAAACAGGCCGGGACCGTTTCCTTCACCCACGGTTCCCGCTGGGCGACCGAGCCGCTAATGCACCTCGCGCAGATGGTGTGCGACCTCGCCCCAAAGGGACTGAGCCGGCTCTACCTGGTGTCGGGAGGGTCGGAGGCCACCGAAAGCGCAGTCAAGTTCGTCAGGACGTACTTCATCGAGCGCGACGGGGCCGGGACCCCGAAACACAAGATCATCGCGAGGTGGCACGGCTTCCACGGCAACACGCTCGGCGCGCTGTCCATGACGGGCCACATGCCCCGGCGACAGAAGTACAACCCAATGCTGGTGGACTTCCCACATATCCCGGCCTGCTACTGCTATCGCTGCCAGTACGGGTTGACATACCCCGCCTGCGGCGTCGCCTGCGCGAAAGCGCTTGAGGAGATGATCCTGAAGTGCGGCCCCGAGACCGTGGCCGCGTTCATTGCCGAGCCGTTCATCGGCGCCGCCTCCGGCGCGGTGCCACCCGTCGAAGAGTACTGGTCGATGGTCCGCGCCATATGCGACAGGCACGACGTGCTCCTCATCGCCGATGAGGTGATGACCGGCTTCGGGCGCACCGGCGCGCACTTCGCGGTGAATCACTGGAACGTCGTCCCCGACGTGATCGCCTGCGCCAAGGGGATGAGCGCTGGCTACGCGCCGCTGGGAGGTATCATCGTCAAGGAGAGCCTGCACCAGGTGCTCAAAGACGGCACCGGAAAGTTCACACACGGCCATACGTACGGCGCTAACCCGTTATCCGCGGCGACCGGCGTCGCCGTCCTGACCTACTACCTGAAGCACAACCTCGCGGAGAACTCCCGCGTCATGGGTGAAAGGATGTTCAAGGCTTTCGAGCCGCTGTGGGAGAGTCCCATCATAGGCGACATCCGAGGTAAGGGCCTCTTCTGCGGGGTCGAACTTGTGCGGGACAAGAAGAGCCGCATGCCCTTCCCGCCCGAATACGCCATCGGCGAGAAGCTCACCCAGAAGCTCCTCAAGCACGGGCTTGTCGTCTACCCCGGCAGCGGCCACGCCGACGGGCGGGCAGGCGACCACGTGCTCATCGGCCCGCCTCTCGTGATCACCGCTGCGGAAGTGGACGAACTCGCACGGAGGCTCATCGCTGGCGTCAGGGACCTTGAGGCAGACCTCCAGAAACGTGAGATCTAGACGTCCTGTCTTGACGAAAGGGGAAGCACCCATGGCACAACAGAAGCGGAAGCCGCTCGAAGGGCTGGTCGTGCTGGGCGTCGAGCAGTATATCGCAGGCCCGTACTGCACGATGTTGCTGGCCGACGCCGGCGCTGAGGTGATCAAGGTCGAGCGGCCCGGAAGCGGCGACCCGCGGCGCACAATCGGGCCGTACGTCGCCTCAGTGAACGGGAAGACACGCGTGAGCGGCGGGTTCCTTCAATACAACCGGAACAAGAAGAGCCTGTCCCTTAACCTTCAGGACCCAAAGGGCAAGGAGATCCTCAAGCGGCTGGCGGAGAAGGCAGATGTGCTGGTCGAGAACTTCAAGCCGGGTACCATGGCGAAGCTGGGACTCGGCTACGAGCACCTGTCTCACGTGAACCCAAGGCTGGTGTACGCAGCCATAAGCGGGTTCGGCCAGCTTGAGGAGTTTGAGGGGCCGTACAGCAAGTGGCCCGCGTTCGACATCGTGTCGGAAGCCATGGGCGGAGTGATGCACATGATAGGCTTCGCCGACCGCCCGCCCATCACCACGATGTACGGTCTCGCCGACACTTACTCCGGCATGGTAACCGCTCTCGGGATCATGTACGCGCTCTACGACAGGGCGAGAACAGGCCTCGGCCAGTTCGTGGACACTTCGATGTACGACGCCATGCTTGCGCTGAACGAACGCTCGCTCGCGACCTATTCCCTCACGGGCGAGGCCCCGATGCGCGGCAGGGAGACCATAGCCGGGCCACGCGGGGCTTTCATGGCAGACGACGGCTACGTGGCGCTCAACATACCCACCGACGATCTCTGGAGGCGGCTGGCGACGGTCATCGGGCGGGAGGACCTGGTGGATGACCCGCGGACGCACACCGGGCCTGCTCGCGCGCAGAACGATGCCTTCCTGCGGGAGACACTTGAGATCTGGATGAAGGGCAAAACCAAGGCTGAGGTGGTGGACACGCTGATGGCTGCCGGTGTTCCCACCGGCCCTGTCCACACGGCGAAGGACATCTTCGAGTGCCCGCACGTCGCCGCCAGGAAGATGCTCGTCGAACTCGACGACCCTGACCTGGGGCCGAGGAAGCTCACCCGGACTCCGGTAAGGCTGTCGGACGCAGAGGAAGTACCGGGCCGGCCGGTCCCGCGCCTTGGCCAGCATACGCTCAAGATACTTGGGTCACTCGGCTACTCGGAGCAGGAAGTCGCGGCTCTGAGACAGGCCGGGGTGGTGTAGGGAGTGAACACTGTGGCGCGATATGTGAACGCTTTTGTGTGCGAGAGGCCTGTGGTCGTGGCATCAGCGGTCAGGACTGCAATAGGCAAGTTCGGAGGCGCTCTCGCGGGCTTCACCGCCGTGGACTTGGCGGTCAGGGCAGGCGCGGAGGCGTTGAAGCGAGCAGGCATCGAGCCGGGGGCTGTTGACGAGGTCATCCTATCGAACGCCCGGCAGGCGGGCGTGGGCCCCAATCCCGGACGCGCGGTGGTGCCCCTCCTGGGGTTGCCCGAAACCGTGCCTGGCTGGACGGTCAACATGGCCTGCGGCTCCGGCCTCAAGGCGGTCGAGGCCGGGTACCAGTCCATCGCGAGCGGCGCCGCGGAGACCGTCCTGGTGATAGGCACAGAGGCGATGAGCCAGATACCGTACCTGCTGACGGGGGCGAGGTGGGGCTACCGGCTGGGGAACGACACGCTTTACGACGGGCTGCACAAGGATGGGTTTATCTGTGCCATCACGCACCAGCACATGGGCTTGACGGCCGAGAATGTGGCCCAACGGTACGGAATCTCGCGCGGGGAGAGCGACGAGTATTCGGTGCTCTCGCAGAACAGGGCTGAGGCCGCCGTAAAGGCGGGCCGCTTGGCGTCGCAGACAGTGCCCATCGAGATGCCACAGCGGAAAGGCCCACCGGTGGTCTTCGCCCAGGACGAGCACCCGCGGTTCGGGTCCACCGTGGCCGGCGTCGCCGGCCTGAAGCCCGTCTTCAAGGACAACGGCATCGTCACCGCTGCCAGCGCGTCCGGGATCACGGACGGGGCGGCGGCGCTGGTCTTGACGACCGTGGAGGCCGCGAGAGCGCGCGGGCTCCAGCCGCTTCTGAGGCTACGATCCATCGCGAGCGCGGGGGTCGATGCGAACTACATGGGCCTTGGGCCCGTGCCCGCGACGCGGAAGGCGCTTGATGTGGCGGGGCTGCAGATGCACGACATCGGCTTGATCGAGATAAACGAGGCGTTCGCGCCACAGGTGCTGGCTTGCGAGCGCGACCTTGGATATAGCCGGGAAATCGCAAACGTGGACGGCGGGGGGATCGCGCTCGGGCACCCAATCGGCATGACGGGCGTAAGGCTGATCGTCGCGCTGGCGTACGCGATGCCACGAGTGGGCGCTGCACTGGGGCTTGCCACGCTGTGTATCAACGGCGGCATGGGCATGACGGTGGTGGTGGAGGGGGTGTAGGCGGGTCCGGTGGCTCTCCCAGGACATACAGTTCGCCGGAGCCTGTTCCGGCCGGCGCAGAAGCCCCTACCACTGCGCCTGACGGAACACGTTCTTGCCAAAGCTGTTCCCTGGCGGAACAGGTTGGGCGGACTCACTGTGCCAGCAGGTGCAAAGGGCATGAAAGGCCGGGCGTCACCTGAACCTGCGCAAGTCCCCAGCCGTAAACGTCCATTCCGGAGTGCGCAGCACATCGCCGAAATCCAGTTCATACCACGGGCCCAAGTCCGGGCGTCCGGGATTGCAGAGAACCTGTATATCCTGAGCGGGCATGTAGCTCTGGGCGATCATGAAGAGTTTCTTGCTGCCTATCGTGCTCTGAGCCATATCGACCACTATCAACGCATGGCCCTTGTCAACGAAGACGTCCCCGATCGCCATGCCGACGACGCTAACCGATTGCATCTCCGCCGCCAGTGATACTGTGTTGGCGTATGAAAACACGATGTCGAGATACTTCCTGAAGTCACTGTAAGAGCGAGATGGCTGAGCGCTCTTCACCCAGCGGGCGACATTTCCCGCGACAACCACCCGGTATCCCTCGGCCCACTTGGAGTAGTCCGCCCGGAAACCGTTGGCGAAGTTAAAGTGTATTTCGTCGTACCTGCCACGGCCGAACAGGTATTCCGCCATGAGACGCATGATCGCGTCGGCGCACTGCTGGAGGTCCCGCGTGCCCACATCAATATCCACCACTGCCTCATACACGCCGCGGTTGGCCTTCACTGAGCCGTCGAAGTGCTTGACCTCGGCGCCATGGGCCTTAAGGGGAAGAGTCCGGAGCAAATGCGCGAACGAGCCAGGGTCGACGCCCACCCGCTCAAAACCACCGGGTGTCAGGAATCTCTCCTGGAGGGTCTTGCCGGAGGCCACGATCAAGGCTGAATTCGGATGGGCGTCCGGAGCCTGCTTCTGTGGAGCGTCAGGGCCAGGGGTGCCAGGGCCAGCAGCCCCAGGACCAGGAGCCCCAGGTGCCACCGGTGAGCCTTGCCCAGGCGTCCGTGACGACGCGACACAGCCGGCCGCCAGCAAGGCTGCCACGAGGGCGACCACGCAGCACAGTGCCAGCCTGAGTATCTTTGTACGCAAAGACGGGGCCACGGCAACACCTCGCGTTTCTACCCGCCAGTTTCTCCATGTTTGACAGAACCGGTTCCTGCAACGCCTGAGGGGAAGCGTAGTTCATCGCGTTTTCCGTACGGCAACCAGGCCAGTTCCCGTCAGTCGTGCCTCCGTCACAACGTACACGCTGCCCAGGATGACGATGAGCCCTATCACCGTGCCTGGCGTTACAGCCTCCTTGAGCATGATACCCCCAAGGATTATGCCGAAGACCGGCATCATAAAGGTCACGGTCAGCGTCTTGGTCGGGCCGATCGCCCTGATCATCACAAGCGTCAGCCACGATGTCAGGGCCGTGGCGAAGACGGCCAGCACAAGCATCGCGCTAATGGCGTTCGCAGGTACCGGCCGCTCCGGGAGCGACGCGAGAGCCAGAGGCGACAGCAACAGGGCTGCCATAAACTGCTGGCCCGCTGCCATCTTCAACGGGTTCATGCCAGAGCAGTGTTTCTTGGCGTAGACACCACCGAGCCCGTAGAAGAACGATGCCAGCACTGAGCAGAACGCGGCACCTATGACGGCAGGGCTTGCTGGGATCGGTTGCCACCCCACGGCGATGACCACGCCCGCCAGCCCTGCGAGCAGGCCCACAGCTTTCCTGGCGGTAAGACGGTCGCCCAGCCAGATGGCTGAAATGGCTGCGGTCTGCAGCGGAGTCAGCGCGTTGACTATGGACAGCAATGAAGCGTTGAGGTGGAGAGCGGCGTTGGCGATGAGCGAATACGGCAGCGCGGCATTGAAGGCACCAAGAAGCAGGTACCGGCGCCAGTTGTCCTTCAAACCCGAGATGAGCGTTCTCGGGCCCGCGAACGGCATCAGCAAGAGGCCTGCCACAAGCACCCGGACTGCCATCAGGACAAGCGGCCCGAAGGCGGGGGCGGCCACCTTTATGAACACGTACGACGCGCCACCGATCAGCGCAAGAAAGATGAGCAGGAGCGATTGCGCGCCGGTCATCTGTGGGCCTCTCGGCCACCCAGGTTCTCTCGGCCACCCATATCCAGGTCCCAGCGCTGTTCGGTCAGGTTTTTGCCCCACATCTCATGCGTTTTCTGCTCGGTAAGGCGGAAGCCTGCCCTCTCATAGACCGCCCTGGCCGCGTCAAGCACGCTCAGCGTCCAGAGGTATATATTCTTCACTCTGGCGCGACGGCAGTGATCGAGCAGAATCGCCATCAATGTCTTTCCGATACCCTTCCCGCGGAACTCCGGCTCGACGAGGAACCACCGGAGCTGTGCCTGACCGCGGCCACGCCCGATCAGGGCGATGCAGCCCGCGAACCGCCCATCGACTTCAGCTATCCAGACGTGGTCCAGGACAGGATCCTTGTTGTCCAGGAACTCCGCCATGGACGCGATCACATACCCCTCAAACGGCACGCCCAGGTCATATTCACGGCTGTAGATGACGCCGTGCCTGTGTGCGATATAGCCGAGGTCCCCGGGGCCGAACTCCCGGATCGACCATGTCTCCGTCCTACCGTCCACGATGGCACCGCCACTTTCTGCATGGATTCAAGCACACGTACGGGTCTGCTGGCACCGCCTCAGTTGTGTCTCCTCCCGCTTGGCGCTCATCACCCAGCCCACGTACTGCCTCTTTAGCGACGGAGGCAGGCGGTTGCACCGGCATCGTTCAAACCTTCCCACGCTGGACCGCACACATCGACATGCTAGGAAGTTCTGTGCCAGGAGTGTCGAACCCCTTGTTGTGCTGTTTGAAACCTCGCAGGGCAGGCGAGTCCTTTGACAAAGAGCCAGGTTCATTCCATGCTGGTCGTAATTGCCTTTCAGAGGAGCCTCCCACGCCACGTCGAAGAAAACTAGGGTGGAGTCTTCCGGACCATGGCCCGCATCTTGCGGGCGCATCTCGTATCAAGGAGGCAATACGATGAGTACCAAGTCCCATCTGCGTCAGCCCAACCGTGAGCTGACTGATGCTGCGGAAATCGCGGCGATCCTCAAGGAAGGCAAGCATGCAGTCCTTGCCATGTGCAATGACAATGAGCCCTACATAGTGACGCTCACCTACGGGTATGACAGCACGAAGAACGCTCTGTACTTCCACTGCGGCGCTACAGGCCACAAGATACAGTTCATCAAGGCCAATCCCCGAGTTTGCGCCACAGTGTTTCAGGACAAGGGCTTCACTCCAGGCAGCTGCACCTACACGTACAAGTCTGTCGTCATGCGCGGCAGCATTGCCATCGTTGAATGCCCCGAGGAGAAGAGACATGCCATCGAGACCCTGATCGACCAGATATGGACACGCGCGACCCCGGAGGACAGGGAGCGCGCCACCAGTGAGAAGTCCATCGCCGGCACAACCGTCTTGCGGCTGGACATCGAGGATATCGTGGGCAAGAAAGGGCCGTAGAAACGACGGCCGTGCGTCCCTGCTGGTCAGGGGCATTGCGGTTCCTGGAGGGCGATGTTCATGAGAATAATGGGCTTTGTCGGCAGTCCGCGCAAGGGAGGCAACACGGATGCGCTGGTCGGAGAGGTCCTGAGGGGCGCGGCGAGCCTTGGCGCGACGACAGAAAAGGTATTCCTCAACGATCTCGACGCGCGTGGCTGCCAGGCGTGTGACACGTGCAGGGCGGGAGAAGGTTACACCGGCTGTGTCCTGGACGATGACATGCGGGCGGTCCACGAGAAACTCATAGAGTCCGACGCCTTCGTTCTCGGATGCCCTATCTATTGCTTCGGACCGTCCGCCCAGGCGAAGATCTTCCTCGACAGGTGGTATGGTCTTGGCTACAAAGAAAACGGGGAGCGCAGGTCCAAGCTTCGCGGCAAGAAGATGGTCCTGTGCCTCGTCTACGGTGATGACAACCCCTTCACTTCCGGCGCGATGAACGCATTCGCGACCTTCCGTGATGAGGCGGCATGGTGCGGGGTGGAAATGGCTTCCGTACTATACGGCACAGCCAACAAACCCGGGGAGATCAGGGAGAACGCCAGGATCATGGAGGAAGCCTACGCCGCCGGCAGGGGCCTGGCGAAGGCCTGAGCGGAGATTAGCGGTGAAGGAGATGTGCCGCGATCTTGCCTAGCGTCGGTTCCACCTTGGACAGTTCGGCCACGGTCTCGGTGGCCCAGTGGAGGGCACTGCACTCCTGTTCGTCACCCTGGTCAGCATACAAGAGGCGTTGGATCCATTCGGCCAGGTCCTCAAGGCCCCGGCGGTAGTAGTAAAAGCCCAGGGTATCCACGTCCAACTGGGCCGGGCCGAATTCGCGCTCATAGTTGGGCCAAAACAGGTCCCAGAACGTGTCCCTGCCGGCAAAGAAGAACAGATCTTGTTCCGGCGGGGCAAGCATGGCCCCTTCCCAATCGAGGATGTAGAGGTTCCCCCTGCTGTCTACCAGCAAGTTAGCGCCGTGCAGGTCCGTGTGGCATACGACCATTTCTCTGGGGCGAGCCCTCACGATGGCTTGCAGCTCCTTGAGGCGGTCGAGATAGCCCAGAATCTCGCTCCGGCGTGGCAGGAGCAATTCCTGGAAACCTCGCCAGCCTGCGGGTCCACCCGGCGCAAGGTTCGCCAACGCCTCTAACCCCGCGGGCAGCACATCCTCAAAAGCTATCTGAAAGCCCTCGACCAGGGGGTTGATCAGGTCGAGGGGGAGCCGGTGCTCTTGGGGAGCCGCCTGACCAGCCCGGCCAGCTTGACCACGATTTCGTCGGGCAAGTCGCCAAACCCGACGAGCTCGCCCTCGATGAAGTGGAACAGGATCAGAAGGTACGGGCGGGCGCGAACCGAAAAGCGGCCGTCCCTGGCTCGCACCGGATTTCACACAGTATCGAGTAGTTCTTCCGTAGCTCCTCGCCAAGCAGCAATATGACGCCCGTTTTCGCTTAGTGGCGTCAGTAAGAACCTTTTCTCCAGAAAGCTAGAATGGGCCTCGGCATTCTGTAGCCACGCAAGAATGCTGTCCGGGCGGTCCTCAACTGGAACTTGCTCTAGGGCTGCTGCTCGTAGATGAAGGAGCGTCATTCGGTGCTCCTGAGCCACGCCCACGTTGTTATTCGTCTGCCGCCACGCAGGCAGTTCCCTTGCGCCGCTTCCACTGTCCAATGCCCTGATTAGGGCTTCAGACTGAGGCGTAACATCTAACCTAAGGAGACGGGTCAAACGGGCAGCTC
Source organism: Bacillota bacterium (assembly GCA_030691635.1). Classification (GTDB taxonomy): domain Bacteria; phylum Bacillota; class Sulfobacillia; order JAUYEF01; family JAUYEF01; genus JAUYEF01. Next base: position 23,020 of record JAUYEF010000390.1, read on the forward strand.
GCAGCTTGTCAAGATCGCTCTCGGTATAGTAGTCTCCGATCAATGTGTTAGAGTAGAAACGAGGCAGGGCTCCCCCTCCTGACCGCTCGATGAAATCAGATAGACACATCCTTCTCTGCTTCATCGTGGCACCCCCAGCGAAGGCCGTTCCACCAGTGCCACAGCAAGCGAGGCCCAAGTCGTCTGCGAAATTGATGACAGCGGGTCTGCCACCCATTTTGCCGACAACATGAGATATGTAGAGGAGGCTCTCGGCTATGTTCTTCTCCGTTATCCTAGCGTTATCGGAGTCTTCCTGCACGACCAGCGCGTAAGCCCCGTCCAGACCACTTACCATGATGTTGTCGAGTATTGTCTGTAGAAGCGGACTGTCGGCAGGTCGATACGGCGATAGCAGATAGTCGTGAAGGGCCACAGTGGCCAGAATCGGCTGCTCATAGTTGTCTTTCAGCGCTGCAGCCTGATCGAGCCAATCGATTTGTACTCCGAACTGGTCATCTGCGTTGGTAGCCAGAGGTGTTGGCGCAATGAGATGCGTGACCCCAAAACCTACCTGGTAGTCAAGGCAACCCTTGACTACTGCACGAATGTCCGATGGGTCTGTCGGAATCGCTGGCACCCAAGCCAGGTTGTCTCTAATCTTGGCAAACCAATCTGCCTGATTCAGCTCGCGGCTATCATACTCGGGAACGTCTATGCCAAACCACGGATACGTCGACAAGCGCGCACAGGTGTTGCCGCACCTATCCAGATCCAACACGGACAGGTAGAGCTGAGGATCGAACAGGAGCCATTGCCTATCAGGACTAGACTCGAAATCACGCCTACCTGCCTGAGCCTTGTGAAATCCCGAGGCGTTGAAGATAACCCCGTCAGCGGGTGCTCCTCTTCCCCACCTATAGCCCAGATTAACGAGGAAACGCGCCACAACTACCCCCCCAATCTAGTGATAATCTGGGCGCCGGACTCGGGACGGTACAGTGGATTCGGTTGAAGCATCTGCATGATCAAGGCTTCCATGTCAGGTGACACCTTCGCCAAGGTCCCTGGTTTGGCTGGAGCGATTCTACCGATGAGCAGCTGGTTGTAGCCGAAGGGATGTACGCCAGTCAAGGCCTCGTATCCTACGACGCCAAGGGCAAAGAGGTCTACGCGAAGAGTCAGGTTCTTGCGCCCACGTGTTTGCTCTGGTGCCATATATCCTGGCGTTCCGGGCGTAGTACCGAACATCGTGATCGTTTTCTCATCTAGGTGCTTGGCAACACCCAAGTCAATCACAGTGAAGACCCCGTTACGATTGGCCATTATGTTACCGGGCTTTATGTCACAGTGAACGACACGAACACTCCACATGAGGTCGATGGCAGTGCAAACGTGCTTAGAAGGCTTACTATGTTGGCTTCCGGTAGTCTTGTCCGGGCTTCCAACACACGTCTGAGGTCCTGACCTTCTATGAACTCTGTGACCATGAACCGGCAGTTCTGTCCGCGGAGCTCAACATCCCCGAAGTCAACTAGCTTGGCTATGTGCGGAGACGACAACAACCGGAGCTTGGCAATTTCCCGGTCGGAGCGAATCCGCAGGAGGTTGTCTGGACCCAGCACTTTGATCGCCAGCAGGTCTCCGCTCATCGATAGCGCCTTAAAGACGCAT
>JAUYEF010000449.1 GCA_030691635.1 Bacillota bacterium
AGCGATGAAGGAGAACTACCGGCTGCCTGTGAAACAATACTGACGTGCTCAGTTCAAGGCGCTGGAGGTAGATCTCGTGCTAACGATACCTGACACCAGAGTGGTCTATGCGATAGGCCCGGATGCCGCGCCTGCCGCCACCTGCCGGCCCGGCGATCTCGTCGAGTTCGAGACGAAGGACTGTTTCGGAAACCAGATAGAGAAGGAATGCGACCTGTTCGAGAACGTCGGCTGGTCGACGATAAACCCTGCGACGGGGCCCCTCTATGTTGAGGGAGCCGTGCCCGGAGACACCCTTAAGGTGACGGTAGAGAACATCGAGGTGCGTCCGTACGGTGTGATGGTGGCCGTGCCGAAACTTGGAGCGTTCGGCCATCTCATCAAGGAGTCCAGCACCAGGATAGTCCCCGTCCACGGCGGTCAGGCGCACTTCTCGCCAAGCATCTCCTTCCCGCTTGACCCGATGATAGGGGTGATCGGGACCGCGCCTGCGTTTGAGGCGGTCCTGTGCGGCACGCCCGGTCCCCATGGCGGCAACATGGACACGCGGCATATCCGTAAGGGCGCATCGGTCTACCTGCCGGTCAGTGTGCCGGGAGCGCTCCTATGCATCGGAGACCTGCATGCGGTGATGGCCGACGGAGAAGTCGTGGTATGTGGAGTCGAGGTTTCCGGCAAGGTTTCCGTCAGGATCGATGTGCTCAAGTCCATCGTCCTGCCGTGCCCGGTGGTTGAAGATGCGGAGAACACCTACTTCCTCAGCTCGGCCGAAGACCTTGACGAAGCTTCCAACCAGGTGCTTGAGGCGGCGCTCTACCACATCATGTCTCGTACCGGGATGGCGCTGGAAGAAGTGGCCATGCTGCTGTCTCTAACCGGCCACCTGGAGATAAGCCAGATCGTTGACCCGCTCAGGACTGCAAGGCTGCGCATCCCGGCGCCGGTCGGGAAGAAGCTCGGGATACGGCTTTCACCGGAGCGGTAGGATAGGCGCTGGTTTGCGCTGTTACTGAGGCTACCCCGTCCCTAGACCTCGTACTTTGGTACCGACGCAGGATCGGAGACAAGCATCCTGCCCAGGGCCCGCGCCTGGTCCAGGTGCTCAGGGTGCTTCTCAATGTCGCCCACCTGTTCTATGCCGCGTACCAGCACATGGCCGGCATAACGGAAGCCCGCGTCCTGGAAGCAGTACTTGACTGTGGAGAGGGAGCCCTCGAAGAGCCTTCGGCCCCTGGTCGCGCCCACGCTCAAGAACGCGCCCCACCTCTCCCGGTCCCCTGACGGAGGGCGCTTGAGCAGGTAGGTCTGAGCCCAGTAGGGCTGGAACCGGTCGATGGCGGCCTTGGCCCATCCGGTGACGCCATAGTAGTAAACCGGAGAGGCGATGATCAACCGGTCTGCCCGGTCGCCAGCCGCGTAAATCCTGCTCATGTCATCGTCCACAATGCACTTGCCCGTCGTGTTGCAGCCGCCGCACCCCAGGCACGGAGCGATTCTCATGCCGCGCAGCCAGAATGTCTCCACTTCCGCACCGGCTTCCCGCGCGCCCTCCGCCGCCGCCCCGGCAAGCGCCGCCGCATTCCCGTTCCTCCGCGGACTGCCGGCGAGGATGACAAGTTGCACTGGCTCTTTCAAAGCCACACCCCCACGACAAAGATTATCTCAAGCCATTCTGCGGGCAGCGAGCCGCCCCCCTCATAGCCCCGGCACGGCACACCGGAAGGACAGAGCATCAACGCCATCGAAAGCATGACGCACCATTTCAGTTTCCCGGACCAGCGCGCAGTCCCCTGTACGCTACTCCCGTACATAGCAGAGGAGGGCAAGTCTCGTGCCGGACATGGACTGGCTTTCCAGGCACCTTGCATCGCTCGGGCAGATAGGCAGCCTTGCGGCGGGCGGCATCTCCCGGCCGGCTCTTAGCTACCTCGAAGCCGAGGCCCGGGACTATATCCGGGACCTGATGCTCGAGTGCGGGATGACTGTTCGCCTTGACGATGCAACCAACCTCTTTGGACGGCTCGGCGAGCCGGGCAAGCCTATCATCCTCACCGGTTCGCACATCGACACCGTGCCCCAGGGCGGAAAGTACGATGGCGCGCTCGGCGTGCTCGCCGCGCTGGCCTGCGCGAAGGAAATAGGCAGCACGGACGAATACCCCTTGGCGCTGGAGGTCGTGGCGTTCGCGGGCGAAGAGTCGAGCCGTTTCGGCCTGTCCCTGTTCGGTAGCAGGGCGTATGTCGGCGCTCTGGACCTGGGCAAGCTCCCGTCGTACGTTGACGCAAACGGCATCGGCGTCCAGGACGCCCTCGTCCGGCTCGGCGCAAGTATCGACTCGCTGGGGCGGCCGACCATGGAGCAGAGGCCGGAGGCGTTCATCGAATTGCACATCGAGCAGGGGACCTTGCTCAGGGATGCGGGAGTGCCTGTAGGTGTGGTGACCGCGATAGCCGCGCCGACCAGGCTTCATGTCTGGATAGAGGGAAGGGCGTCGCACTCGGGCGCGTCGCTTGCGGCCGACCGCAGGGACGCGCTGGTCGCCGCCGCGCACGTGATAGCCGAGATCGAATCGCTGATGAAGCGCGAGGAGCCATGGCAGAGCGTAGCGACAGTGGGCCGTGTGCGAGTCGTGCCCAACGTCATAAACGTCGTCCCTGGCGAAGTGGAGCTCGGCATAGACATCCGGGGGAGTGACCCAGGGTCAAAGCACCGGCTCGTACGCGAGATAGACAAACTGGTCGCGCGGGTAACGGCCAGACGGGGCCTTGCCGCAAGAAGGCAGGCAGTGGTGAATGAAGAGCCAGTCAGGATGGACGAGCGCGTCGTTTCACTGGTGGACAGGGCTGCCCAGGAAGCCGGTGTGCCGCACACGAGGATCATCAGCATGGCCGGGCACGACTCCATGCAGCTGGCGCAATTCGTGCCCACAGGGATGATATTCGTGCGGAACGAGAGTGGGATAAGCCACAATCCGGCCGAGGAGATAGCGCGCGTGGACGTTGAGGCTGGGACGCAGGTTCTGCGTTCCGCTTTACAGAAACTCCTGACCGAGCCATTCAAGCACGAAGCGACGGAGAAAGGGGACCAGGTATGAGATATCTGAAGTACCAGCATGAATCCGCGACACATTACGGCGTCGTCGAGGGAGAGACCATCCACGAGCTCGAGGGCAGCATTTTCGGGCAGCACGCGAAGACGGGGAGGACGGTCCTGCTTGGCGACGTGAAAATCCTGGCGCCCTGTGAGCCGAGCAAGATCATCGCGGCAGGCTTGAACTATCATGCCCACGCAGCCGAAGTGCGCAAGACCGCTCCGGCGGAGCCCCTGATTTTCCTGAAGGCGCCTTCCTCGGTCATAGCGCACGGTGAGGCGGTCGTGCTGCCGACCACTGAGCACAGGACCGACCACGAAGCGGAACTGGTTGCGATCATCGGCAAGCGTTGCAAGAGGGTGAAGAGGGAAAGCGCGCTGGACTACGTGCTGGGGTACACGTGCGGGAACGATGTGTCTGACCGGACCATCCAGAGGAGCGACGGCCAGTGGTGCAGGGCCAAGTCCTTCGATACATTCACCCCGCTCGGACCTTTCATCGAGACCGGAATCGACCCTGGGAACCTTGAGATCAAGTGCCTGGTGAACGGCGAGGTCCGGCAGCACTCCAACACCAGTATGATGGTCTTCAACCTGCAGACGTTGATCGAGGTGGCGTCCGACGCCATGACGCTCCTGCCCGGCGACATAATCATGAGCGGTACTCCGGAGAATGTGGGTCCCCTCAAGTCCGGAGATGTCTGTGAAGTGTATATTGAGAAGGTCGGCACTCTTCGGAATCCTGTGATCTTCGAGGGTTAGCGCAAGGCGCCGGGCGCCCGGCTGGATGCGCTCGTGCTCGGGGCGATCGCCCTGCTGACCACCACCGGCTCGAGGCCCTTCTTCCTCAACCCGTCTATCACGGTGGGCAGGGCTTGGAGCGTCGGTTTCGTCGGGTGCATGAGCAGCAGGGAGCCGTTGGCCGACCTCCCGACGGCGCGCTCGACGATGGTCGCGGCGGGAGGTCTCTTCCAGTCAACCGTGTCCACGGTCCACAGGATGGTGACGCACCCGAACCGCTCCGCCGCACGCACGACTCTGTCATCGCAGTCGCCCGCGGGCGGGGCGAACAGTGGCGCCGGGTCGCATCCGAGCACGGTCGACAGAGTCGTGATGCCCTCTGAGATCAGCCAGTCAAGCGCGCGGTCGTCGAGCTGGGTGGCGAGCTTGTGGAGTTCGCCGTGCGATCCGATCTCGTGGCCCCGCCTGCTCATCTCTTTCAGCAGTTCCTGGTTCTTCCTGGCCCAGCCGCCGACCACGAAGAACGTCACCTTGACCCCCTTTTGGTCGAGCACGTCGAGCATGGAGGGGATGAACTCCTCTCCCCAATCGACATTGACCATCAACGAAACCTCAGGGCGGCCTAGATCACCGGACCGGACGGCGCCTCCGGGCGACGTGACCAGGAGCGCTTCTCCAGGCGCTCTCGCCAGCACGAAGAGGAACGCCAGCAGCAGGGGCACGAGGAGATCAAGGGAGCGACGCCGTACTAGTATGAAGACTGTCAATGCGACACCTCCGTTCTGTAAACCCTATTGCGCAGAAGGTGAATATAATACCTGGAGAAGGGGGCGGACCCATGGATGAGGAACAATGGGTGGAGCTTTGCAAGGTCACCAGCGAGGTGGAGGCGCAGGTGATCCAGTCGTTGCTTGTGGCCGCGGACATCCCTGTCATGCTACGCTCGTCACTCGCGCGTAGTGTCTACCCATCTCTGTCGCAGGTCAAGATACTCGTCCTCAGAAAAGATCTCGAGACGGCCCAGGACATGCTGTCCCAGAGCCCCGAAGAGCCGAGCCTGTGAAAGGGCCTTTACGCTGGCTCTCGTCGTGCCTGGCTTAGAATTCTGCAAGCTATTTGTAACCGCAGCGCGTTTTTTGTCCGATATTGGAAAAAGGAGAAGGAACTACCGGGGTCGAATGATTGTAGCCGCCGCAGCGATGGGACAGAATGCCACTTTTGGGGAGGGGATGTGTTGGCCAAAAGGAGAAGGTCGGCATATGCCCGCGCATTGCGCACGATGTGCCTGGTTTTCCTGGCGTTCGCGCTCGCGGGCAGCCTGGGGCTCGCCCCACCGGCATCGGCCGCTTCCTCCACGGGCGCATCTTCGACCGTATCTCACAGGGTCGTGGCCGGCGACACGCTGTGGGTGCTCGCGAGGCGTTACGGGACTTCTGTGAACGCCATAGCGAGCGCGAGCGGAATCTCTCCCGAAGCGACGTTGCGGCTCGGCATGTTGTTGAAGATACCGTCGAAAGCCGCAAGCGCGGCTGCGCCGGCTCCCTCGGCCAGCGCTACGTCTCACAAAGTCGTGTCAGGAGACACATTATGGCTGCTGGCAGGGCGATACCACACGACGGTGACCGCCATCGCTTCTGCGAGCGGGATAAGCCCCGAGACCATCCTGCGGCTGGGGATGGTGTTGAAGATACCGTCGAGCCAACCAGCGACTGCCGCACCCAGCAAACCTGCAGAGCAGGCGGTGGCAGCGGCGAAGCCTGAAACCCCGGCTGCGCCCGCCTCTCTGGCGCCGGCGGCTGCAGCACCTGCCTCACCTGCAGCGGCGAGTGAGGCGACAGCGGCGGAAACTCTTGCGTCTCGAGCGAACGGGAGAGGCGCGGTAGCCATCCCGTGGGCCGAGGTCGACAAGATCTACCCGCGCGGCGCCACAGCCAAGGTCACCGACGTGAACACGGGCACCATATTCCAGGTCGTGCGGCGGGGTGGCTGGGCGCACGCAGACATCGAGCCGAAGACGAAGACCGATACCACTGCCGTCAAGAAGATCTGGGTGGCGTGGAGCTGGACGAGGCGGCCGGTCGTCGTCGAAGTCGGCGACTACCGGATAGCCGCTTCCATGGCAGGCATGCCGCACGGCGGCGAGTACGTGACCAACAACGGCGTGCTGGGCCACTACGACCTGCACTTCCTGAACAGCACGACCCACGGCAGCGCGTACACGAAGAACAGGCGCCCGACACTGGACCCGCAGCACCAGGCCTGCGTTAAACAGGCGACAGGCAAGTAAGCCGGCGACAGGCGAGCCGGCGTCGCGCCAGGCGATCGAGCAACTTGAATAGCACACGACAAGGGGCCCGGACGGGCTCCTTTTGTTTGTCTTAACGGCAGATACCCGCGCCTGGCACTGCTGCACATCAGGTCCTGCCGCATCGCCGCCGGCCTCAAGCGCCATTCGGAAAGGTTTTGCCGTCCTTACAGGAGAATTCAGCCACGGAAGTATATCCTAACGGTGAAACGGCGCAGGTGAAACGGCGCAGGCGAATAAGGTTTCGGACATGAGGAGGCACGCGACTTGTCTGTCTACAACACCGCGCACCAGCTTGCCGCGCAGCTGGCGAAAAGCGACGAGTACAGCGCCTACCGGACCGCGCGCAAGGCGATAGAGAGCGACCAGCAAATGGTCTGGCTTCTCAAGGACTTCCGCCGCAGGCAGATGGAGCTGCAGTTCAAGATCGCCTCGGGCGCCAAACCGTCAGATGACGAGATGGCGACGTATTCCTCCTTGGCTGAAGCGATCGGCATGCACAAGCCGCTCTCCGAATTCCTGACCGCAGAGGCCTCCTTGATGAGGGTGGTCGCTGACCTTCAGAAGATATTGCTGCAGGGAATAGACCTGCTGGATTACATGGAGGAGCCCCCGGGAAAGAAACCCGAGAAGGCCGGCTCAGAGCCGCCCCGGGACGAACCCGGCGACCCCTCCGGCTTGGGAAAGGAGTCGTCGCGGACCGGATGAACGTAGACCTGCTGTACGGCAGAGGGAGAATGCCGGTCGAGCTCCCGGGCTCGACGCAAGTCATAAGCCCGAGGCACATCCCGGGCGTCCGGGATGAGAAGGCCGCTTTCATCGATGCGCTGCGTTCGCCTGTCGGCACGGCTGCGCTGAGGGATTTGGTCCCGAACAGAGGCACGTGCGCCATAGCCGTGGCCGACATAACGCGCCCGGCGCCAAGCCACAAGATGGTCCCCTGGATCCTTGAGGAATGTGCTCTCAGGCCGGACCGGGTCGTGATCGTCAACGGAACCGGGACGCACCGGGCCAACACGGTCGCCGAACTCGAGGGAATGCTTGGGGCGGACATAGTCAGGCGGTACCGGGTGGTAAACCACAACGCCTTCGACCCCAGCACGCTGGCTTTTGTGGGCAGGACTGGTTCCGGGAATGAGGTCTGGGTGAACCGGGAGTACGCAGAGGCGGACTTCAAGATCATAACCGGCTTCATCGAGCCGCATTTCTTCGCCGGCTTCTCCGGTGGACCCAAAGGCGTGGTTCCGGCGCTCGCAGGAATCCAGACCGTGCTGAACCTGCACAGTGCGTGCATGATCGGCCACCCATTGTCCACCTGGGGCGTCCTCAATGGAAACCCGACTCAGATGGAAATATGCGAGGCCGCGCTTCTCACTCGCCCTGCGTTTGTGGCGAATGTCACGCTGAACCGCGAGAGGCAAATCACAGGCGTGTACGCCGGGGACATAGTCAAGGCGCATCTTGAGGGATGCAGGTTCGCCAGGGAGACGGCCATGCAGCCTGTTGGATGCCCGTTCGACGTCGTCGTCACAACGAACGCTGGGTACCCGCTCGACCAGAACCTCTACCAGGCGGTCAAGGGCATGTCCGCGGCTGCCTGCATCGTCAGGCAGGGCGGCGCGATAATCGCCGCTGCCGAGTGCTCAGACGGGCTGCCGGAGCACGGCAATTTCCGAGCCATACTGGAGAAGTACAGCACCGTGGACGAGATGCTCAGCGCCATAGAGAGCGCTCCCAGGACGGTGCACGACCAGTGGGAGGCCCAGATTCTCGGGATCATACTCAAGAAAGCCCGGATCTACCTGGTCTCAAGCCTTCCTGCGAAAGAAGTGGAGCTGGCGTTCATCACGCCGGTGTCAAGCGTCGAGGAAGCTCTGGCGATCGAACAGCGCGCCATGGGCGACATCTCGGTGGCGTGCCTTCCCGAAGGGCCCTACACGATCCCTTATCTCACGTAAGATGAGGAGAGGTGACGGCGGGTGCCGGTCAACCCTAGACTCATAGAGCCGGATACCGACAGGTTGTTTGAGGCCGTGCTGGCGGTCAGGTCCGTGGACGAATGTTACCGTTTCTTCGAGGACTTGTGCACGATACAGGAGATAAAGGCGATGGCGGCCCGCTTCAAGACCGCCTCGATGCTCTACGAGGGAAAGACCTATGAGGAAATCGAAAAGGCGGCGGGCATGAGCACGGCGACCATAAGCCGCGTCCGTCGCTGTCTTCACTACGGTGCCGACGGGTACAGGCTCGTGCTTGAGCGTCTTCACGGGACTGACGCCGGACGCTAGACGCGAGGCGATGAACGCGAGGCGCGAGGCCGGACAGACGCCGGCGGGGAGATGGTCCTCCCGTAGGCTCCAGTGCAGGTTTCCAGTCACTGTATCCAGAAACGTATTGTTTGCAGAAGGCTTCCACAGAAGGGCCCGCAGGCGCACGGCGCCCGCGCGGAGCCCGGGTACAGGGGGATGGGAAACCGTTGAATGCCAGCGACATCGCTCTCCTGGTCATAGCGCTTGTGTGTCTGGTGACTGCCGTGTTCGTCGTGAGGCTTCTCTCTCGGCTCCAGCGGACGGCGGACGCCCTCGATAACCTGCTGAACTCGACCCGTCACCAGCTGGAGATGACGGCAGAGCGTTCAAGAGAGACTATGACTCAGGTCCAGAGCACAACGGCGGAACTGACGGTACAGATGAGAAACGCCGAGAAGATACTGGCGTCGGCCGGGAACCTTGTGGAGAATGTCCGGTCGAATTCTGTGCTGGTCCAGAAAGCTCTTCTCGCGCCTGTGGCGGGCCTAGGGGGTCTGGTCGCGGGCGTGAGCAAGGGCCTTGAGGTGCTCGCACAAAAGAGAAGCAAAGGGGAAAAGGAATGAGCGATTCGACAGGCTCCAGGTTCTTTGAAGGACTGGTGTTCGGGGCGGTCGCGGGTGTGGCGGCTGGTCTCCTTCTCGCGCCGCGCACTGGCGAAGAGACCCGGAAGGTCATGTTGGAGAAGGCCAGAGACCTCTTGGCGAAGATAGACTGCGCCGTGAGGGAAAGCCGCGACGTCATCGAGATAGCTATCGCTGAAGGCCAGGAGGCCGGCGGAAGGACCAGCGACGCGATCAGCGACGCGATGGAGGAAGTCATCGAAAAGGCCCAGGAGCAGCCGCGAAAACCCGAGTAACCACAACCAGGCTGCGACTGGAGCCCGGAGGGAAGAGCCCTTTGATCTGGTATATCGTTGGAGGCGTGGGCATCCTGTCGCTCATATCCATCTGCTTCCCGTCACTGTACGGCGGAGCCTGGAGCCCGAGCAGGATGAGGCTCGTGCGTAAGATGCTGAAGATGGCTGAGCTGAAACCTGGGGAGACGCTCATCGACCTGGGGGCGGGCGACGGCCGCGTGATCCTCACCGCAGCCAGGGAGTTCGGCGCGAAGGCCATAGGTGTCGAGATCGACCCGGTGCGGCTTCAGATCTGCAAGACGCGCGCCTCCGCCCTGGGGCTTGACAGCCTGGTCACCGTGTCCTGGGGCAACTTCTTTGAGATGGACATGAGCGCCGCGGACGTGGTGTCCTTCTACCTATCGCAGGCTGCCGCCGATAAGCTCGCTGACAAGCTCAGAAAGGAGCTCAAGCCAGGAGCCAGAGTGGTATCCAACAGGCGTCCGATGCCGGGGTGGGATGCGGAGAAAGTTGACAGGCTTGACAGACTATATGTGTACCGCGTAACCTGAAAGCCCGTGCCTCTGGTGAAGACAGGGAAATTCGCAAAGTTTCGAAGCCCGGTGGCTGCACGGGGGAAGTAGCGGTATATAGATATAATAAGGAGCGCAGCCGAGGGAGGGCTTGGGATGAGAGCGGTTACCGTCGAACGCGTCGGTATGGACGTCGAGGGCGACAATGCCGTGGTGCTTCTCCGCGATAGTGAGAGCAAGAAAGTCCTTCCTATCTGGATCGGCATGGTCGAGGCCACCGCGATCGCGCTAAAGCTCCAGCAACAGGAGCCGCCCAGGCCGCTCACCGTCGACCTGCTCAAGACCGTGCTCGATAGCGTAGACGCCAAGGTCCTGATGGTCGTGGTGAACGACATGAGGGACAGGACCTACTTCGCCCGCATCTTCGTAAGGGCCAAGACGAATGGTTCCACCACTCTGGAACTTGACGCCAGGCCGAGCGATTCGATTGGGCTGGCGCTGCGGACAGGAGCGCCCATCTATGTGGCCGACTGGATCTTCGACGAGGCAGGCGTCGATGCGGTGATAGAAGACGTCGACTCGAGTGAGGATGAGGAGACCAGGCAGCACTGACGGGCGAGCGGCCGTCACGGCCCCAGGAGCTCGGACATTATCATGGCCAGGATGACTCCCGCCACCGCCCCGAACGTGCCGCTATGTTTTGAGGAAAGCTCCTGAGCCGCCGGGATCAGCTCATCGAAGACGACGAACAGCATCGCGCCGCCAGCGAAGGCCAGCGACCCGCCCAGGGTCGCGGGAGAGATTGCTCCCAGCAGCGCCCCGATAAGCGCGCCGACCACCGACGGGGACCCGGCCAGCGCAGCATATAGAATGATCTGCGTCTTGCTGCGTCCCCAGGCGCTCAACGGGCCGGCCACCGCGACACCTTCCGGTATGTTGTGCAAGAACATCAGGGCCGCGACCTTCAGACCCAACGTCGCGCCTGGCCCGAGCCCCGCGCCGATGGCCAGCCCTTCAGGCAGGTCGTGCAGGGCGATGCCGATCCCCATCACGATGCTTGTCCTCGCGAAGCGCGCGCTCTCCCGGTCCTCCGCCATGTGGTGCATGTGCGGTATCACAAGATCGGCGCTGGCAGCGAGCAGTGCCCCGAGAACCAGCCAGGTTATGCTTGTGAAATGCCCGGCGAGCCTGAACGCCTCAGGCATGATGTCAAAGCAGGTCATCGAGACCATGACGCCGCCGGACAACCCAAGGAAAAGCGAGAGCAAACGGTTTGACGGCCTGGACAAGAGTGCGACCAAAGCGCCACCCATACCTGTCCCGACTACTCCGACGAGCGCAGATACGGCAAGCGCTTTGCCGATTGTCTGCAGCATGTGACCTCCAGGCATGATAGTTCTTTTGGATAGTGTGCCAAGGTTTCGCAATCAACGTCCTAAACCCTTTACACCGCCCTTAAATCAATATATTATGATATGAGAGGTGGGCGAGATGAACATCAGCCTGATCGGGGCCGCCCTTTCGGATCCCCTGAGAGTCGAGATACTCAAGCACCTGGTGCGAGAGCAGGACCGCAGCTTCAACGGGTCCGCGACGCCGGGTGCTCTTTGTGTCTGCCATCTGATCGATATGCTCAAAGTGGGCCAGTCCCGCGCGTCCTACCATCTCAGGATACTCAAGGATGCCGGCTTGGTTACCGAGACGCCCCAGGGCAAGTGGACTTACTACTCGATCAACCGGCCTCTCCTTCTGGACTTCTGCCGCGATTTTGGCGGCATGCTGAGCGATTGCGCAGAAAGGCGGTTTCCATGAGCGACGAGAAGAGTCAGGTGTATGACGAGGTGCGCCGGCGGTACAGCAGAGCGGCGACCCAGTGTTGCGCAGCGCCGGCCGAATCATGCTGCTCGACCAGTGAGGCACCGGACCTTGTGGGGCCATCACTCGGATGCGGCGACCCAATATCGAGGGCCGGGCTCCAGGCAGGCCAGGATATCCTCGACCTCGGCTGTGGGGCCGGGGGCGACGTCATACGGGCCGCACTCATCGTCGGGCCCGAAGGGCTTGTCTATGGTCTGGACATGACCGACGAGATGCTGAAGCTTGCGCAGGTAAACAAACAGAAAGCCGGCGCCCGCAATGTGGTGTTCGTGAAGGGCACGATGGAGTCGATTCCGCTGCCGGACGAGTCGGTGGATGTCGTCATTTCCAACTGCGTCATCAACCTATCGCCGGACAAGGATTCGGCGCTGCGGGAAATCCATCGCGTCCTCCGGCCAGGCGGGCGGCTCGCCGTGCACGACACAGTGTCGTCGGCGCCCGTTCCGGGGCAGGTGCAGGCGGATTCCTCACTGTGGTCCGCGTGCATCAGCGGCTCGATGGAGGTCACGGAGTATGAAGAGAGGCTCAGGAACGCCGGGCTTGAGGCGGCTTCGGTCGACGTGGAGCAATGGTACGGCGCGGAAATCTCCGGTGCGCCCGGGCTGAAGATAGGAGCAGCGTTTGTTTCTGCGAGGAAGCCTTTCCCCGGCGCAGCCGGCGGAGCGAGACCCGCGGAAGGCGCGCGGGGCGATTTGCAGGTGACGGGCGCCGGCCCAGCCAGGATCCGGGCCGCCGGGGCGGGCGACCTGCCGCAGGTGCTGGGTCTGCTCACCTCCGCAGGCCTGCCTCGTGATGGTGTCGAGGAGCAGTTCAACCATTTCCTGGTGACAGAAGGCCCTGATGGCGCGGTCTCAGGGGCCGTCGGGCTGGAAGTCTACGGCAGCCAAGGACTCCTGCGCTCTCTGTGTGTGAAGCCAGAGGAGAGGGGCAAGGGGACCGGCGCTCGTCTGGTAGAGGCTGTCACGGCGGAGGCCATGGCTGCCGGTTGCTCAGAACTCTACCTGCTGACCACGACCGCAGACAAGTACTTCGAGCGGCACGGGTTTGCCCGGATGGAGAGGGCGAGTGTGGACGGCCCTGTCCTGCAGTCGATCGAGTTTGTGAGCGCCTGCCCGAAAACCGCGGTGGTGATGCTCAAGTCCTTGACGAGATGCTGCTGTAGCACGGATTGAGCGCCAGTCCGGCGAAGAGATGACCCCGCCTGGACATGACCGGGCGGGGTTCTTATCATCAGGCCTCTATGGCTGCTCCACGCAAACCCGCGCCGCTAACCCTTGTGCTTCTTGACAACCTCGGCGAGCCGCTTGATGCCTTCCTTTATCAGCGCTCCGTCACAGTAGCTGAAGCATAGCCTCATGGACTCCTGGCCACGGTCGTCCGGGAAGAACGAGCGGCCCTCGACGTATGTCACGCCGCTCTCCACAGCTTCCTTGTACGTCGCGCTGGTATCGACACCCGGGATTGTGAGCCACGTGAAGAAACCGCCCTGTGGCTCTGTGAACGCGGCGTCGTGCGGCATGTGATCGATCAACGCCTCCCTCATGGCGCCCCACCGCTCGCGGTATTGCATCCTGAGCCAGGCGATCCTTTCATCAAGCGAGTTGCCCTCGCAGTAGTGGTACACGATCGCCTGGGCCAGGGGGCCTGTTCCCCCGTCGGTCTTCAGCGCAGCCATCCCGGCGATGACCTCCGGAACCCCCACAGCCCATCCCAGCCTGACGCCTGGAGCCACGATTTTGGAGAATGTGCTGGTGTAGACCACGCGCCCCTCCGTATCCATGCTGCGGAGAGTGGGCGGTGGCGGGGAGTCGAAATAGAGCTCGCCGTAGGCGTCGTCCTCGAGGATGATGAAGTCGTATTCGCTTGCCAGCGCAAGGAACTTCTCTCTGCGGCAGACCGGCAGAGTTGTGCCGGTCGGATTCTGGTAGTTCGGGATAGCGTAGAATAGCTTTGGAGATAGCTTTCCCGCCACTCTCTCCTTTTCGAGCCACTCGGCCAGGTAGTCTGTGTCCAGCCCCTGGCTATCCAAGGGCATGCCGTAGATCTCGGTTTCGTAGCTCTCGAAGATCCTGAGCGCCGCGAAGAAGGTCGGGCCCTCCACCAGGACTCTATCACCCTTCTCGAGGAACAGCTTGGCTATCAGGTCTATGGCCTGGTTGGACCCGGTGGTGACCATGACCTGGTGGTCGGCGACGTTCATGCCCCGGCCCTTCAGGCGTCGCGTGAGAAGGGCCCGGAGATCTCGTACCGAGGGGCCCCCGCCGTATTGCAGAGCACGGGTGCCTTCGCGCTCCAACGCGCGCGACGTGGAACTGATCAGCTGGTCGATCGGAAACGAGCCCGGGAACGGGTAGCCGTAGGCCAGAGGGATGTTATCCGCCCTCAGCCTTGGGCGCCCCTCAGGGTGCTGGGCCCGGCTCCGGGAAATCGATGCGAATTTGGTCTGGATGTGCGAAAGGCTCATGCTTGGACCTCCCGGCCGCCCAGGCTACATTGACCCGAACGGGATTTCGATTACTGCTGGGCGGTTGTGCTCCAGCGCCTCTTGCAGGGATTTCTGGAACCGCACCGCGTCGGGCGCCTTCGTGTACCAGACGCCGAATGCGTCGGCCATCTTGCCGAAGTCGGGGTTCTTGAGTTCCACATCCACGGTCCGCTTGTCGCCGAACACACGGATCTGGTTTCTCTTGACCACGTGATAACTGCTGCTGTTCACGAGCACGAGGACCACCGCCAGGTTATACTGGGCCGCTATCGCAAGCTCCTGGCAGGTGAACATGAAGCCGCCGTCACCGGCCACGGCGACGACCTTCTTATTCTTCTGGCCAACCTTCGCCCCCATCGCGGCCGGCAAGGCGAATCCCAGCGTGCCGAGCCCGCGGGGGAACATGAAGGTGTGAGGCTCATACACCGGGTAGCAGCGGGTCGCAGGATAGCAGAGCGCAGTCATGTCGCACGCAAGGATGCCGTCGCGCCCGAGAGCGCGGCGGATGATGTTCGAGTACTCGACTTCCCACGCATTGCCCTTCGCGAACGACTCGCAGGTCTGTTCTTTCAGCCTTGGGACCTCGTCGAGGCGGCCCGGCGATTGCCGGCCGGGTATGGCCTCTAGCAGCGCCTCAACCCCGAGTCTCGCATCGCTCCACACCGTGAGCGCGGCCGGGTAGTTCCTCTGGAACTCACCCTTGTCGATGTCCATGTGAATGATGGGGCCGGGGAACTTCATCTTCCAGTTTTGAGTATTGTGCGCGCCAAAGTGCGTACCGATGGCGAGCGTGAGGTCACACCTCTCAAGGAACTTCTGGACGAGCGGGTCATGCAGGTGGTTGCCCAGCACAGCCGGGTGGTCCTCCGGCACGACGCCCTTGCCCTGGCACGTCAGGATTATGGGCGCGTCCAGCGCGGCTGAGAGTCGTAGCAGCGCATCGCCTACGCCTGACGCTAGAGCGCCTCCCCCCGCATAGATGACCGGCGATTTCGAGCGAGCGATCAGCGCCGCCGCCTTCTCGATCTCCTCCGGGTCCGGGCGGAGCTCTGGATACAGTGGCTCGCCGTGTGCCGGCAGCGCAACATCATCCTCAGAGGCAAGCACGTCCAGCGGGACCTCGATGTGGACAGGCCTGCCTCTTCTCACAGAAAGCCACGCGTAGGCCTTATAGACCTGTGCCGCACACTGCTGCGGGGTCAGGGCGCGAGCGTTCCACTCCGTGATCTGTTCGGTGAAGGCCAGCTGGTTTTTGAGCTCGTGCAGTGTGCCTTTCTGGCAGTCGCACAGGTGTGCGTCGATCTGGCTGGATATCACCACCAGAGGAGACGAGTCCGAAAACGCCTGAGCGATGGGAGTGGACATGTTGGTTATGCCCGGGCCCGTAATCGGAAGGCACACGCCCGGTTTCCCCGTGGCTCGAGCGTACCCGTCCGCCATGAAGCCTGCGCCCTGCTCGTGCCGCGTGACATAATGCTCAAGGCCCGAGTCTATGAGTGCATCGTAAATGTGCAGGTTGTGGACACCCGGAATCCCAAAGACGGCCTGCGCGCCGTTTCCCTCCAGCGATGCGACGATAGCTTCTCCGCCTGTCATCTTCGGCAAGGACATCACTCCCTTCAAGAAGCTGGACCCGCAGTCAATTCTACGCTCATCGAAGGAAGTCCTTGCTTGTGCGTTGGCGGCGCCCCAGCGAGACGGGCCGCGCAAGCGGGAATCCGCGGCGGACGGCGCTCCTTCGCGGGGCGGCTGGGGGATACCAGTGAGAAATCAGATCTCTATGCTCTGCCCCGGCCCGACGACCATCACCTCAGTGCCAGGGACCTCGCTTTCGACCTTCCTTTTCCACTCAACGGGGTCGGCCTTGATGAGCGGCCAGGTCGAATAGTGCATCGGTACGGCCACTTTCGGCTTGAGCAGGCTTGCCGCGACCACGGCGTCGTCCGGTCCCATGGTATAGTTATCGCCTATCGGCAACAGGGCAAGGTCTATGCTCTCCAGCCGCGACAGCAGTTCCATGTCGCCGAAGACCCCAGTGTCTCCGGCAAAATACGCGGTCTTCTCGCCGAGCCGGAAGATGAAGCCGCACGCATGGCCACCGGCCACGCCAGACCCGTGGAACGCAGGAGTTATGCGCACGTACCCGAAGTCGAACTGCTTCTTGCCGCCGATGTGCATGCCGTGCGTCTTGGCGCCCTTTTCCTGACAGGCGCGTGCCACCTCGGCCGTGCTCACAATCGTAGCACCGGTGCGCTTCGAAAGGTCCACCGCGTCACCGAGGTGGTCGCCGTGGGCGTGCGAGACCAGGATGTAGCTGGGGTTGACCTCGCCCGGCCGGGCGGACGCCTGCGGATTGCCGGACAGGTACGGGTCGGTCAGTATCGACGTGCCGGCCTCCTCGAAGAGAAAGCAGGCATGCCCGAGGAAAGTGACTTTCATTGAAACAAGACCTCCTAAGGTGTTTCTTCCAAGCATTTCCTCGCATGAGTTACTTTTCCCCCTTGTCGCCGAGGGTAAACATGCCCGCAAGTCGAATAGTCTGTGGTAGCGATCAACTCTGGAGGTAGAACCGCATGGCAGACACAGGCAAACTAGAAAAAAGAGCAGTAGACATCTTCAAGGGCGGGCTGAACTGCGCCCAATCCGCATTGCTCGCTCTGGGCGAGGAATGGGGCCATACGGTGGACGCGCGCATCGCATCCTGCTATGGTGGCGGCATCGGCCGCACGGGCGCACACTGCGGCATCCTGACCGGCAGCCTGATGGCGCTCGGCCTGCTCATCGGGACTGCAGACGGGAGCGACCTTGAACGCAAGGAGTCTGCCGTCAGGCTCGCGAGGAAGTTCATGAGCGAATTCCGGGAACTGGCCGGCACACTGAACTGCCGCGATCTTGTGGGTGTCGACCCCAGCACTCCCGAAGGCCACGCAGACATGTCAAGGCGCAATGTGAAGGGCACGATATGCATACCGCTCATGGAGAAGACCATGGCGTTGATGGTCGATTTCGTCGAGAAAGAAGGGCTCAGGCCTTAGCAGCCCGTTGAAAAAGGCGATACGGCAGGGGGTGTAGTAGTACCCGTTGAGGGGGGACGGGCACGATGGCGATGGGTAAACGGGAACGGAAGCGGCAAGCGGAGATATGGATTGCCACAGTCGATCTGCCGGAGTCCAAGGGTCACCCCTTCTATGGGCGGCTGAACCAACTGCTTGACAAGCATGGCTTTGACGGTTTTGTGGAAGGGCTGTGTGCCAGGTTCTACCACGAGACGATCGGCCGGCCGAGCATTGCGCCTGGAGTCTACTTCCGCATGCTGCTGATCGGCTTCTTTGAGGGTATCGACAGCGAACGGGGCATCGCCTGGCGGTGTTCGGACAGCCTGGGGCTGCGGGAGTTCCTGGGCTATGACCTGACCCAGATGACGCCGGACCATTCCAGTCTGAGCAGGACGCGTCAGCGGATCGACGTGGATACGCACCGGGAAGTGTTCACATGGGTACTCAAGGTGGTTGCGGTCAGCGGCCTGTTGCGGGGCAAGACGGTGGGCATCGACGCCACCACGTTGGAAGCCAATACGGCGATGAGGAGCATCGTGCGCCGGGACAGCGGGCAGAGCTACGACGGCTTCTTGACGGACCTGGCCAAGTCCTCGGGGATCGAGACGCCGACGCGGGAGGATCTGGCCAAAGTGGACAAGACCCGCAAGAATAAGGCGTCAAACCAGGACTGGTACAACCCGCACGATCCGGACGCCAGGATCACCAAAATGAAGGACGGTACGACGCACTTGGCCTACAAGGCCGAGCATGCGGTGGACATGGAGGCCGGAGCGGTGGTGGCGGTGACGCTCCAGGCGGCGGATCAGGGCGATACGACGACGGTACATGAAACGTTGGCCGCGGCGGGCGAGCAGTTGCTGGCAGTGGCCCAGGATCCGCAAACGGCCAGCCGGATTGATGAGCAGTTACTGGCGGAGGTAGTGAACGACAAGGGCTACCACAGCGGCCCGATGTTAAAGGTTCTGGCGAAGATGGAGATTCGCAGCTATGTTAGCGAGCCACTGCGCAGGGGCCGTCGCAACTGGGACGGCAAGGAGGAGGAGCGGGAGGCGGTGAACGCCAACCGCGAACGGATCGGCAGCGAGTACGGCAAACTCCTGCTGAGGCAGCGTGGCGAATTGGTGGAGCGGTCTTTCGCACACAACTACGAGACCGGCGGGATGAGGCGGACGTATCTACGGGGCCGTGAGAACATCCTCAAACGGCTGCTAATCCATGTCGGTGGGTTCAATCTAGCGTTGGTGATGCGCAATCTCCATGGCATCGGGAAGCCGCGACAGGTGCAGGGCGGCCCAAGCCCGGCCATTCTCGCCTTCATATCGCGTGTCCGGCGAGCCATTGGGCGGCTTAGAAGGCTTCTGACCGGTCAGACCACGCCGGAGAGCACATTTGGGCTAACTCTGTGCTTCCGACTGGCCGCATAGCGCCTTGCCACGAAAACTGCCTTCTTCAACGGGCTGTTAGGGCTCTCATGAGTGCTGATCCGGCCGAAGTTGGTTTCTCCATAGGACCTGTCCGAATACACGGTCGCATCGTGCTCGCGCCGATGGCGGGGATAACGGATATTGTGTTCCGCGCCATCTGCATAGAGCACGGCGCGTCTCTCGTGTATACGGAGATGGTCTCGGCCAACGGCCTGATCTATTCCAACCGGCAGTCTCAAGGGATTATCGAGATATCTCCGGCAGAACATCCCATCGGCGCCCAGATATTCGGCCGGGAGCCGGAAGCCATGAGCCAGGCGGCACTGCTTGTGGCCAAAGCCGGTCCAGACTTCATCGACATCAATATGGGCTGCCCGGTGCCCAAGGTCGTCAAGAACCGGGAGGGCTGCGCGCTGATGCTGGAGCCCGAAAGGGCCCAGGAAGTGATCCGAGCGGTCAGGACGACATCAAGGCTTCCAGTCACCGTGAAGATGCGCAAAGGCTGGGATGTCGCGCACCAGAACGCAGTCGAGTTCGCTCTGGCCTGCGAGGAGGCGGGCGTCTCCGCCATCGCGGTCCACGGCCGCACGCGGACGCAGATGTACTCCGGGAAGGCCGACTGGGACATAATCGCCCGCGTGAAGGAGAGCGTTTGCGTCCCGGTCATCGGCAACGGCGACATCTGGCAACCGGCGGACGCCCAAAACATGCTGCGGGAGACCGGCTGCGATGCCGTGATGGTGGCGCGGGGAGCGCTCGGGTGCCCGTGGATATTCGCGAATGCCAAAAGGCTGCTCGCCGGGGGCGCATGCGAGGAGCCAGGCTTCGAGGACAGGATAGAGATGGCGCTGCGGCATCTGCGCCTTGCAGTCGTCCGGTACGGCGAGAGGACTGGAGTGCCACTCATGCGAAAGCACCTGAGCTGGTACATGAAAGGCCTCGTAGGCAGCGCTCGGGTCAAAGCCCAGGTGAATGTGGCCCGGAGCGCGGCGGCAGTTGAGTCAATCCTGGGTGCGTACCTTGAGCGTGCCCGACAACACAACCAGTGCCAGATTGAGCGCTGTCGTGACAAGGGGTGCCCTAGCTGATGGACCAGTATCTCGTGCCGGTCATAAACGGGGTGCTCCCGAGGCCCGGAGGCGGCGAAGTCACTGGCGTGTTCCTTGACCCGCTCACGGCCAGGATGCTGTCTGAGATGGGCCCGGATTCCACAGTCGTGCTTTGCCCTTACGATGCCGAGCAGGGCAGTGTATACCCTGCCGGAGTTCTGACCCGCATCCTTGAGATGTGGGTCCAGGATGTGTTCCTGTACGGTCCGCACACGCGCGTCAGCGCGCTTTTCGCCCGTGTCCTCGGTGAGGAACGGGTCCGTGCCACCAGGGTGGCTTCGCAGGGCGACCTCATGATAGCGGCCGGCGTCAAGAAGCTGGACGTCTCGGACCTCAGATCGGAACGGTATCCCGTCATCGACGGCGCGGGATGGCAGCCTGTGGGCGGGAACACCGAGATGAAATCACCCCGCGATCTGCCGGTGACTATATATGGCGTCGAGTTTGAGTCCGGGCGGCAGGTGCACATAGACGGAAACGTGGGCGGCGTGGTGTCCCCCGAGCAGGCCCACACGATAGAGCACGCCATTATTCGGTCCTTGCAGACTTACGCAATGTGCACGCCGAAGACCCTTGCCAGGGCCATAGCTCAGGAAGGGCGCGAGCTTGAGGCTTCGGTGGAGATCGGGTACAAGATGAAGCGGCCCGAGATTTTCGGCGTCACGAGCTCAGGCGCGTGCGGGAACCCGATGACGAACCTGGCGCAGTTCTACCTAGCCACCGAGATGGTGGAGGGCATCGAGAGCGGCCAGTCCGTGATCGAGTCCCTCGAGACCGCGCGGCGGAAGGCCCTTTCGCAGCTTACGGACGAACTTGAGCTCACGTCAGAAGTCGGGCTCCGGGCCTTGCAGGGCCTGAAAAAGGGAATGCTCCACGACGACAACCCGCTTGCCCAGAAGTACCTGAAGAAAGTCCTGAATCGCTTTCCTCCCAGCCCGTGGCACTAGCCGCCACCGGTCCCGGCAGCCTTGCGAACTTATGTAAACGCTGGTAAAATGTAGGCGTGCACGTTATTGAGCACAGGCAGGAGACCTCGCCATGGACCTGTTTCGCATCGGAGACAAGCTCGTTTTGAGGTCCAAGATAGACCGCGCGGTTGACCGTATCCTCGACCTGAGGTACCAGGGCCTGTCACAGCAGGAAGTCGCGAACAAGCTCGGGATCGACAGGACCTTCGTTTCCCGTCTTGAGGGCCTGGGAGAGGTGCGGAAAGGCAAGACACTTGCGATCGTGGGCTTACCGGTGGGCAACAAGGCCGAGATCGAGCAGGTCGCACGCGAAGAAGGCGTGGACTACACGCTTCTCATGACAGACAGAGAACGCTGGGACTTCGTGAAGGGCCGGGATGGTCTGGCGGTGCTGAACGACCTGTTGAGGATCATCAACGAGGTCCGGCAGTACGACACAGTCATTGTCATGGCGTCCGACATGAGGCTCGGGCTGATGAGAAGCCTTCTGGACAGGGAAGTGCTGACCGTGACGCTCGGCCATTCTCCCATAATGGGGGACGTGAGGGTGGACCCCGAGATGCTGCGGAACATGCTCCGAGCTCTCAGGAGTCTTGACAGGGAGCGGCCTGAAGAGGAGGGGTTCGGAGCGTGAAGCGAGTTGTGGGGGTTAGCCTCGGGTCTTCCAAGAGAAACAAGACCGTTGTCGTCGAGTATCTCGGCCAGACGCTCTCCGTCGAGCGCATAGGGGTCGACGGGGACATAAAACGTGCAGTCGATCTTATCAAAGAGCTGGACGGTAAGGTCGAAGCCTTCGGCATGGGCGGGATCGACCTGTGGATCCGTTCCCGGACCAAAGACTACCTGCTCCAGGCCGCAGTTCCCATCGCCGAAGCGCCAAAAGCCACACCGATGGTCGATGGCGGAGGACTCAAGCATATACTTGAGCGCAGGCTCATTGAGCAGCTCGACAGCACCGGAACAGTGGATTTCAAGGGTAAGCACGTGTTCATCGTCAGCGCCATGAGCCACTTCGGCTTCGCTGATGCGCTGACCGCCCGGGGGTGCGACCTGGCCCTGGGCGACCTGGCGTTCGCGCTTGGCGTGCCCATAATGATCCGTTCAGCGGACACGCTGGACTTCCTTGCGAAATTCATCGCCCCGGTGGCATGCAGGCTCCCATTGAGCATGCTGTACCCGACTGGTGAGAAGCAGGAGAAGAACGAGCCCAAGTTCGTGAAGTGGTACGAGTGGGCCGACATCGTGACCGGTGACTTCCACTTCATCAAGAAGCACATGCCGGTCGACATGCGCGGCAAGATCATCATGACCAACACCATCACCGACGATGACGTCAAACTGCTCACGGAGCGCGGCATATCGTTGCTCGCCACGGTGACGCCGGAGATGGACGGCAGGTCGTTCGGTGTCAATGTCATGGAAGCCATGCTCTTGGCCCTGTCTGGCAAGGGCAAGCAGGTTACGCCCAAAGACTACGAAGAGCTGGTCGAGAGACTCGACATGAAGCCACGGATCCAGTGGCTCAACCGCTAAAGAGGGTCGCGAGGCGGCCCTCGGAGGGCCGCGATGGACTACGCGCTCCTGACGCTGTACGGCTCGTTTGAGTCGGTGAAATCCAGCCGGCCCTGGATGCCCAGGGCTTTTCACCAGTACATACTGGGTATCATGCCACCCGAGACATTCCGTGTCCCGGGTGGCTTCATCCATGGCGCCGGAGAAGGATGCATCGTGGTCGCGCCCGCCACGAGAGACATGATGGCCCGCAGCCCGGCCAAGAGGGTGAGCAGAGCTCTCGAGCGGGGCACGGCGGAACTGCGCCGTATGGCGCCGTCCCATGTCGCAATCGACCCAGTCCTGCCGGACGATGCGCGCAGCCCGGCCTGGCTGTCGGGCTCGACGGTCGCCGCGGCCGGTCTGCTCAAAGCCTTCGAGCAGGCCTTCTCGATGACCAGCGCCAAACGACTGGCAGGGTACGAAATCGCGGTGATAGGCACGGCCTTTCACGAGACAGTCGCCCTGGCGGAGTGCCTGTCGGAGACTGTGCGAGGCGTGAACCTCGCCGGCGGCAAGCCGGCCGCTCTGGAGAGGCTTGCCTCCGATTTCTGGCGCCACGCGGGCGTGGCCTCCCGTATCCACAAGTCTCGAGCCAGGGCGTGTTCCCGCTCACGAATTGTGTTGGTTGCGGGTCCTTTGGCAGGAGAGCATGCCGGCGCCGGCATCCGGGATGACTCTCCGGATGACTCTCGGAATTATGCTCGGGATGGGTCCCACGATGACGCCGGCAGCGTTCCGCTGCCGCTGAATCCTGGCAGCGTGCTGGTCGACCTGCGCTTCTACCGGCGGCTTCCGGCCGCGTATGCAGCCGGATATCTGGCATACGGAGAGCCCGTGGTGATCCAGTCGCCGGTCCTGGAGACGCCGCAGCCGCTCAGTGCTCCGGTGGGCTTGGAGCCGCCGGCGTTCTCCTCGCTGGTTGAGGCTGCGCTGGCTTCGACGTCACCCGATATGACCGGCCTCTCGAGGCCGTCGGCTCGCGACCTTCGCAGGATTCAGAAGGCCCTTGAGAAGCGCGGCGTTGAGGCGACAAGTGTATGGAACACTCGCAATATGATGCCTTTAGACTCCCTGTCAACTCAAATAAGAATGTAACCCGGCACGGGTCATTCACTCAGATAAAAATGTAACCCGAAGCACTACTCAGGTGTCGTTATCGGCTGCCCTGGTTCGTGGGTTAGCACCAGGTGATCTTTGTATCAGCTGGTGGATTTGACGGCACCTCGCGAGCGGGTTGATCTGCGCAACGTGGCATTGCAGTGTAGCTACGGCCTGCGGTGTG
>JAUYEF010000172.1 GCA_030691635.1 Bacillota bacterium
TCCCGTTGGTGTCCAAGCCGAATTCTGGGTAACGACCGATCTGCCGGGTCAGGAGCTTCGGATTAGCCTCGTGGCGCTCCCGATCCCAGGTACCGCCGCGCCGGGCGATTGGGTCGTCCAAGCACGCGAGACCGCCCCAGCGCACGTGATACCGCCCCACATTTTGGCCCGTCAGGCAAGGCACGTAGTCAGGTGGTACCTCGGCCAGAGAGAAGACGGTGATAACGTCTCGCTCAAAGAGGCGACGGTCACGGAGTTGTTTGCCAAAATTCACATGGGCTATGCCTCCCAAGCGCAGTGATGAGGCATCGAGGTTCGCCCAAAGACCACCGAGCTCCCCGCCGGCCGAACCTGTGAAGAGCCGATGAGGATCAGACAACACGGCGGCCGGGTCGACCGAGTACTCACCGAGGGGCGTAAGCCGGCCGTTGTCATAGCGGGCGCGACGGATCGGGAACGGCGACAGAGCCCCGCCGACCTCCATTACGAAGATCGCATTGTCCACGCTGACCTTCTCGAAGACACCGCCGTCTAGGACCAGCACATGGTCCGGCCGGCCCACCTTCAGGAGGTGCTCTCGCAAGACCTTAAGGTGGTTGTTCGTGAGGAAATTGGCCGGGGTGATCATGGCGCAGCGTCCTCCGGGACGGGTTAACGCGAAGCCGCGCTCCATGAACAGGTGATAGGTGTCCACCTTGTAGCTGGCCACTTCAAAGTTCTCTCGGACGTAGGACAGTTGCTCCTCGTCGCGAAAGCGGTCCTGGATCAGCACATATGGCGGGTTGCCAATGACGGCACTGAAGCCTCCATCTCCGAAGACGTCCGGAAACTCTCTCGACCAATTGAAGGGGTTGACCTCGAAGAGCCGCTCGTCACCGATAAGATCGAGCTGACCAGCGCGGGAAAAGAAATCATCAGATATGAGAGCGTTGCCGCACTTGATATTGCCGCCCAAATCGGGGAGGGCCCTCGATGCAAACAGGGTCATCTGGGCGTTCAACGATTCCGCCGTCTCTCCCTCCAACACGCTTAGCAGGAGCGAGAGCTTGGTGACCTCGACAGCCTGTGGGTCGATGTCGACTCCGTAGATGTGCGCCAGGAGAATGCGTTTGCGTTCCTCTCCACTCAGCCACAGTCGACCGAGCGCGTCCTCCCTCAGCCGACCACGGTACTTCCGCCGATACCTGTCCCGGTTAGCCGTGTACCATTCGTGATGCCAAGCCAAGAGGTAGTGATACGCCTCCAACAAGAAGGAGCCGGACCCACATGCCGGATCCACGATCCGCAGGTCCTTCAAGTCGTCGGGGGTTCGACCGCCTAGAAGGGGGGCAACCGCGTGCTCGACGATATACCGGACGATCGGCCTGGGGGTGTAGTAGACGCCTCCGGCCTTCCGCACCTCGGGCTTCTCCTCAACGACGGCCCGGTGACCGGCAGTCAGGCGTATTACGCTTCCCAGGAAGCGTTCATACACTGAGCCCAGTATGTGTGATGGCAGAACGCTGAATTCGTAGGGGCACTCAGGATAGTAGAGTCCCCTCACGATGGACTGCAGCGCCTTGCTGTCTACTTTCAGCCGCATCGACAGAGTGTCTGGCTCCCCCGCGCGCCCCTTCTCCTGCCTGAAGTGGAAGAGCCCACTGTTGTACTTTCGATCTGCGTGAGCGTAGAGCGCGAGCAGGCCCGAGTATGCGTCCTCCCGTGCCACGGCATCGCGGAGTTGCCCGTACGGCTCGACGCCGCGGTCTTCAGAGATTCGCAGGAAGACGACGCGATCGATCGTTCGTTGGACGACGGCGTTGAGGGCGCGTCCACTCAGATCGGGGTTGCGAAGCGCCATAGTTCGAGCGAGGACGTCCCGCCACCCTTCGATCTCAGCCAGGAATGCGGTATCGACCTCGCTTGTTCCGCGCTTCGACGCAGCGGTCTGCACAAAGCGATCGAATGATCCCTTGAGAACCGCTTCCCTGCCAAACGCGGACGACAACTCCTCCCAGCGGGCCGGGTAGTCCTCGAATCGCAGATACGAGATTCGTGCCCTTGAGGGTTTGTCGGACTTCTGCGGCTTGATCCGCGTGTCGTAGACGGCCCATTCCTCGAAGTCGGTCAAGATGCTTACGGGGAGATTAGCGGACCACGCGTAGCGTCGAAGCTGAAACGCCGCCGCCGCGCCCTCCTTGAGGTCCACCGCTGGCTTCTTGGCTTCCACGAAGAACTTACGAGTACCGCCGATCCTGAAGCTGTAGTCTGGAGCACGAGGAACGCCCTCGACACGGAGGGACGCCTCGTGCACAACCTCCTTGTAGGGCTCAGCATACCCCCGGCGGTTGCTGACATCCCACCCGAGAGCCTCGAAGAGCGGGTTGATGAACTCCTGCCGTACTTGGGCCTCGTTGTAAGCGGCTCGTCGATAGGAATCCCTATTCTCGTGGAACCGCTCGACTAGTGTGACGACGGTCTCAGGGACGGACACGTTCGGGCCTTTGGCTTCAGTGAGGTCGCCGGAGTGGCGAAGTCATACTGACCCACCTGCGGGATGCCATCTAACGGATATTGAGAGCACGCCCCTTGCGGGTACACACTCGGAGTCGACGAAGACACGAGGTGAGACCCAGCAAGGAGCGGCTCTCATGAAACGCACGGCGAAGTATGTGGGGCTCGATGTTCATCAGGCAACGACGGTGGTATCGGTGCGGGACCCGGGCGGGCGCGTGATCGCCCACAGCATCCTGCATACCGAGGAGCCCGAGGTGGTGGGATTCCTCCGGGGCCTGCGCGGGAGGGTCTCCGTGGCGCTCGAGGAAGGCACCCAGGCCCAGTGGGCTGCACGACGTCCTGGAACCCGTCGTGGACCAGGTCGTCGTCTGCGACCGGCGCGGCAAGAAGCGCCAGGGCAACAAGGGCGACTTGGTCGATGCCGACGAGCTCTCCGAGCAGCTGAAACTCGGTACCCTGCGGCCCGTCTACCACGGGAGCGCGCATCAAGCCACGCTGAGGGAGTTGGCGCGGACCTACCGCAGCGTGGTGGGCGACGCCACGCGCGTCATGCAACGTCTCAAGGCGTTGTTCCGGGCTCGCGGCATCAAGACTCCCGGCGCGCGCGTCTACCACCCCGCGACCCGCTCCCCGTGGCTCGACAAGCTGCCCCGTGGCGGGACTCGCTTTCGGGCCGAAGCGCTCTACGCCCAGCTCGACGTACTTCGGGACCTGCGTCCCAAGGTCAAGACCGCGATGGTGGCCGAGGCCCGCCGCGACCCCGCCTAGGACGCGCTCCGTAGCGTCCCCTTCCTCGGACCCGTACGTGTCACCCAGATCCTCGCCATCGCGCGCACTCCGTGGCGCTTTCGTAGCAAGCGCGGCATCTGGGCCTACAGCGGCCTCGCCGTCGTCACCGCCAGCAGTGCCGAGTATGTGCTCGTCGACGGCCGGCCCATCCGCCGCCGCCGCGCGCCCATCACCCGCGGCCTCAACCGCAACCACAACGCCACCCTCAAGGAGGTCTTCAAGGGTGCCGCCACGGCCGCCACCGCGCGTCCCGGCCCGCTCCAGGACCTCTATTCCGCCATGATCGAGGGCGGCATGCGCGCCGAACTCGCCCGCCTCACCCTCGCACGCAAGATTGCCGCCCTCACGCTCCGGCTCTGGAAGACAGGAGAACGCTACGACCCAACGAAGTTGACCGTGCAAGCGCGCTAAACGCCCGGACTCTCGAGGCGGTGCGGCATCCCGTCGTTCTCGCCAGCCGCTCCGGAATCCGGGACCAGGGTGTGGGGGACAGTCTCGACAAAGTCGTTCGCCCGGCCTTCAGTCTCGCCCAGGCACTCGTCTAACCGTAGGCACCCCCGCTGAACCCGAAAAAGCGTCAGGCCAGCTCCGCAGCGAGCTGAGTCTCCGATAGAACCATGGTTCGCTCAGAACCACCCCACACGCTTGCTGGTGTCCAACCTGCGGATCCCGAGCCCTTACGAGGACTACGATGCGCCCCAAGACTGACCTGCGCCCACATTCGCCGCACCCAACGGCCTCGCCTTCCCAACCATCGGGGCTGATCGCCAAGAACCCCCGGCGCTCAGCGGGGCGGAAGCCCGCCCTTGACGATCACTCTCATAGAACGACTTTGGCGTTGTGCTGCACGAGCAACATGCTCACCCGAAGCGCGAGCCGCTAGGCGAGTGCTCCGGTCCTCGCAGCTTACCGTGCAGTACGAACGCCTGGTTAGAACGCTCATTCCCCTCGAGTGTCTCCCGCGCCCTGCGCGTACAGTCTACGCGACTGGAGGACTCCTCAAGACTCCCTCCGGCGAGATGAGCGACAAGTCGACGTTCGGGAGCAGCCGGACGGACGTCGCCACGTACTTCGCCAACTCGTATTCCACGTTCTGCACGTATGCATGGACAGCGGTGCCGTTGGGCATCTTCGGCGATACTAGGTCGTCGAATCGCACATGAGGTGGCACCGCGGAGAGCGGAAGGTGCATGGGAACCATGTGGTCAAGATCGGATCGATGTGACAGCTGATGCCGGTACGTCACCGCTTCGTCAATCCACCGACGGGAATGGTCAAGTGTCAGGTCAGCGAGGGTCGCATAGAGGCCGGTCTTGGAAGCACTTCGCAACGAGTTGATGAAACGGCCGCCGGATAGCTGCTTACCGTCGATGTTGCCCGTTCCGAACGTCCACGTGTTCCGGCTGTTCACGAGCTTCCCAGCCAGCTTGGCGTAGAGATCCAGAAAGGACTTCACAGCGTTCAGGACATTGTGGATCTCTGAGATGAACCCTATGCCGTCATACACGGCGACGGTGGACAATTCCGGGCGCTTCCGCAGACCGGCCTCGAGATCTACCCGGCGGCTCTCAATGTTCTCTCTGAAATCGGCGGCGTCCCTCGAGAGGGCTGCCGGAAGCAGAGATGCATGATAGAAGACCAGGGACAGCCGCGAACCACACGCATCTACCGAGGCGCAAAGCTCTGAGGGAAAGGCGTTACCGTTGAAGACCGCAAAGGTACGCCAGCGGTGGGGTCCCACAATCACGATCTGCACAGTGCCAGCCACTCGGGTCTCCACTGCGGTCTAACGACTTTGAGTTTCTGCTGCGCGTGCATGATGCACACCCCGGGCCGCGAGCTGCACGGCGAGTGGCCCGGACCCTCTCAGCTTACCGTGCAGCAGCAAACTCTGGTTAGGTGGAGTTCGGCCGCAGGTAAGCATGCACTCAGGCTACGGCTTCTTCGGCGGCCAGCTGAAGCCAGAAGTCGATCCAGGGTAACTGAGACCTCGCCCCTCTCGGGATCGACGCTGGCATCTGCCGCAAGGCCTCCGGAGCACCTGCCGACACCCTCGCACCTATCGCAGCGGCGTCGAGGACGGCCTCGACGTCCTGAGCGTTGTCTATCGTACCGTACAGGTCGGCCATAACCGTCCACACCTGGAGTGCAATGCCGAGGGCCGCTAATGGAAGTCTATCGCCGCGCGGCTGCGCGCCAGAGTGAACAAACTCGTGGCGTGCCTGCATTACCCGGTCTAAGATGGCCTCGCAGTCTGAACCGACGGCTGCCCCAATCCGGCTACGGCGCCGTTGCCAGCTTGCCGCTCCGCCATCTCCATCACCGGCCTGGGCATCGACGAGTACTTCCGCAGCACTTACGAGGGATCCCACGAATGCGCCGGGCGAAAGAGACTGAAAGGCGCTGTTGATCACAGCCATCCCGTCAGCAAGACGCCGCTGTCGTTTGTTCAAGGGTGCCTGCTCCAGCACCGCTCGCACCACGTTCGGCGCGGCGTCGATAAGAGCGTCGAGATTTCCTCGGGACAGGCGCGGTTCCGGCATGATCCAGTCCGGACGGAGTAGGCCAAACACGCTCTTGCCGCCGCCCGACACCTTCACACCGTTCTTCCCCACCGCTACCGGATGGTCGTAGTACTCGGCGTAGCGAGCTCGGAAGACCGGGCAGGGCCCTGCAGGGTCCTGGCCGTCCCCTGGAGGCCACGAGTGTAGCAACACTGCCATTGAGAGGGCGCTCAGGGCGTACTCCGCCTGTCTAGCGGCCTCACTCACGTAGACCGTCGGGTAGTGGTACCTGTGAAAGAAGAACGCCGTTGGATCGGTCTTCTCGCGGAACCGCTGCAGAAGAGTTGAGAAGCTCTCCCCGAGGCCCAGATCATGCAGTGCATCGAACTGCCCCTTGCCGACAACCTGCCACGGAGCAGCGAACAGATCGGGGGGCGGCGCAACGTCGGTTAGATAGAGGCCGCGCACGGGCAGGACCATCAGGAGGGTCTGGGGTTGTTCGGCTTGACTCACCAACACCTCCGAGGAACTCCACCTAACGACTTTGGCGTTGTGCTGCACGAGCACAATACTGACCCGGGGCGCGAGCTGCCAGGCGAGTGCTCCAGACCCCGCAGCTTACCGTGCAGTACGAACGCCTGGTTAGAGTGCGCGATACGGTGACATCGCCCGTTGTGATTCGCGGGCGGCGCGGGCGAGAAGGCGGAGGGCGTCGTTCACGGCCTTGGGATCTCGGAAGACCTCAGCAACGTCGGGGTCTAGGACGATGACGTTGACGTTGCTGGCTTCCGCGAACCGGGCGGCGTACTTCGCCCGCACTCCGCCGCTGAAGTCGTACTCGTCGTGCATCTCGGGCTCCGGGCCCTGCTCGTTCTCACTGCTCCTGGTCATGTGCGCCAAGCGCCTCCGATCTCATGGCACGGCCCGCTCTTCCGTCATCTGGTCCCCGATCAAGAGCCCACCCGCCACGCCGGCCACGAACACCCCTGCCATCGCCGTCTGGATATCGAACGCCAGCTCGAGCGCGATGAAGAGAAGCGCGACCACGAAGGTGAGAGCGGCCCCTTTGCGATGCATGGTCATTGGTGACCTCCCAGGATGTACGCTCAGCTTTCGAAGCCAAGCGGCGCTGATGATGCGAAGCGAGTCGTGGGTCTCGGCAGTGCCACGACGACGACACGACCCAGGTAGAATAGCCCCAGGAGGATGAACCGCGCCTCTCCCACGGAACGCGCGGGGTCCGGGATTGGGTTTAATAGGGGTCGCCGAATGCCGTGGCCGCCTCAGCGAAGCCCGCGCCGTGCTTCTTCTCGTTGGACTGTGCCTTGTCCGGATGCCAGTCGCACCGAAGCACTTCCTGTCCCTTGCTGTGCGGGTTCTTCACCGTGTCGACAAGCGCACTCTAACGACTTTGGGTTTCTGCTGCGTGAGCATGATGCCGACCCGGAGCCGTGAGCTCCAAGGCGAACGGCTCCGGACCCTCCAGCAGACCACGTCAGCAGCAAACCCTGGTTAGAGAGCGATCCCCGGGGCACTCAAAGACGCCAGTTGGTGCGGAAGTCGAGGCGTCGAGTGAACTCGAATGTATTGCAGGACTCGATCCCAAAGTGCCGCGCGACATCGGGCAGATGCTTGTTGGCCCTGAGCTTGCTCGGCCGGGACACTTCAGTCGTCACGATGCAGTGCCCGCCGGGATCAGCCATTGCGTACGCGAGAAGAAACGGATCGCGGCCGATCTTGAGAATCTCGTCATCACTCAGGTCCGGCACGTAACCATCCGCCACGGCGCGAGCGACGAGCGTCGGGTCAACCTCAGCGGAGTGCCGGAGCGCTGCAGTCACGGAGGGCTGTTTGATCCACGTCGCGAGATCATCCGTGCCGTCCTTGACCTCCTCATAGATCTCGATGGGCACCTTGACGGCGCCACGACTGCCTTGGTGTTCGAGCCAATCCCAGAACTCGGGTATGCGCTCTATTGGGTAGTAGTCCCGGTTGGCATCTATCAGGACATTAGCGTCAAGGAGATACAGCACGTCAGGAAGCTCGCGCGCGGTACTCGCCGATGACTCCAGGCACGTTCTTCGGCTTTACCCCAAGCACGGCGCCGGCCTTGGACGTGGTCAGCGCTCCGGTGGCCATAAGCCGTGCCGTGAGCTCCACCAAGGCGCTGCCTAGGCGATGCCGGCGCACCACATAGTAGTTGGGCCCGCCCTCACTCTCACGGGCACGGCCACGGCGCCGCTCACGTTCGGCGAACCAACGCTCACGGAAGAACTCATTTAGCGCCTCCCACTTGGCAGCGCTCAGGGTACCGCTCCGATGCAGTTTGTAGGCCACCATGGAGTGACTGACCTTCCTGGCCAGGGCGAACTCACCGATTCGTGCAGCCGCCACTTCGATGGTGAGTTCCCCCACATCGACCAGCTCTTCAAGCTCGTGGCCAGGCATCAAGAACTCGGACGCGACGTCGTTGCAGAATCTCTCGATGCTCTTCTCGGGCCTACCGCCACTCACGCCGGTCTGGCCCAGCCACAGGTGGGTCAACTCGTGCAACAGTGTGAACGACCAAGCACCGTGGTGATCCTGATCATTGATCACCAGAAACGGCGCGGCTTGGTCGGCCAGGGCAAAGCCGCGGAAGGTCTCGAGGTCAATGTTCGTGTGATGGCTGCCCAGGTTACCCAGCAGCAACACGAAAACCCCGGCCTCCTCAGTGTGGTCTCTCAGGATTCCGAAGGCCTCATCGATATCACTGGCGGCTCGGTACGCCTCTAGGGGGAGGCCCAGAGTCTCCCGAATCGAGGTGACGACTCGGCCTACCCCGTCCGTGACGACGGCGGAGCCAATGAAGGGGAGAGGTTCGACGTCGTCCTCATCGAGCATGGCGGATCGGATGAGGCTCTGGCGCGCCTGAACGTCCCGGATCAGCGCATCCAAGAGCGCTTCTTCTTCAGGAGCGTGATCCTGGGGCAAGGTTCGGAAGTCCTGCCCGCGGTCTCCCTGGCGAGGAGGGTCGGCAAGGTAGAAGACCAGAAGGGGTCTCCGATACTGCTTGGCCATCTTCACCAGCATTGGCCGGCTCGGGCGCTTCGCACCGGTTTCCAGCTCCCGCAGACGGTCGACTGCCTCGACCCCGCGTGCCGCACGGATCCCCAACTTGGCGACGGCCTCAGTCTCGCTGAAGCCGGCCGTCTCTCGGGCCCATCGCAGGATGGCGGGGTTCACGTTCGGCATGGACAGCTAGGTATCGGTGGAGACTCGGCTCACTCAGAAGGTAGCGGGTGCCCGACAGGGGACGACATAGCCGATGGGCGCATCGCTCGCGAAGGGTGCTCCAGAGCCTTCATCGAGGAAGCGACCAGTCGGCGATCGCTCTCTAACTTGTCTCTCTTCTGCTTAGCATCCGCAGGTATTAGGACAGTTCGCTGCGGCGAGCGCAAGATCTCGGGCCAATTGTCGGTCAGGTGGGGATCCTGGCTGACTCTGGCCAATCGAGGAAGGACCCGCGCCACACCAGGAAGCGGCTGTTTGGGCGAGTGCTGCCCTTATGGCGATGTGAGGTTGCGGACGGCTAGGCAGGCCAATCGCAGCGAGGGGGGGCCGGGTGCCAACAACGCGGGTCCGCCGCTGGCACGGTCCTCCGATGGGCGCGGACCTCGACGCTACGCGCCCTCGTCCGAGTCCAACCCCGGCAGTCGCCTCCTCACGGAGACCTCCCGGTCCAAAGGGCTCCGGACGCTCGGCCCGGCCTGATCAGCCACGTGAAGGTAGATCATCGTCGTTCGTACGTCCCGGTGTCCCAACAATTCCTGTACGACGCGGATGTCGTACCCGTCCCTCAGCATCTGCGTGGCGAAGGAGTGCCGAAACGTATGGCAGCTCGCGGGCTTCAGGACGCCGGCGCGACGCACAGCCGCACGGACCGCTCGCTGCACCGCTGACGGGTGCAGCGGGCTCCGGCCCGGGTGCTTGGTCACCGGGTCTCTGGTGCTCTTGCGAGCCGGGAAGAGGTACTGCCAGGCCAGGGTGAGGGCCTCGTCCGGCTTCTTTCTGGCAAGTGCGCCGGGCAGAGGCGCCCAGCCCCCGCCGCGCGCCCTGTCCTGTTCATGCTGATCCTTCACCTGGCGGACCTGACGGGCGAGATCTGAAGCCAGCGTCGCGGGCAGCATGACCACCCGGTCCTTGCCGCCCTTGCCCTCACGAACCACGATTCGTGCCAGCTCGAAGTCCACGTCCTTCACCCGAAGTGAGAGCGCCTCCGACACGCGCATCCCCGTGCCGTACAGGAGCGCGGCGACGAGGTACTTCCGCCCCGAGAGCTCCGCAAGCACGGCGTGCGCTTCTTGGTGGGAGAGTACTGTGGGGACTCGACTCCTCCCCCTCGCCCGTTTGACGAAGCCGACCGCATCGGAGTCGAGAACCTCCTTGTAGAGGAAGGCCAGCGCAGAGGCGGCCTGGTTCCGCGTCTTGGGCGACACCCGTGCCTCATTGGCGAGCCCCGAAAGGAATGCCTCCACATGCTCCTTGCTCAGGTTGGAGGGGTGTGGGTGACCGCTTCGGCCCATGAACCGCGCGATCCAGCGGAGGTATGTCTGCTCGGTGCGCACGCTGTAGCCTCGGGTGCGTAGGACCCGCCGCACATCCGTTAGCAGGCGCTCGGTCTGTGGGTATCGTGGCATGCCCAACCCTCGCTGAAACGACGGGCCTGTCACATGGCTTGATGGGCGATCAGCTGGGGTGGCGCCCCATCCGCTGCCGACTCTGGAGAGGTGCCATCCGTCCGTTTGGATAAGCAGGGGCGTGCGTCGCCATCGACAATAGGCTTGGAAGCGGCCAGGAAGGCCCGATATGGCGTCGGTAGGCGGTGGCGCGTTGGCCGTCTCGGTGGCGCCGCAGGCGCTCTCGCCTAAGCCGAAGGCCGCCCTACCTTGAGGCAACCCTTCACCACAGGGTTGCGGATCAATGGCCAGTAGGAAGCGCAACGGGACGCAACACGCCCCCGGGAACCTTACTCCCACAAGGGTTCCCGAGGGCGGGTGGACTCCGGGGGTGGGACTCGAACCCACGACCCTCTGATTAACAGTCAGATGCTCTAACCGACTGAGCTACCCCGGAAGGGACCGACTCCAGTGTCGGCAGCTGAACCCTGAAAATAAAGGAGTGGCGCCAAACTGTGTCAACCGGCGAGTCCGGCCACCCGCGTGACACCGGACGCGCGCGCGAGCAGGGTCCACAACGAGGGGCCGACGTCGTGGGCGCCTTCCCAAAGCTCCACGTGTCGTCGGCAGGCGAGGGCGGCGGCCTCCTTCCCGTGCAGGGAGGCAAGCGCGGGACCTCTGTGGGGATAGGGGCGCTCGAATGCGTGGAACCCGGTGAGGACGGCGCACGGACCCCCCTCGTCCACGAAGACCGTGAAATCGGGAGACCACCCTCCCAGGGGCGCGGCGCGGACCTCCAGGCGTCCTTCCTCGAGCAGCCCCGTGAAGAGGCGCAGGTTCGGGGCTCTCCGGCTCAGGTGCGCGAGCGCGTGGGCCTCGGCCTCCAGGCGGAGCGCGCTCAGCTCGCACAGGAGAACCCGGAACCGGCGGACGGAACTCACCTCCTCGGCACGGAGGTCCACGGTCGTGAGACGCACCCGGGTCACCGCGACGAGCACTTCGGTGGAGTGGCGTGAGAGGGCGCCGAACACGTCGCGGAAGTCGGGACGCCCGCGTTCGTCGAACAGGAAGGCGGGCGCGGGAACGAGACCGGGGACAGGTGGGTGCATGGCTCGGCGGCGAAAGAGAGGTGGTGCCGCTACGATCACCATGGGAGCGGGGCGAAGGGATGGCCCGTTCGGCCGACCTCTCAGATGCCCGAAGCCTCGCCGATCTCGAGCTCGGTCTGATGCCGGGTGGTGAGAGGGACCTGGTGGCACCTCCGGCACCGCGCCTCGTAGCTCTCCGCACCGCCCACCTGGATCGTCGGGCCCTCCGCGGGGGCAGGCTCACCGTCGATGAGCCGCTGGTTCCGGGTCGCGAGGTCGCCGCACACCACGCAGATGGCGTGGAGCTTGTCCACGCGCTCGGCGACGGCCATGAGCTGGGGCATGGGTCCGAAAGGCTCCCCTCGGAAGTCCATGTCCGTGCCTGCCACGATGACGCGGACGCCGCGATCCGCCAGGTCGTTCACGACGCGGACCACGCCCTCGTCGAGGAACTGGGCTTCGTCGATGGCCACGACCTGGCAATCCGGTCGGACCAGTTCCGCGACCTGTACCGAAGTGGAGACGGGTTGTGCCTCCAGCTCCGAGCCGTCGTGCGAGCTGATGCGGAAGACGCCCCCGTACCGATCGTCCAGCTGGGACTTGAAGACCTGCACGCGCTTTCGCGCGATCATGGCACGGCGGACACGACGCAGCAGCTCCTCGGACTTGCCGCTGAACATCACGCCGGAGACGACCTCCACCCAACCATCCTGGGCGCCGTGGTACATCCGGGCCTACCGGCCGATGAGGATGACGACGCCGACGATGGACGACGCAAGCGACAGGAGGGATCCCCAGAACATGACCTCGTCTCGGATCCTGGTTCGGTCCTGGGACGGCACGTGGATCCAGTCGCCCGACCGGATCCTCATCTGCAGGAGCTCTTCCGTGATGTCATTCGGGTGGAAGTTGAGACTCTGGCGCAGTCCCTCCCGGACGAGCTGGACCTCGCGCGGGTCCGCCGGGATCTGGCTCCCGGTGACTGCGTACTCGATGTTGGGCCCGCCGGCTTCGGCGAGCGCATCCACGAGCGTCGCGGTGGGGTCCAGGTAGTACCGGCCCGGCCGGGGCACCGCCCCGGTCACACTGACCTGGAGCTGGGCCTTGACGTTCACCACGGGCTCGGCATAGAAGACGCCGTACACCTGGACCAGGTGCTCGCGGAGGGAGTTGTGATCCAGCCCCGCTGCCCGCACCGTGCCCACGTAGGGGAGGTAGATGTCGCCATTCCGGTCCAGGACCCGCTCTCCGGCCACGACGTCCACCTTCACGCCGGCGGAGGTGAAGACCTCGATCGTGAGACGGTCACCGGGACGGAGGAAGTACTCCTGCTCCTGCTGAGCCGGGGCGTGCAAGGGCGTCAGGGCGAGGAGACCTGCCAGGACGAGGGTGCTGCGGACCCTTGGAAACATGGCTGGGGGCGCTGGGTCACGAGGGAGAGGGACAGTAGCCGACCGGCCCGATTGGGCTAGTTTAGCCGGGCCAGTTTGCAGTTGTCCAGCGCCGGGGGCCCACGTGAAGGAAGGACCCCTCGCCAAGGTCGTCCTTTTCGGGGAGCGTGGGGATCACATGAAGAAGCCGGTCACAAAGGGCGCTACCCTGGCGCTCGGCCTGTCTCTCGCCGCCGGAGCGTGCGCTGCCCAGACGCCGACGGCGATCCAATCCCGCCCCCAGCTCGTCGTGCTCATCGCCGTGGACCAGATGCGGGGTGACCTCGTCGACCGCTACGCAGGGATCTACACGGGCGGCTTCCGTCGCTTCCTGGACCACGGGTACCGGTTCTCGGTCGCGTCACACGCGCACGCCAACACCGAGACGGCAGCCGGACACGCGACCATCTCCACCGGCGTCTTCCCCTCGCGCTCCGGGATCGTCTCGAACAACTGGGATGAGCGGACGGCCGACACATGGGCGCCCATGTATGCCCTGGGCGACAGCCTCTCTCCCGTCCTCGGGGTCGAGGGGATGCCGGGGCGCTCACCAAAGAACCTGCTCCGGTCGGGCCTGGCCGACTGGGTCCTGGCCGCCGATCCCCAGGCGCGGGCGGTGTCCCTTTCCTCCAAGGATCGGGCCGCCATCACGCTGGCGGGGCACTCCCGAGCCGAGACCTACTGGATCGCCCCCACGCTCGCCCGGTTCGTCACGTCCACCTACTACCGGTCGGCATATCCTGATTGGGTCACCCGGTTCAACGAGACCCGGATGCTGGAGATCGTGGCGGACTCCGCCTGGATCCAGTCGGTGCCCGAGTCTCAGCGGGGCCTGGCCCGGCCTGATTCCGCGGCCTACGAGTACGACGGGATCCACACCGCGTTCCCCCATCTGGCATGGCTCGAATCAGACTCCTCACGGCCGTCTCGCAACGCCTGGGCCCTCGGGGCCCAGCCGCGGGCCGACCGGGCAGTGCAGCTCCTGGCCCAGGAGGCGGTGAAGGCGTTGGACCTGGGGCAACGCGGCCGCGTGGACTACCTGGGTCTGTCGTTTTCCTCGACGGACTACGTGGGTCACGCGTTCGGTCCGTACAGCCAGGAGCAACTCGAGAACCTCATGCACCTGGACCGGCAGCTCGGCGAGTTGTTCGCGTTCCTGGACAGGGAGGTCGGGGAGGGTCGGTGGGTCGCCGGCCTGACGGCGGACCACGGCGTGATGACCATGCCGGAGCACCTGGTCTCCTCTGGCGAGGACCTCGCGGCCCGCCGCATCGACCCTGCGGCCGTGGCGGGAGGGCTCCAGGCCGCGGTGACGGAAGCCACCGGCGCCGGGGGGTCGTACGACCAGGTCGCCGAGCGTCTGGCGCGGCTCGTGGAGCAGAGGGGGCTGGTCGCCAAGGCCTACACCCACCGGGAGCTGACCGTGGGCGAGCCGGCGGACTCCTTCGCGACCTTCTTCCGCAACTCCTACTACCCTGGGCGGGCTGCTGGAGACCTGTCGCGCCTGGGCGTCGAGGTCAGGTTCGGCTACCACCACCTGGTCTCGCGGCTCACCGGGACCGCCCACGGATCCGTCTACTGGTACGATCGGTACGTGCCTTTCCTGCTTCTGGGTGCGGGAGTGCACCCGGGGAGCTCTGGCGAGGCCGTCTACACGGTGGATCTGGCTCCCACGCTCGCCGGCCTGGCGGCGATCCCGGCGCCGGGGGATCTGGATGGGAAGCCGGTCTATCGTTGATATTGGTTTTTTTCCCAACTATTCTATCAATTTGGTACGCAGCCGAGCGGTACGACGACGGCGAAAAGCCCTGTCGTTGTTCGCTCTTGACAATGCAGCCCCTCCGCCCACATATGTAGGTCCACATCGTATAAACATTTGTACCCGGTACCCTCCCGAATGGCTGTGAAAGACGCCGACTGGCGCCCGTAGCAGCGCACATTCCGAGTGATAACGCGCAGCCGATGCAGGTCCGCTAAGCGGCGGACGAAGGCGGAGGCACGCGCGTTGGCGCGTCGGCCTCCGGCCCGAGAACGACGAGGGCCTTCAACGCGCACAACCCTGGGAGACGACCGGGAGGCTGATGACCGCGCCAATAGAGAAACGGACCAGCTGGAGCATCGAAGATGCAGAACAGCTGCTCCTCTCGCTGAAAGGCGTGGTATCCGCACGGCTGGTCACCCGCCCAGGCGGGGAGGTGGAGGAGATCCATCTGCTGACCACGGACGAGGTCGCCGCCAAACAGACCGTCCGCAACGTGGAGTCGGCCTTGCTGGCGCAACTCGGCATCGAGGTGGACCACCGGAAGATCTCGGTGGCTCAAACCAAGCAGCGTCCCGCGGCCCCGGCCCCGGAATTGCCAGTGCGGCTGTTGCCTGAGCCTCTGGCGGCCCAGAACCGCCTGCTCTTCCAGGCGCACCAGGTGGAGACGGAACGGTCCCACCAGGTGAAGCACCGCGTGGAGATCGAGTGGAAGGGCGCGCGGTATTCCGGGACCGCCAGCGCCGCCGACCTCCCGCGACCGCGGCTGGAGGCGGTGAGCAAGGCGACGCTGACCGCGGTCGAGCAGGCGCTCCTGACCGAGATGGAGGGCGGACCGGGTCACGCGGTGACCCTTTCCCTGGACGGCGTGAAGGTGGTGGATGCGTTCGACCGGACGTTCGTGCTCGTCGCCGTGAACGCCATGAGCGGGCGAGACGTGACGCCGCTGGCCGGCGCGACCGTCGTAGAGGTATCGCCAGACCGCGCCGCCATATTGGCGACGCTTCAAGCCACGGACCGTTGGGTCCGAGGACGAGTATAGCCCGGGCCTGCGGGCCCACGAGTCAACCCGAAAGCGGAGAAAGGAGAACCCCCTCGGTCTGCCAGCCTAAGCGAAGCTGAGCGGTTGAGCGGAGCGCTCGCGGTTTCCAAAGCGAAAGCAACAAGGAAGCCGACGCCATCTAAAGGAGGTGAGCGCATGTTCAGCTCAGTGCTAGATTTTTTCGGATCGCTGCTTTCCCTGCTAGGGAACGGCGTAGTTGGCTGGTAGTCGCAGACCGAGGGGGCTCCGGCCCGAATGAACGGTCCGATAGTACGCGCTTTTGTGGCAGCCGTTTTCGCCGCCGCAATGATTTGCCTGGCCGCTACAGACTGGGGGGCATTGGTCCGGTTGGACACGGGTAGCGCAATCGCGCTTGCCGCCCTGGTGGGAATGGGGCTTCTCTCCGAGTCGCTAGCTATCCGGCTTCAGGTCGGCCGCGACGCCGGAAACACCTCCATTACTTTCATCCCGTTGCTTGCCAGTGTGCAGCTCTTTGGACCGGCAGCTGCCATCGTCCTCATGGCGGTTACGGGGGCGGTCGGGGAGTTCGCCGTACGTCGCAAGACCCTCATCCGTGGCGTTTTTAACCTCTCCCAGTGGACCTGTGCGACGTTTGTCGGCGGGTGGGCCTTTCTTGCCCTCGGCGGTACCGCGCTCGACGCGCAGATCGGCGGGGATGCTGCGGTTGGCCTCTCAGGTCAGCTAGTCCCATTCATGGCATTCGGCCTTGTGTTCCTCGCACTTAATCACTTGGCGGTCTCGTCAGTGATTGCGCTCAGCCAGGGACTGCGCTTCACCGAAGTGCTGACGCAGATGCTGGGCAACTCCGGGGCAAGCCGCAACGACCTGCTCATTAGCCCGATAGCAATCGCCGTTGCCTTCTTGTACGTACAGGTCGGCGTTACTGGAATCCTGGTTGTCCTCCTTCCCCTCCTGTTCATTCGGCATTCCTATCTCACAACGAGCCGCCTACGAGAGGCCAATGCCGACTTGCTCAAGGCTCTGGTGAAGGCGATCGAAACCAGGGATCCGTACACCTCAGGTCATTCGCTGAGAGTGTCG
>JAUYEF010000246.1 GCA_030691635.1 Bacillota bacterium
CGACCCAGACCAGCGAGGGGCGGGAGGCCGGTGGTGTGGGAGAGCAGGTGGTATATCCGGATTTGCTCCATGTCTGCCCCCTGGATGAAGAACTCCGGCAGATGGCGGATGACCGGGTCGTCCAGGGAGAGCAGTCCCCGGTCCTGGAGCCGCGCCAGTGCCATGACGGTGAACGACTTTGTGATGGAAGCGATCCCAAACACTGTGTCAGGGAGGACGGGCTCATGGGACTCGCGGTTCCTCAGCCCAAACCCCCGGCTGTAGGTGACGGCCCCGTCCTGCCAGACCGCAACCGCAGCCCCCGGGATCAGATGATCCACCATGGCCCTGTACACGAAGCCCTCGAAGTCTGCCCACCGGTTGCCCGCCATGACGAAGACCTCCGCTCGCGCTGGGATTGAGACGGGAATTTGGACAGGTGATGTTGACCCATCTTCACCGTGTTTTGGTGCAATCCTGTTTCATGGCGGCAGGGGTCGGATTGGACAGCGCACGCCAATAGGAGCGCCTCCTGAGCCCTCGAACCTCGGCTTCCGAAACACCGGTCCCCCGGAACTCCTGGGCCCTCTCGACACGCAAGAGGGCCCAGATGCGCTAGGTTATGTCCAGTAAGTTCAGATCAACCCCAACCAGTCGCGTGCCAGGAACATGATTCTTGTGATCAGCTTTGATAGGAAGCCTGCCCCAGCACTGGCAAACGATGCCCCGAAACACACCATCATCACGTATCTCCCGAAGTAGGGTAGGTAACGCAACGGGCCGGTCAGCTTGGAAGTGTAGAACTTGGCAAAGAAGAAGTATAGCAGTGTGCTCAGGACTCCAGCGGCCAGGATCAGGTTGCTTACGCTCGTCAGCGGGACAAACGTGGCCCTGATCTGGTCAAGGAACTGGGCGATGATTGCTCCCCTGAGTCCCAGTCCTGCCGCGACC
This sequence comes from Bacillota bacterium, assembly GCA_030691635.1. Classification (GTDB taxonomy): domain Bacteria; phylum Bacillota; class Sulfobacillia; order JAUYEF01; family JAUYEF01; genus JAUYEF01. The sequence goes on from JAUYEF010000246.1 coordinate 931, forward strand.
GCCACGATGAGAGCCACGGAAGGCTTTCCGAGATAGGAGTATTTCTTGGAGAACCTGGAGAATAGCAGCAGGCCGAGGATCATCGGGATGAGCACGTTGTACTGTCCCTTCTGGATCAGAGGCATCCAGCCCGAGTTCTTTATGACGTTGAGGCCCATGACAATCACGTGTCCTGCCCCGAGACCGATGAATATGTGCACCACCGTGTTGTAGACCGGGTTGTCTTTAAAGAACACCATGCTGAGCAACGTAATCGTCAGAAAAGCACCGAGCCAGACGTTCATGTCAGTAGACACGCGCTACACCCCCTTGCTCCGCTTGTTCACCCAGAATGCGATGTTTCCAAGGAGGATGAGGGCGAGGATCATGAAGTGTGTGCTGGATTGAGCGCCCATGGCAAGAGTCGCGTCGCCCGCGCTCTTGATCAGGGACTCATATTCAGCGCCACCTCTGAGCCCGCCCACCAGGGCAACAACCTGTCCTGCCTGCACATACGGCATTTCGGTGGGTATCATGATGGCCGTCACGCACACCATGAACTGGGTCTTGTAAGGGACCACAGCCTGCCTGACCCATACGTCTATGGACCCACCACCTACGGGACCTGCATTGCCCGAGATCACCAGGTCGAAACTCCGGATGTCCTTGACGTCCTTCATCATCTCGATCTTGTCCAGCGATGTGCCGTAGAAGTCCGTCCGGAACACGGACCGGAAGTCTTTGGCCATGGCTGCCATTCCAGCCTCGCCTCCAGCGAAGTACCCAACGTTCATGAAGTCTGTACCGTACTTCTTGCCGAGGCTCTCGTAGGTTTTCAGGGTGCTGGCGGCGAGCATGGGGCCGTCGACCACAGAGGCAACGGCATACACTTTGGCGTTCTTCCTGGCCAAATGCTTCAGGAAGGCCTTCATGATCGGCTCAAGCTCGGGTTGGGTGCCGAAGCTGTAGTCGTGGGACAGCATCACTCTGGCTCCATCCTTGAGTGAATCAATCGCTTTGAAGCCCTGCATCGTCATGGGCATGACTTCTATCGGGATGCCGAGAGGAGTCATGAGAGGCACAAGTATGGCCAGCACAAGCAGCCCGTAGATGATGCGGGGGTCGAGTCTTTCGATCTTGGACCACACTTCAACCACCTCCTACTGCGCGCCGAAGCGGCTTCGGCTGTAGCCCAGTATCGTCCTGAGCGAGACCGACATGAAGCCGACCCCGCTGGCTATCATCAGACCTCGCTGTGCGGCCAGGTTTGGGTACTTGATGACCCAGTCGCTGATGGTAGGGAAGGCGCTCCAGATCACGGCTCCGAAAGGCGCCTGCCCGAGCATCACCATCGCGCCCGCGACCAGCAGCAATGCCGCCTCAACATTCTTGGCCCTGAACGCACGGAAGGAGGACGACGCGATGAAGAACGCAAGCATGCCGCTCAGGCTGTTGCCGCATACGATGAGCACGTTATAGTAAAGGAAGGTGTATACCGGCGAGGATATCCCCTGGAAGAAGCCGATAAAGACCGTAAGTGCCAGGACCACAAGCAAGACGGCACTGTTGTACCAGCCCGGCTTCTTCCTGGCGATGTTGTCCTTGTGGACAGTGATGATGTTAAGGCCACCTACTACCACCGCGAAGCTTGAGACCAGAGGCATCCACCCCATGATCATAGCAGCAGTGCTATTCAGGAGAGGCACCTTAACAAAGAACTCGACAGCTATGACGAGACCGACCACGAGTGTTATGTATCGCACAAGTTCATTCACCAGGTTCTCACCTCATATCCGCATCAGATTGACGAGAACCGGGCTATTCGCGGTGGCAAAAAGGACTCCCAGGACCAACAGCACAACCGCCACTGCCTTTCCGAAGTCCTGCCCGGCTATCGCACCCAACTCGACTGGATCGCGTGACAGATAGGCACTGCCGGCGAAGATCTCATCTGACAGGAGAACATAGTCCAGGGCGGCCACGAAGAACGCAATCTGGTACTGGTTGGTGGTTCCCCCGATGCCGAGGCAGCCCGCAAGGTGTCCGGACTCCGCAACAAACAGCGTCTCGTCGGCCCAGTGCCCGATCATGAAGTTGGTTGCGACCTGCTCCTTGTTGAGTATACCTGCGATGCTGCTGGCGTACACATACTGGTTCGCGGCCAGGAACCGGACAGCATCAGGAGGCATCCTGTCCGATGCTCCCTCAGCGAGATAGGCAGACTTGACCACTTCCGCAGTCACAGCAAAAGTGTCACCCTGGGCAGCGGTCGCGATGACCTTGGTCCCCATCTTGGCGCACTGGCGTGCGATGTAGGACAGGTATTCAAGGCTGGCGAGCATGACAGGAGCGTATGCGGTGGTGAAGGCGCTGATGCCGGCGCTGAAGTGAACGGGACGGCCCATCTCAGTTGCCCGGCCGATTCCTTCGTCAATCGAGTCCAGTGCGGGAATCCTCCTGATGTCGAACGAGACACCCCGCTTAGCACGATGTATCTGCGCGAGGATTACTCCGCAGAGGGCGAGGAGGGAAACGAAACCGAATACTCTTCCCGGAACGAGCAAGGAGTATCACCTCATCTCCAATTGGAAATGTGGGTCAATTGGGGTAAACGGCCACAAATGCGAGTGTTCACTCGAAACGCGATAACGAAGGCGGGATCGATTTATCACCTCCCAGGTGTGCATTGGCTCAACAAGCACCGGTGAGGGAAAGGTAGTGCACATTAAGTGATTGCCGTCTGATTTGACAGTATTGGGTATGCAGATATGTCCACAAACAGACTGCCTTTTCCAACCACACCCTCCCACCTACCCCTTTCCCCCCTGGCCTTAGCCATGAGATAATAGTGTCAAGTGATAATGGCAAGTGACATAAGTGCACTGAGTTCCAAGGGTGTCAGTTGTTGCATCAAAGACTTGGTCGCCGTGATAATCACGGTTGATGGCGGCGGAGGAACACCAAGTGAAGGAAGATCTCACCGAGCGGATCGCAACGGTGCGGGCCGAGCTCCAGGAACTGGTAAGGCGGCTGGGCTGCCTGGACAGCCCTGAAGTCATAGAGAAGGCCAGGGAACTGGACGAGCTGATAGCTGAGCTGTATCGCAGACGTAGGGAGGATGCCACAGCAAGCTAGGCGCTAAGCCTGCAACCGAGACCTGGCGGCAGGGTGATCATCTTGTCGCTGTGCATTTTGCTCGCCAACCTCTCCGAGGACATCAACCTCGTGGTATCGTCCTACCTGCAGAGCCTGGGGTGGCGATGCATATGCACCACATCCGGGTCGCAGGCCCTCCTTGCCCTGCAAAACCAGCGTTTCGACGTGCTGGTCACAGACCTCATCCTGGAGAACACCAGCAGCCTGCCTGCGATCAGGTATTGTCGGACTCACGGTACCGGTGTCGTGGTGTTCACCGCGCTCGATCAGGATCTCATCTGGCAGATGTGCGGCCCTGTCATGGTCCTGCAGAAACCGGCCGGGTTTCCTGAGATAAGCGCGGCCATCAGAAAGGTTTGCCGGAAGGATGGAGGCCAGCGTGGCTGAAGGAGGGTTGGTGGAGGGGGGGTTGGCTGCCCCCACGAAGGCCTCCGCTGACCGGCCGCTGTGCCGTGGGCACATCCTAAAACACCTTCGCAATACTCTACCTTCTCAACACCCGCCCCGTCCTGGACAGTGTGAACTTGCCTTCTGCCAGGGCGGCCGTGCCGTTCACGAAGACCCAGATGAAGCCCTCGGGGTATAGCCGGGGTTCCTCGGCATCCAGCTTTTCCTTGACGCTATCCGGCTTGAACACGACGATGTCCGCCTTCATGCCTGCGGCCAGCGTGCCCCTGTCGCTGAGATTGAGGGTCTTCGCAGGCAGGCTGGTGATGTGGCGAACGCCCTCCTCAAGACCCAGCAGCCCCAACGCGTATAGCCTGATGAACCTCGCCATGCCGCCGAAGGAGTTCTGGTTCGGCAAGTAGTATGGGGGCACGCGCGTTTCGTTGGTCTCGTCCACGAGGAAAGTGTCGACGCCCACCATGGCGCGTGGGTGTTTGTAGAAGATGTTCTTCGTCTCGTCCACATCGCCGGTCCGTCCGGCCGCGATCGTATGCGGGTCGGCCGCGAGCACGTCCATGAGCGCGTCCAGCTGGTCGATGCCCTCTTCGGCCGCGATTTGCGCGATCGTCTTGCCCTCGTACTTTGCCGCACTGCACTTGCCGACCCTGGCGTTGTCCGCCCACTTCGGCTGGGTCACCGGGTTCAGGCTGTGCCACTTGCCTGCGTAAATGTACTCCTTGATTTCCTGCCGCAGGTCGAGAGCCGTGAGGTTGAAGGCGAAGCGCTCGAAAGTGCCTGCCTCTTTCCACCAGGGCGTGAGCATCGCCGCCAAGTACTTGACGTGTATGACGCCGCCTGTCAGGTGGTTCGGTATGACATCAAACGCCAGGTCGACCCCATCCTTGATCGCTTCGTCGAGAACCGCCAGCGTCTCCTCAGCCGCGCAGGCAGAGAGCTTTGGAGTCGCACTGGGCGCCATCAGGTAGCCGGCCGCAAGGTGCGCGAGCTCAAGCCTCACACCGGTCTTCTTGGCGATGTCTATGGCTTCACGCAGCCCGTCAACAAGGCCGGGGTTGCCGAAGCCCTGCCGGAGGCCGGTCCGCCGCCAGTGGCTGCAGAAGACGCCGCCTTCTTTTGCGGCCTCGCCGATGACCTGGTGGGACTCCTCCGGTGCGCAGTAGCTGTTGGGAGCGTAGTCCATACCGTTCGAGATGCCGCGTGCTCCTGCGGCCATGGCCTCTGCCACGTAGCCCTTCATCGCCGCGACCTCGGCAGGCGATGCATGCCGCCTGTAGTCCTGCCCCATCACAGCGCTACGGACCGTGCTGTGGCCAACAAGGGGAGCGAAGTTCAAGCCCGGCTTCGCGGCCTCGACCCTGTCCAGCCACTGAGCGAACGTGGCCCAATCGATGTCCAGCCCGTCTGCTTTCTTGGCCGCCACCTTGGCACCCGCAAGGCCGGTTACGACTTCCTGGTAGTACTTCCTGTGCTCTACGTCATCCCACCAGTTCCACTCCCAGAAACCGGCCGTGTAGTGCTTGTTCAGGGGCGCCGGCGAGAAGCCGCACTGTCCACCCAGCGTGGTGGTGATGCCCTGGCCTATGGAACTCTGGCCACAAGGGTACATGAGAATGGTCTGGTCCGAGTGCGAGTGCATGTCGATGAAACCCGGAGTCACGACCTGCCCTGAGGCATCAACGACGGTTCCCGCTGCAGCGCCTGACAGGTCGCCGACCGCTGCTATGGAATCGCCCTTGATGCCCACATCGGCCTTCTTGCGAGCGGCGCCCGTGCCGTCGATGACCTCACCGTTCCTGATGATGGTGTCGAATGCCATTGTGGTTCCCCCTTGGCTTGACGTCATGTAGGTGTCGGAAATCAATGGTGCTGCGTACGGGTAGGTATTCTGCAAAGATGGGGCGTTCATCCTTTGACCGGCCGGATTCCCAGGGACCTATGCGTATGGTATAGGTTCGCATCGTCCCAGGTTGTCTGTACTGCTGGAAGGTCTATCCACCGTGTCCACAGAATCAATTATGTGCGACAGGCAAAATGGGCTGTCCGGCGTCCGGCTTGGAAATCCTACCGTGTTGTTTTTCTTCTGAGGGTGTCCTGGCACTCCATCTTTCCCTCTTAGTGGGGCACG
>JAUYEF010000409.1 GCA_030691635.1 Bacillota bacterium
CTGCGTAGAAGAGCTCCATGCCGACTTTGTACCATGATGGGCGGCCTTCGAGCCGGTCAAGCAGGGATTTTATTGGCGTGAGGTCCCCGTAGTCGAGAGCGATGATGATGCGTGACCTGTTGCTTTCTCCCAACCCTTATCCCCCTTTTCCTCTACGCGGCCCGTCTATTTTCTCTTGGCCGCGCCTACAATCTCTCTTATCGAAGCCAGTCCCTCGTCACGCACATAGCGCTCGAGCCCCTTTATCACTTCAAGGGGCGCCAGAGGGTCGGCGAACATCGCGCTGCCCACCTGTACGGCGGTGGCGCCGGCCATGATGAACTCCAGAGCGTCTTCCGCGCTGCTGATCCCGCCCATCCCGATGACAGGCACGTCGACCGCCGACGAGACTTCCCACGTCATCCGGACGGCCACCGGCCTGATGGCGGGGCCCGACAGCCCGCCCGTCACGTTGCCCAGCACGGGCCGCCTCTTCTTGAGGTCGATGACGATGCCGACAAGCGTGTTTATCAGGGAGATCGCGTCTGCGCCGCCATTCACGCACGCCCGGGCGATCTCAGTGATGCTGGTCACGTTGGGCGAGAGTTTCGCTATCACAGGAAGGCTCGTCGCCCTCCTCACACCCGCGATGACCTGCTCCGAGAGGCGAGCTGACACACCGAACGTCATGCCGCCCGCGTCGGTGTTCGGGCACGAGATGTTAACCTCGATCGCGGACAGGCCTTCGGCTCCATCCACGCGTCTGGCTATTTCCTCATACTCGCCGACGGTCATGCCCGCGATGTTGAGGATGACAGGCACGTTCTGTTCGCGCAAAAAGGGCAGTTCTGTTGCCAGGAACGCCTCGGTGCCGGGGTTCTGGAGCCCTATCGCGTTGAGCATCCCCGACGGTGTCTCCACCACCCGGGGCGGGCGATTGCCATCCCGCGGCTTGAGCGTCGTCCCCTTGACGACGACAGCCCCGAGCGATGACAGGTCGAACAGCCCTGCATACTCCCTGCCATAGCCGAACGTCCCGGAAGCTGTCATGACCGGGTTCTTCAGCATCAGGCCGCCGATGTCGACCGCCAGAGGGCCAGGACGCTTTCCGGCGGCACAGGGCCTCGCAAGGAAGCCACCACGTTCCGCCGCGGGCTTCTCAGACATCTTCGATCACCACCGTTCGAGCGTCGAACACAGGACCATCTGTGCACACCTTCTTGTACTGGCTGCCTGGCGCCTGGGCCTTGACGGCGCAGCCCAGGCACGCGCCGACGCCACAGCCCATCCGTTGCTCCAGGCTGACAAAGCACTCCAGGGCCGCATCGCCGCAGGCCCGTTGCACCGCGCGCAGCATCGGCCCAGGTCCGCACGCCAGGACCACGGTCTTCCCGGCAGGCGCCGCGCTCATCGCGGCGGGCAGCAGGCTGGTCACAAAACCGTGATGCCCGGCAGTGCCGTCGTCGGTGGCGATGGCAAGACGGGCACCCGTCGCCCGGATTTCGTCTAAGGCCAGCAAGTCGCTGGCGCTCGCGGCGCCGAGCAGGAACTGGACGTCGACCCCTGCGTCCGCATACTCGGATGCGGCCATGACGAGCGGCGCCACGCCTATCCCGCCGCCCAAGAGGATCGCGTGCTCGCTTCGAGGCGCAGGCCAGCCGTTGCCGAGCGGGCCTAGCAGGCTGAGCGGAGAGCCCGGCATGATGCGCGCCATCGCTGCGGTTCCCTTGCCCACGACACGAAAAAGCAGCCCGAGAGTCCCAGACTGCTTGTCCGCAGAGAAAGCGCTGAGAGGTCGCCTCAAGAACGGGGCGCTCGACTCCTGCCATCTGACATGAAAGAACTGTCCCGGCCGCAGGCCCTCCACCGCCCCAGGGGCCAGGACCACCATCTTCGTGACGCCTGGGGCGACCTCCCTGGAGCTCAGGACCTCGCCCCATGTCTCATGCCACATCGCTCGTGCTCCCTTCGGACCTGCTGTAATCCTGGACCGCATAGACTTCTTTCGACTCCCACCGCCCGGATTCGAGAATGGCCTCAGCAAGGGCCTTTGCCGTGTCGAGCGATGTGATACAGGGTATCGCATGCTCGACGGCGGTCCTCCGGATCCGGAAACCATCGCTCATGGCATCTTCACCCCTGGTCAGAGTGTTCACGACCAGGCTAATCTCGGAAGAGACTATCTTCCTGAGAATGTCGTCGGAAGACACGAGTTTGGATACTTCTTCGGAATCGATGCCGTTGGCCGCCAGGAAAGCTCTGGTGCCGGGCGTGGCGATGATGGATAGACCAGCGGCGACGAGCATCCTGGCCACCGGAAGGAGCTCCTGCTTGGCGCGGTCTGCGACGGTCAACAGAGCTTTCCCCGAAGTCCGGACGACAAGCCCCGCGGCACGAAGCCCTTTGTACAGCGCCTTCGTGGGATCGATATCGACTCCCATGACCTCTCCGGTGGACTTCATCTCGGGTCCGAGAGCCGTGTCGACCCTGCCCAGCTTGGCCCAGGAGAAGACAGGTACCTTGACTCCGACGAGCGGTGGCACGGGAGCTATCCCGGTCCCGTAGCCCATGGAGGCCAGTGTCTGCCCCAGCATGATGTTCACAGCGATATCCACCAGGGGAATGCCCGTAACTTTGGAGACAAAGGGCACCGTCCTCGAGCCCCTCGGGTTGACCTCAATCACATAGACGTGGCCGTCGCTCATGACGAACTGCGCGTTTAGCAGGCCGATCACGCCGAGCGCCCGCGCGATGCTTATCGTGGCGGAAGCCACGTCCTCTATCACCTGGGGCTCCAGCGACTGCGCGGGAAGGAACGCGATGCTGTCACCGCTGTGAATGCCCGCCCGCTCCACGTGCTCCATCACGGCCGGTATCAGCACACCAGCACCGTCCGAGACCGCGTCGACTTCGATCTCCTTGCCCTGGATATACTTGTCCACCAGCACGGGGTGCTCTCTGGACACCCTGATGGCGCCCGCCATGTAGGCGCCAAGGCCCTTTTCGTCGTACACCACCTGCATGGCCCTGCCGCCGAGTACGTACGACGGCCTTACGAGCACCGGGTAGCCCACGCGGGCCGCCACGTCTCGAGCCTCATCCAGCGAGTGTGCGGTGCCGCCCGGAGGCCTAGCGATGCCCAGTCGAGCCAGCAAGTCGTCGAACTTCCGCCTGTCCTCCGCGAGGTCGATCGTCTCGAATGATGTGCCCAAGATTGGGACGCCTTCGCGGGCGAGCGGCCCGGCCAGGTTTATCGCCGTCTGGCCTCCAAACTGCAGGACCACACCTCTCGGCTTTTCCCGTCGTACCACCTCAAGCACGTCTTCGATGTCAAGAGGCTCGAAGTAGAGCCTGTCGGATATGCTGAAATCCGTGCTGACCGTCTCCGGGTTGTTGTTCACCACTATCGTCTTGACCCCGGCAGCCCGGAAAGCTTTAACGGCTCGAACGCAGCAGTAGTCGAACTCTATCCCCTGGCCTATCCTGATTGGCCCGGAGCCAAGCACCACCACGGGTGCGGACGACGCGCTCTCCGGCGGGTCGAGCAGCGATTCGTCGGGCTCGCCGTACACCGAGTAGAAGTAAGGCGTCACCGCCTCAAACTCCGCGGCACACGTGTCAACCATCATGTATGAAGGCTCATATGAGGGCTTAAGCCCCTGGCGGCGCAACGACCGGACCGAGTCGTCCGTTACACCCCACAGCCGGGCGATGTCCCGGTCCGAGAACCCCATCTTCTTCGCCCTGGCGAGAGAAGACAGGGCTTCGGGCTTCGGCCTCTTGCCCCTGGGTGGCCCGGCTGCACGCAGCGTTTCCTCCAGGTCGATTATGTTGCGTATCTTCCTGATGAACCAGGGATCGATCGACGATAGCCCGACGATCTCGCGTTCCGGTACCTGCCGCCTCAGCAGCTCCGCGATGATGAAGAGTCTCTCGTCGTCTGCATGTTTGACCCGGTAAAGGAGCGCCTCGGTGCCCCACTGCTCCAGTCCCGGCATGGTGAAGCCATCGTTGTCCGATTCGAGGGACCTGACCGCCTTCAGCAGCGCCGACTCAAAGGTCCTGCCTATCGCCATGACCTCACCGGTCGCCTTCATCTGTGTGCCGAGCTCCCGGTTGCCCGCCGCGAACTTGTCGAACGGCCATCTCGGGATCTTCAGCACGACGTAATCCAGCGCCGGCTCGAAGCAGGCACAGCTCTTGCCGGTTATCGGATTGGTGATCTCATCCATGGTCAGGCCGCAGGCGATCTTGGCCGCTATCCGCGCTATGGGGTACCCCGTGGCCTTGGAAGCCAGCGCGCTGGAGCGGCTGACTCTGGGATTCACTTCTATGACGTGGTAGTCAGCGCTGTGAGGGTCAAGCGCGAACTGCACGTTGCACCCACCTTCGATGCCCAGCGCCTCGATGATCCGCAGAGAGGCGGTCCTGAGCATCTGGTAGTCATCCTGGGAGAGCGTCTGGCTGGGTGCCACGACGATGCTGTCTCCCGTGTGGATTCCCATGGGGTCGATATTCTCCATGTTGCACACTGTGATGCAGTTCCCGGTCGAATCGCGCATCACTTCGTACTCGATCTCTTTCCAGCCGCGGACGCTCGTCTCGACCAGCGCCTGCGAGATCGGGCTGATTCTCAGCGCCTTGGTGACCACCTCTATGAGCTGTTCCCTGTTCGACACGAAGCCGCCGCCGGTCCCACCGAGTGTGAACGCCGGGCGGATCACGAGCGGGAATCCGGTCTCTTGCGCGAATGAAAGAGCGCCTTCGAGAGTGGTTATCACGCGCGAGGGCGGGCAGGGTTGGGCTATCGAGGCCAGCATGTTCTTGAAAAGCTGGCGGTCCTCAGCTTTCTTGATCGCGTCAAGGGGAGTCCCGAGGAGATGCACGCCATACTTGTCCAGCATCCCGGATTCCGAGAGCTCGACAGCGAGGTTGAGGCCCACCTGGCCGCCCAGCGTGGCCAGCAGGCTTGTGGGACGCTCTCTCCTGATCACCGGCTCGATGAACTCTGGCACCAGCGGCTCGATGTATACCCTGTCGGCGACGACGGAATCCGTCATGATGGTCGCGGGGTTTGAGTTAACGAGCACGACTTCCACGCCTTCCTCGCGCAACGACAGGCAGGCCTGGCTGCCTGCGTAGTCGAATTCGGCCGCCTGCCCGATGACTATCGGGCCGGAGCCGAGCACGAGGACCTTTTTCACATCAGGCCGTTTTGGCATGCTGGAACCCCATGGTCTGCGCAAACCGCTGGAATAGCCCGCGGCTGTCTTCAGGGCCGGGGCAGCCTTCAGGGTGGTACTGCACCGAAAAGACTCGCAGGCTGTCGTTTCTCACGCCTTCGATGGTGCCATCGTTCTGGTTGGTGTGCGTCACTGTCAGGCCCGTGCCTCCGAGGCTATCCCAGTCGATCGCGTAGCCATGGTTCTGTGAGGTGATGTACGTCCGGCCGGTCTGGAGATCCTTGACTGGATGGTTCCCGCCCCGGTGCCCGTACTTGAGCTTGTAGGTCTTGGCGCCCAGCGCCAGCGCGAGTACCTGGTGGCCCAGGCAGATGCCGAATATGGGCATCTGCCCCAACAGCCGCCTGACCGTCTCGATCGCGTAGGTGGCGTCCGTCGGGTCGCCGGGCCCGTTAGAGAGCAGCACCCCGTCCGGCTCCATATCAAGCACGACATCGGCGGGGCACGTTGCCGGCAGCACCGCGATATCCATGTCGAGCGCAGCGAGCTCTTTCAGGATGCCCGTCTTCACGCCGAAATCGAGCACCGCGACCTTCGGGCCGTTCCCGAATATCCTGTACGGTCTCGGCGTGGTGACCTGGCGCACAAGGCCGTCCATGTTCACCCCAAGGGCCGCTGTGAGGAGCTCGTGGTCTGTGGCAAGATCCGTGGTTATCGCGCCGCGCATAGTGCCACGGTCTCTGAGATGCCTGGTCAGCGCCCTGGTGCTCACACCAGTGAGACCCACGACATTGTTCTCGGCCAGGTAGTCGCTGATAGTGGAAAGGCTCCTCCCATGGCTGGGGAAATCGCAGGCTTCGTGGACGATGAACCCTTTCACCCAGGGCGAGACCGATTGGGAACAGGAAAGGTTGGAGCCGTAGTTGCCGATTAGCGGGTATGTCATGGTTACGATCTGGCCGCAGTAAGATGGGTCGGTCAGCACTTCCTGGTAGCCGGTCATGCTGGTGGTGAAGACGACCTCGCCGGACACGGTGCCGTGGGCGCCCAGAGCTTCCCCTTTGAACACCATGCCGTCTTCCAGGACTATCATACCCTGCATCTCTGGCACCTCCGGAACTGTGTATAGATATGCACTCATCCGTATATAGATGCGTTTCTTGTAGTTTACCTTGTTGCCTCGGGACCGTCAAGCCCCAGAACCCCAGTTCTATGCCGTGACCGCCTGGTACTGGACCTTCCCTGAGACAATCGTCATGTACGGTCTCGCTCGAAGAGTGAAGCCTCCAAACGGGCTGTTCTTGCCCTTGGACACAAACGACTCAGGCCTGACGATGGTGTCCGCCTCCGGGTCCACGAGTGTGACATCGGCGACCTTGCCTTTGCCGAGGGTGCCCCTGTCGATCCCGAGTATCATCGCCGGGGCGACGGTCAGCCTCCGCACCGCTTCTGAGGCGGGTAGCGTGCCGTCGAGCACCAGTTTGGTCCAGACCAGCGATACTGCAGTCTCGATGCCGGAGATGCCGCTGGCGGCGTAGGTGTACTCCACATCCTTGTCGTCTTTGTGGTGAGGCGCGTGGTCTGTAGCGATCACGTCGATGGTGCCGTCTTTCAGCCCCTGCTTGATCGCCTTCACGTCATCTGCCGTCCGGAGCGGGGGGTTGACCTTCGTCGAAGTGTCATAACGCAGTTCACGCACCAGTTCGTCCGTGACGCTGAAGTGGTGAGGGCATGCCTCGGCGGTCACCCTTGCGCCCGTCGACTTGGCCCACCTGATGATGTCGACCGAGCCCCGCGTGCTCGCGTGGCATATGTGCACGTGGGCGCCCGTCAGCCGCGACAACAACACGTCGCGCGCCACCTGGATCTCCTCCGCCGCTGCGGGAATGCCCTTGAGCCCGAGCACGGTGGACACGGCCCCCAGGTTCATCGCCCCTTCATGGGCAAGGTCCATGTCTTCGCAGTGGTCGAAGATGGGCAGGCCCAGCATGCTCGCGTATTCCATAGCGAGACGCATCACCTCGGAATTCATCACCGGTCGCCCGTCGTCCGAAAAGCCGACCGCGCCCGCCCTCTTCATGTCGCCCATCTCGGAGATTTCCTCACCCTTGAGCCCTTTGGTGATGGACCCGATGGGCAGCACGTTGGCCCGCCCTTCCCGCCTCGCCTTGGAGATGATGTACTCCACGATCACAGCGTTGTCCACGACCGGTTTCGTATTGGGCATGCAGGCCACGGTGGTGAAGCCGCCCGCCACGGCGGCCGCCGTGCCGCTGGCGATGTCTTCCTTGTGCTCAAGGCCCGGGTCCCTGAGGTGAACGTGCATGTCTATGAAGCCGGGGCACACCAGCATCTTGCGGGCGGCTATTGTGCGGTCGATTCCCGAGCAGTCTATCTTCTCAGCCACCAGGGCGATCCTGTCGTCTTCTATGAGCAGGTCCAGTATCTGGTCGATGCCGTTGGCGGGGTCGATGACTCTTCCGCCGCTGATCAACGTCTTCATGCGTCCGCCCCCCCGAGGAGTAGGTAAAGTATGGCCATTCTCACGGCGACACCGTTCGTCACCTGTTCGAGTATCGCCGAATTGCCCGAGTCCGCGGCGTCCGATGATATCTCCACACCCCTGTTCATGGGCCCGGGATGCATCAGCAGCACGTCTTTCTTGGCGGCGCGGAGCCTTGCGGGCGTAACTCCAAAAAGCATCGCGTACTCGCGGGCGGAAGGGAAGAGGCCCTTCCCCTGACGCTCTTTCTGCAGCCTCAACACGTTCACGACGTCCGCCCCGTCCAGCGCCCTGTCGAGATCGGTGTACGCCTTCACGCCCAGTTTCTCGATATCCGGAGGCATCAGGGTCTGCGGGCCGCACACGCGGACCTTCGCGCCGAGCTTGGTAAGGCCCCATATGTTCGACCGGGCCACCCGGCTGTGGTATATGTCGCCGACGATGGCGACCTCAAGGTCCTGGATCTGCCCTTTCTTCTCCCTCATGGTGAAAAGGTCGAGGAGTCCCTGCGTCGGGTGCTCGTGCATCCCGTCGCCCGCGTTTATGACCGATGCTTTGAGAAGGCGACTCAGGAAATGGCAGGACCCGGAGACAGGGTGTCTCATCACCACGACATCGACACCCATCGCCTCGATGTTCATGGCGGTGTCTTTCAGCGTCTCGCCCTTCTGCACGCTGGACGTGGTTGTCGCGACGCTGACAGTGTCGGCGCTCATGTACTTGGCGGCCAGCTCAAACGACGTGCGGGTCCTTGTGCTGGCCTCATAGAACAGGGTGCAGAGCGATCGCCCTCGTAGAGTGGGCACTTTCTTGATGGTCCTCGTAAGAATCTCTTTCATGGAGTCTGCGGTATCGAGAATCAGCAGAATCTCCCCGGCCGTCATCTCCTCGAGCCCCAGGATGTCCTTGTGCGCGAGTCTCAACGGCACTCCTCCCTGCTCTTTTCGGTCTTTACCGCTGGTACAAATCGAGCCCTGCCGGGTGAACGGCAGGGCTCTGGTATATCCCTTCGTCCACCCTTGCCGGTCTCCCGGACCGGCTTAAAGGGCGCCATTCCTGTGCTTACTGAGTGTCATCCGTGGATTCTTCTATTACGACGCTGTCTTCCCCATCGAACTCCTTGACCTTGACACTTATCATCTCTCTGCGCGAGGTCGGCACATTCCTGCCGACGTAGTCCGCCCTGATGGGCAGCTCGCGGTGTCCTCTGTCTATCAGCACGGCCAGTTGTATCGTCTGTGGTCTGCCGAGGTCTATCAGCGCGTCCATGGCCGCCCTGGTAGTGCGGCCCGTGAAAAGCACATCGTCCGCGAGGACGACCTTCTTCCCAGTGATGGAGAAGGGGATCTCCGTCTTCTGCACCAGCGGCTGGTCGGCTCTGGTCGTCAGGTCGTCGCGGTACAGCGTGATGTCAAGGATGCCTGTCGCCACTCGCTTGCTCTCGATCTCATAGATGAACTCCGCCAGCCTCTGGGCGATGACCACGCCGCGCCGCCGTATGCCGACGATGACAAGGTCGTGGACGCCCTTGTGCCTTTCCACTATCTCATGCGCGATCCGGATCAGCGCCCTGCGCACGGCCTCAGCATCCATGATCTTCGCCTTTTCCTTGAACTGCATAACGCTCGCTTCCTCCTTCACGCGCGCTTGGGACAGGGGGAAACAAAAAAGCCTCTCGCACATAACTTCCGCGAAGAAGCTCTGGACATACCGTATGCCCCCCCCTTATTCGTCTCGCCGGACGCAATTAAAGGACAGGACTTGCTCACAAGTACACTATCAAATGAGGCGTGGCCTGTCAACAACAAAAGGCTCGTCGCAACACGCATGTCAACGCGTAAGTCGCTCTAAGGACTTGACGACCTCCTCAGTTGCGCGAGCACGGCCTCGAAACCGTCCCGCAGCGGCGCCGAAAAGACCATCGGGACGTGCGTCCGCGGGTGCTGGATCCGCAGTTCCGCGGCATGCAGCGCCTGGCCGTCCATGTCGAGCCTGTCCTTTCGACGGCCGTATACCGGGTCGCCGACCACCGGGTGCCCGATGTGCGACATGTGCACGCGGATCTGGTGAGTGCGCCCTGTGTCCAGCGTCACGCGCAGCAGCGTGTGCTTCTCAAATCGCTCTATAACCTCATATGTGGTCCGGGCCGGCCGTCCTGAAGAGACGACCGCCATCCGCTTCCGGTTTCTCGGGTCCCTGCCGATTGGAGCATCCACCGCTCCCCTGGCCGGCGGCTGCCCCCACACCAGCGCCACGTACGTTCGCCTCGCCTGCCTGGCTTTGATCTGCTCCTGCAGGTGCTTCAAGGCCTGCTCGTTCCTGGCCACGACCAGGAGCCCTGTGGTGTCCTTGTCGAGCCTGTGCACAATCCCTGGCCTGATCTTGTCGCCAATCGCCTCCAGGTCAGGAAAGCGTGCCAGCAGGGCGTTCACCAGAGTCCCCGACCTGTTGCCCGCGGCCGGATGCACGACCATGCCTCGGGCCTTGTTGACCACGATTATATCCTCGTCTTCATACACGACATCCAGCGGTATGGACTGGGGTTCGGGGACCGCGGGTAGAGAGGCGGGCATCTCG
This sequence comes from Bacillota bacterium, assembly GCA_030691635.1. Classification (GTDB taxonomy): domain Bacteria; phylum Bacillota; class Sulfobacillia; order JAUYEF01; family JAUYEF01; genus JAUYEF01. The sequence goes on from JAUYEF010000409.1 coordinate 10,243, forward strand.
AAGTCTATGGCGTCACCTGTGTGGACGCGGGACGATGCTTTGGGCACCCTGCCATTGAGCAGCACGAGGCCCCGGTCGATCATGTCCTGGGCGAAAGACCTGCTCCTGCCGAACTCGGCACTGGAAGACAGGGCCAGGTCGAGCCTCTGCCCGTCGAGACTTGCGCCCACCATAAGCCTTGCCAAGATCAGCACTCCCCGGCGCGTTGGTGCTGCGGGGTCCTGAGCAGAGCCAGTACCAGCAGTCCCGTGCCGACCACTATGGACGCATCGGCCACATTGAAGACCGGCCAGATTCTCAGGTCGAGGAAATCCACGACCAGCCCAGTCGTCGCACGATCCACCAGGTTCCCCGCCGCCCCCGCCATCTGCAGTCCCAGAGCGACCTGGAGCAGGACCTGCCGCGGTTCGAGAAGTCTTGAGTAGTAGATCACCGCGATGATGACACCGACCGCGATGGCGAGAAACAGCAGCCGCTGGTTTGCGAACAGGCCGAAAGCAGCCCCGGGGTTTCTGACGAACGTCAGGTGGAAGACCCCGGGGATCACGGGGATGGACTGGTCCGGGTGCATCAGGCGCACCACAACCGCTTTGGATATCCTGTCTGCGATGAGCGCAACCGCCGCGACCAGCCAGAAGACCTTTCTCAATCGCCCTACGCCCTTCCGCCGGGAGAACTACTCCGGGACGCTTCTCGTCCGCCGGCTCTGGCCCGGTTCATCTTCGTCAACCATATCCTCATAGTCGATGGCTCCCGGGACGTCCTGTGGCGTCATCGACGTGCCACCGCGAGCCGCGTCTTGCCAGGAATCCTGGCCGTCGTAGCCGGTGTAGTCTTTGACCAGGTCGTAGTTGCCGAAGGGCATCCGGATGACCTGCTCCTCAATGGGCCTGCCTGTGTGGAGCCCGGCGTCGAGCCGCTGCCTGCACTCACTGCAGTAGAGAGTCCAAGGGACTGCCTCGAGGCGTTGCATCTCTATGGCCCGGCCGCACTTGGCGCACTGTCCGTACCGGCCGTCGTCCATGGCTGCCAGCGCCTGGTCTATCTCATCCAGCATGAACTTTGAGTTTATCTTGAGGCCAAGGTCCTTGCCCCGTTCGAACGTCTCAGACGCCACGTCCGCCGGGTGATTGTCGACAAACGACAGCTCCTTGATGGAGTCCCTCGCGCTCCAATCGAGCCCCGACTCGTTGATGCTCCTGATCTGTCTTTCTGTGCGGGATCTCAGGCCGAGAAGTTTCGAACGGAAATGCAGAAGCTGGTCTCGATGCACGGATTTCTCCTCCTCTTCTATCTCGCGAGCTGGCTCTGCACCAGTATCACGAGGTCGGCGATGTATCCACCGACCAGAGGCAGGTTGACCCGCACCAGATTGCGAAGGATCGCCACAAGCAGGGCGACGAGAAGTGCCCATCCCACCGCCGAGCCTATTCCCCGGGCAAGACCCGCAAGGAAGTTCACATACATGAGTCTCTTCGGCCTGTGCAGCAGGTCGACATACTCAGCGAGCTTCATCTTCTCGACAGCAAGAGACAGCTGCTCAAGCTTCTCTATCAAAGCTCGCTCGACGCTCGAATGCCTTCGCCCAGTGCCGGCCAAAAGCGCTCGCCTCCAGGGCTAGTTTTCCCAGTGCGCGCGCTTTGCCCTCACCTACCGGCCGTCGTAGGCGATCTCGCCTCCGATGATCGTGAGCAAGGGTTTTATGTCTTTGATCGCGTCCGGCCTGACCTTGAACGGGTCTTCGTTGAGGACCACCATATCCGCCATCTTGCCGCACTCCAGCGAGCCTTTGAGGTTCTCCTCGAAAGACGCGTACGGGCCGCCCTGGGCGAAAAGCCTGATGGCCTGCGCCACGGTGAGCTTCTGCTCAGGCATCCACCCGCCCGCCGGCATGCCTTCCATGTCCTTCCTCGTGACGGCCGCATAGATGCCTTTCATCGGCTCGACGGGCTCCACGGGGCAGTCTGAGCCTCCTGCTACATGGACTCCGGCGTCCAGGAACGTCTTCCAGCAATAGGAGGTCCGGGCTTTCTCAGCCCCGACTCGCCTCTCGGCCCAGAGCATGTCGGTCGTGACGAATTTCGGCTGGATGTCCGCCACCACGCCGAGCCTCTGGAACCGGGGGTACTGCTCTGCGGTCATGATCTGGCAGTGGACGATCCTGTGCCGCGGATCGGGCCTGGGACATGCCGCCTGCGCCTTCTCAATGGCGTTGAGCGAATACCTGATTCCCCTGTCGCCGATAGCGTGGATCGCAACCTGCATGCCGGCCCTGTGGGCACGTTCCACGATTTCCGCCAGCTCGTGCTCGCTCATCCGGAGGACCCCTTCGTTGCCCGGGTCATCGGCGTACGAACCGTCCAGCGCCGCGGTCTTGCCCCCCAGCGAGCCGTCGATGAAGAGCTTCAGCGAGCCGTGCTTGAAGAACTCATTTCCAGAGCCCGACCTGAGCCCGCCCCGGAGAATGTCGTCGGCGAACTGCTGTGGGATGTCCCAGTAGACCCTGAGTCTCTCCTCTTCGCCGTGGAGCCTGGAGTACAGCTCCGGTATGAGGGAGGAGTCGCCGTTCGCCCCGTCATTTGCGTGAACAGATGTGAGGCCCGCAGCCGTGGCCGCGCGCATGGCGTCGCGGAGACACGACAACAGCTCGTCGAAGCCCGGCTCCGGCACGCTCCGGAACAAGAGCCCCGAGGCCTCTCTGAGGATTCCAGTGGGCTTTCCGCGCTCATCCCGGTCGATGACGCCACCGGCCGGGTCAGGAGTCGTCTCGTCGATCCCGGCGACCTGGAGAGCTCTGGAGTTCGCGACGACAATGTGGCCGCACGACCGGGTTAGAACGATGGGGTTCTCCGGAGACACCTCATCCAGGTCCTGCCGGGTTGGATACCTGAACTCAGCGAGCCTGTCCTGGTCCCATCCCCTGCCGAAGACCCAGCTTCCACGTGGAGCAGTCTTCACTCTCTCTGCGACGATGCGTTTGATCTCGGCGATCGACTTGACTTGACTGAGATTCACACGGCGTAGCGACTGGCCGAAGCTGAGCATGTGCAGGTGGCTGTCCGTGAGGCCAGGGATTGCTGCCATGCCCCCGACATCGACTATCTCCTTGTCACAGGCTGCGAGGCGCCTGATGTCCGCCGTCGTGCCGGTGGCGAGTATCCGCCCATCCTGGACGGCCACCGCCTCTGCGACCCTGCTCTCTGCATCGAGCGTGTAGAAGCGGCCATTGACAAACACTCGTCCAGCCACAAGGCCCATGTCTTTACCTCTCCTCTTGACCTGTCACTTTTTCTTGGTGCCCCGCGGGTTGATGATCTGCTTTGGTATGAGAGGCCTGCGGGGGGACGGCCCCTTCACCGGAGGCCTCGGCTTATGTGGGTTTTTTGAATCCTTCAAGAGAAACCCTCCCTTACCAGCACGCCTGGCGCTTTGTTCTCCTATGCCTGTCCCAGGGCTTCTTGCACAGCGGCCCGGGCCAGAGCGGCGGTGGCGTCTATGACGGGCATGGACACGTCGCCATCTGCGAGTATCAACGGGATTTCGGTGCAGCCCGCGATGACTCCTGTGGCTCCTGCTTCGATGAGTTCTTCCGCAGCCTGCTTCACATCACGGGCCGATGCCACAAACTCGCCCGATTTGACGCCGTAGATGGCGTCCATCACCTTCTGCTGCGTTTCCTTGTTGGGAACGACGACCTCGATCCCGCGCTGGGCCAGAGCTTGGTGGTAAAGTCCTGACTGCACGGTGCCGTCGGATGCAAGGAGGCCGGCCCGCTTGATGCCGCGCGCTTTCATCTCATCGGCGGTCGCGGACATCATGTGCAGCACCGGAATCGTCACGGCATCCTGGATTTTCCCGTGGAAGTAGTGTGCCGTGTTGCACGGGATTATCAGGAAATCCGCGCCGGCCCGCTCGAGGTTCTTGCCTGTCTCGACGAGCGCCGGCGTCGGGTCTTTTCCACCATGCAAGATGGCGGCCGTCCTGTCCGGGATTTGCGGGTTGTTGTCGATGAGAATCCTCAGGTGCTCCTGGTCCTTTTTCGCTGGCGTGGACTTGATGATCTTGAGGAAAAGGTCCGCCGTTGCTTCTGGTCCCATTCCTCCAAGTATGCCGATGATTTTGCGCGGCATGGACTGACGCTACCTCCTTATGATGATGTCACATCAATAATAAACCAAGACGGGCGGCCAGTGTACGGCCCCCGTCATGCAAATCAGCCCGGTTTCCGGCCCGGATTCGCAACGCGCTCCGGCGGCACGCCCTCCAGCCGCAAGAGCTTCTTGCGCGAGCTCTTGCCTCTGACCACGGTCACCGAGGACTTGCTAACATCCAGGGCCCGCGATATCAGGCTGCAGACGGCTTCATTTGCGCGACCGCCCTCTGGCGGGGCGGATACCGCGACCTTCAGCGAATCGCCGAGCCACCGGGCGATCTCGTCGCGGTGAGCTTTCGGCTTCACCACGACTTCCAGGTATGATACGTTCGCGCTCTCATCAGACAACCTTGGTCGCTTCTATGTCCTCCTCAGTGCCCTCAAGTATGTCCATATAGGACTTTACGAGCGCCTTCATGCGAATCTTGAACACCTGGACCTGTTTCCTTACGCCTTCGTATTCAAGCTGCGCGCCTCTGGTCTTCTGCAGTGCGTCATCGCCCATTTTGGCTGCGTCGAACTTCGCCCTTTCCACGATCAGGTCCGCTTCCTTGTGGGCGCTGGCCCTGACCTCGTCGGCAGCCTGCTGTGCCACAATCAGCGTGTTGTTCAGAGTCTCTTCCATGGCCCTGTACTGGCCGACTTTGGCTTCCAGCTCTTCGATGCGCGCCTTCCGATCGGCGTTCTCGCGCAATACCTCTTCAAAATCCCTGACCACTTGATCGAGAAACTCGTCCACCTCGACCTCACTGTAGCCCCTGAACCCTTTGTGAAACTCTTTGTTGTGGATGTCAAGCGGAGTCAGCAAGTCCTCTCAACCCCTTTTCGTCCGGCTCCCCACTTTCTACCAAAGCCCAGGCAATCCCTCTCTCTTCCATCCACTCAAGATCACTAAATACGCACGAAGGCGCGCACCAGCCGGCGCACCACATCTATCAGGACCATGGCCACTATGGGGGAGAAATCGAGCGCGGTATTCTCGGGTACTATCCTTCGTATCGGAGCAAGAACGGGCTCTGTCAGATCCTCGAGCCAGCGCCTTAGGGTGTAGAGAGGCCCGCGTGCATCGGCCACTCGAAACCACGACAGAATGGCTCGTACCAGGATCGCCCACCAGAGGAGTTCCAGCGCCGTGTCGATAATGGGACCGAGTTTCACAGCCTGCTCACCTTTCCGGCCGCATCTCCATAGTTTCGAGGGCCAAAGATCGCGGTGCCGATGCGCACCATGTTCGCGCCCTCTTGGACAGCTACCACGAAGTCCTGGCTCATGCCCATCGAAAGGTACTTCATCTCAACGCGGTCAATACCTTCTTGCCCTACCTGCCCCGCGATCTCATGCAATCTGCTGAAGACCGGCCTGGTCTCTTCGGGATCATCGCAGGCAGGCGCGATTGTCATCAGCCCGCGGACGACTATACGATCGTACGGCCTGAGTGCATGCATAAGAGAAATGACCTCACAGGGCGGAACGCCGGACTTAGTCAGTTCGCCCGAGATGTTGACCTGGACGAGCGCGGCTATCGAGACGCCCGCCCGGTCGCCTGCCTTCTGCATCTCCCTGGCGAGGTCTATCCTGTCCAGTGAATGCACGAGGCTAAACAACCCCGGCACGTACTTGACTTTGTTGGTCTGCAGGTGACCGATCATGTGCCATCTTGCATCGATTCCCACTTCCGGGGCCTTGATGCGTGCTTCCTGCACTCGGTTCTCGCCGAAATCCTCAAGCCTCAGGGCCCATGCCTCTCTGATCCGAGCCGCGTCGACACCCTTGGTCACGGCGACGACCGTCACATCCCCGGCGTTTCTGCCTGCACGTGAGGCAGCCTCGGCGATTCTCGATCGTACCAGGGCTATGCGCTCCTGGAGGTTACCAGGCGTCACGTCGTTTACCGTACTCGGAGACCTTCTTTCACCATCCAGTGGTTTGTGATGACTTCAGAACCGGGGCTCAGCCCTTCTACGATCGCCCAGGCGCCGTCGCGCGCCTTGACGAACACTTTGCGGAAACGCGCCATGGTCTTGTAGATGATGTAGACGCCGGTCTCGCCATCCTTCTTGAAGAGGCACTGCTCAGGGACTTTCATCCCGTCGTTCCGCTGCTTGATGAGATCGACTCTGATCTTCCGCAGGCTGAGGGCCTCTTCCGGAAACGGCGATATGGAAACGACCACGACGCCGAAGCCGTCTCCCCCGGGGTCGGTGATGGACTGCACCTTCCCCCACAGAGACTCTTTGCCCAGCGTGCTGGACCTGACCCTGATGCTTTGGAGGGCCAGCACGTCCACCATATCCTTGGCCGGCAGCGCCACAGCGACGGCTCCCTGGTCAAGCGATACTATTCGGAACGCAGGCTTCCCGGCGCGCACGTCATCGCCGGTCCTGGTCTCTTCCTTCTTCGGCTCGGCGACGAAGATGCTCCTCGCGGTCACCCCACCGGTCTTCTGTGCGTTCCACTGTGTCTCGAGGCCGTCGAGCAGAAAGCTCACCACACCTGGGCCAGGCGCTTCCACCCGGTTCGATGACTTCTTGGCGAGTTCAGCCAGTTTCTGGCGCTCGTCCACTATTTCGTTGCGCGCGACATCAAGCCTTCCGAGGTCGCACGCAACCTCATACCTCTTTTCCATGGACTCGCGAAACGTTTTGTCCAGGGACAATGCCTTCGACCCATCGCCGCCCAGTAAGGCGGCGCGGGCCTCTCGCAGCGTGTTCGCGATATCGCCGTCCACAGCTTTCATGGACGCCTCGAGAGTGGAGAACCGCGCGCTGTTGTTCTTGTCGAACTCCGAAAGCCTCTGGTCCACCTGCTGGACCTGTTCATCCAGGGCTCTGGTCGCCTGAGTGTTCTTCACCTCGATCACGAGTGTGCCGGCCCTCACCCGTTCTCCTTCGCGGGAGGCAAGGATGAGCTTTCCAGACGCGGGGGCGCAGTAAACGGTCTCTTGCCTGATCACAATGGCGTCAGACGTCACGCTCTGCTCTAGGAAGCCTGGCTCAGCCACCACCGAGCGCACGATGAAGGGAAGAATCAGGTCCTTCCCCCCGAAATAGATCACGAACAGCACGAGAAACACGAGCAGGAGCGTTCCCACTCCAAATCGCCTGGGGCGGCGCAGCGGTGATGGCCGCCGTCTGGGGCGGATTCTCTTCTTCGGGATCTTGGCGGTCATCGGTTCTTGGCTCCGTTCGTTCGTCGGGAAGACCACTCCGTGCCGGCCATGCTTGTCCGCCGGCATCCCTGGAAGCGATCGATCAGAAAACAAATACGCCCACGTCCGTGGGCGTTCCTTCACGAATGGAACGAGCCGGCCCGAATCTCGCTTCAGCGAATGCCGGCGACCTCAACCAGGATGACATCTGTGCCGATTTTCTTTATCTTGTCCCAGGGTATCACCACTTCGTCAGCCCTGCCGAAAAGCCCCAGGACTTTGGGCGACCCGGGCACGACTATGGCAGTGATCCTGCCGTCCTCCAGGCTGAACTCCACATCGACGATATTCCCGAGGCGTCTTCCGTCCAGCATGTTGACCACTTCTCTGGCCTCGAGATCGGACGCTCTAGGCACACGCACCGCCCCCGCTCTTCCCTGGCCCTTTATTATATGAATGAGCAGGGGCCAAAAGGACTACCGCCAGGCGCTACTCTCCCGTTATGCCCGGCTTCGGGCGCGCGAGCGCCCGTAAGACCTGTTCCCGCTTCGCCTCCAGCCAGTCCACCACCTTGAACCGGTACTCGACGTTGACGAGCTCGAGAGATTCCTCGTCCACAAGGATGACTTGCCGTGACGTGGGTCCTTTGCCTGCCATCACGGGAACCGCATCTGCCGGGCGCGCTCCGGCGGGCGTGGCATCACCGGCGGTGGTCAGGTCTTTGAAGCACAGTGGCGGGAACAGCACGCACCACCAGTTCTGACCGCGGCCGCTCCCAAGCACGACTCTCAGCGCCCTGTACTTCCCTGACGGGACAAACACATCGCCATACGCCCGGTCGGGAAACTCGAACACTCCGAGTTCCAGGCGGCACTCCGCGGGTCCGGACACGCACTGCTTCATTTCCGCCCGGACGACATCCAGCACGAGGTCCTGGTTTCTGGCCACAAAGGCGAGCGCTTCGTCGGCGGTCTTCATGGTGGAGAACTCCGGCGCAAGACGCTTCAATATGGAGTCACGCACTTTGAGTTTGAGTTCTTGATCCACCTGCTCGTCGCTGTTTGGTATGATGTGCAGCCTCAGAAGGTTGGTGGGCGTGTATGCCACCACGGAACGCGCATCCTCCGCGGTGCGCCAAGTGGTGTAGAGCGATACGGTCGCGATGCATGTCGCCAGCACGAGCAGCCCGAATGTGGTCCAGTGCTTCTGACCCTTGATCTTCACCTTGTGTGGACGCTCCTCATCTGGAAGAGATGTTCATACGTGCTTTCTAAGGTGGCGCAGGGCGGCTTTCTCCAGCCTTGAGACCTGTGCCTGAGAGATCCCGATCATAGACGCCACTTCCATCTGCGTCTTCCCTTGAAAGAACCGCAGCAATAGTATGTGCTTTTCGCGCTCGTTCAGCTTGGACATGGCATCGTGGATGGCGATGCCGTCCAGCCAGCGTTCGTCGCGATTCCTCTCGTCGCTGACCTGGTCCATGACGTAGACCGGGTCGGATTCTTCGCCGAATACGGGCTCGAACAGCGAAACTGGGGCCTGCGCGGCGTCCAGCGCCATGACGATCTCTTCGCGAGGTATGCCGGTCTCGCCGGCGATCTCACTGATGGTTGGCTCTCTCGAATACCTGCTCGCGAGGTATTCCCGGGTCCTTATGGACTTGTAAGCTATCTCCCTGAGCGAACGTGACACGCGGATGGCGTTGTTGTCCCTGAGATACCTGCGGATCTCGCCGATGATCATCGGAACAGCGTATGTGGAAAACCTGACGGCGAGCGACAGATCGAAGTTGTCGATGGCCTTCATGAGCCCGATGCATCCAACCTGGAAGAGGTCATCGACGAACTCGCCGCGGTTTGAGAACCTCTTGATCACGCTGAGCACCAGCTTCAGGTTGCCGCTGACCAGCCGCTCACGGGCAGAAGTGTCTCCCGCGCGCAACTTCTCAAAGAGCTCCGTCATCCTGGCGTTCGAGAGGACGGGTAATTTCGAGGTGGAAAAGCCGCTGATCTCTACTCTGTTCACCGCTCGACCCCCTCCGGACCACTGCGTTGCATCTTGACTGGAATTATGCGCTGCTTAGCGCTATCTGATTCCAGCAATAACCATTTTTTGGCAGATGATTGGGGCCGGGCCTAGGGACTGAAAAGGATAACCCCTCACGGTGGGTGTGTGAGGGGAGGGTTCGTGCTTCAGTCTTGCCTACTCGAGTTTCTTGATCTCACGCCTAAGTCGCTTGATGATCTTCTTCTCCAGGCGTGATATGTATGATTGAGAGATGCCGAGCATGTCCGCCACCTCTTTCTGCGTGCGCTCGCTTCCATCCCTGATGCCGAACCTGAGTTCCACGATGCACCTTTCGCGGCCCGTGAGGTTAAGCATGGCCTTTCTGAGCAGCGACCGGTCGACTTCGTCCTCCAGTTCGCGGCTCACCGCATTGCCGTCAGTGCCCAGCACATCGGAGAGAAGAAGCTCGTTCCCGTCCCAGTCGACGTTCAAGGGCTCATCGAAGGATATCTCGGCCCGCGTCTTGTTGTTCCGGCGCAAGTACATGAGTATCTCGTTCTCGATGCATTTGGACGCGTAGGTCGCAAGCTTGATCTTCTTCAAGGGGTCGAAAGTGCTCACCGCTTTTATGAGTCCAATGGTCCCGATGGATACCAGATCCTCAATCCCAACACCCGTGTTTTCGAACTTCCTGGCAATGTAAACCACAAGCCTCAAGTTGCGCTCTATGAGCACAGTCCTCACGGTATTCTCACCCAGCTGCAGCCGGGACAGCAGGAACACTTCTTCATCCGTGCTCAAGGGAGGGGGCAGCGCTTCGCTCGACCCTACGTAGTCGAGAACGCCGCGGGAAATCCCCAGCGCGCTGAGGAGCCGGATGACGGCGAGCTTGGCGCGCCAGTAGATCCTGGGCCAGGTCCTCACGCCTTTCACCTCTCTTCTGGTCGTGAGCCGATCACTTCAGGGCCCACGAGAGCTTTGTAGGCGCCATCGGTGGATAACCTACGGCCATAGACGCCGATGACGACGCGAGACGCCTCATACCTCTTTCCCTTGGACGACAGTGTCAGGCTGTCGGGTTTGAAGCCGAGGAGCATTCCGTTCCTCCTGCCGAGACTGTCGAACGGGATGACCCTGATCCTCGAAGACCACGAGTTCCTCCCAAGTTGTTCGAGGCTCTCACTATCGCCCGCAGCTATGCCTTCAAATGCAGCTTTCACGTCTTCTGGCATCACCGCCTTGATGGCCTCGTGTTCAGCGACAAGCACGGGCCAGCCGGAAATCGGGTCTTTGAGCTGGTTGCCCGTGTCGAGGTAGGACTGGAACCGGGCCGTCTTCTCGCCCACCCTGACCTCAGTGTCGTATGTGCCCGGCAGCAGCGACCTGCGCCTGGCCCTGGAGACCACGGTCTGCACTCCCATGGAAGCCAGGGCGGTGCCGCCCAGGACGGCCGTCCAACCCGGCTCCTGGCCAGGCATGCCGGATGCATAACCGAGCGCCATCGCCGCCCCGGCCACGCAGAAGCAGAAGGTCAGAAAACACGTGACGTACCTGGCTCCTGACATGAGATTGCGCGGCCTGAGACCCAGGACCACCATCAGGAGGAGCACCGCCAGCTTCATGAGCGGCGCATCCAGCCCGGATCCTCGCAGGACCTCTACCGCGACCGAATACCCGGCCCCAGCCCCGCTCCAGGCCAGGAGCCGCGGGATGCCGGTCCTGGTTCCGCAGAAGCTGGCTGTGGCCCACAGGATCAAGAAGTTCATGAGCCAGTTGACCAGGAATAACACATCGACGTACACATAACGCGTCACAGCGGCCACCCCTTCTTGTTCTGGGCCGGGCACAAGAAGCATGGCCTGTACAGGCAAGCTATTCCCGTGAGACTTGCTGTAGAACGTCTATCATTATAGAGGGTGGGCCCTGCCGGAATATGTCGGGGCGCGGCGGAGTGGCAATAACAAAGCCTCACGCACGTGTACGGCGTGAGGCCTGCTTGTACCGCTATCCAGCAGCCTGACCTGGGTCAGGGCTTCTTGCGCAGGAATGCCGGGATGTCGAGCTCATCTCCTCCAAACTGCTTGATTTCTATCGCCGGTACCTTGATCTTCTCCACCTTCTCACGGCGTGGGCTCTTGGAGTCGAACCCGGTCGCAATGACCGTGACCCGGACCTCGTCTCCGAGCCTCTCGTCGATCACTGCGCCGAAAATGATGTTGGCGTCTGGATCCGCCACTGCCTGGACGATCGACGCAGCCTCGTTCACTTCGAACAGCCCGAGATCGGGACCGCCCGTGATGTTGAGCAATATGCCATGGGCTCCCTCAATGGAGGTCTCGAGCAGAGGGCTTGAGATCGCCGTCCTGGCTGCGTCGACTGCCCGTGTCTCGCCGGTCCCCGTGCCTATCCCCATCAGCGCAGAGCCAGTGTCGAGCATGATGGTTTTCACGTCGGCGAAATCGAGGTTGATCAGGCCCGGCACCGCTATCAGGTCCGATATGCCCTGCACGCCCTGCCTCAGCACATCGTCCGCATACTTGAACGCCTCCACGATCGAGGTTTTCTTGTCCACGACCTGTAGAAGCCTGTCGTTCGGTATGATGATGAGCGTGTCGACCTTCTCCCTCAGGTTCTGGATGCCCACGTCCGCGACAGAGGCCCGGCGACGGCCCTCAAAAGTGAATGGCTTGGTCACGACCCCGACCGTCAGGGCGCCTATCTGCTTGGACACCTCCGCAATGACCGGAGCCCCACCTGTTCCTGTGCCGCCGCCCATGCCGGCGGTGATGAAAACCATGTCGGCGCCGTTCAGGGCCTCCATGATCGCCTCACGGCTCTCTTCCGCCGCTCTCTGGCCGATCTCGGGGTTGGCCCCGGCCCCGAGCCCCCGGGTGATGTTCTGGCCGATCTGGATCTTCCGTAGCGCGTTGGAAAGGGCAAGAGCCTGAGCATCTGTGTTTATGGCGATGAAGTCCACTCCCTTGAGCCCGGAGTTGATCATGCGGTTGACCGCGTTGGAACCACCGCCACCAATACCCACAACCTTGAGATTCGCGAACCGCTCGTTATCGAGATCGAAATCCAGCATGGCTCTCCCCCTCACGGGCAGACTTTATGATGCTATCGTGAGTGCGATTTGGAAATCACTAGAAGAATTCCCTAAAAAAGCCTTTAACCCTTTCAAGAAACCCTCCGCCTGATTCCTGCCTCTTGGGGGCATTCTTGAGACGCTCCTTGGCGGCAAACAACACCAGGCCGACGGAGGTCGCGAAGGCAGGGCTCGACACCACATCGCGCAGTCCGCCGACATCCAACGGGACTCCCAGCCTGAGGGGCATGTCCAGCACCTCGGCAGCATAATCCCCTATCCCGGGCAGGAGCGACGTGCCACCGGTGATCACCACGCCACCGGGGAGAACGCTCCCGTAGCCTGCCTTCTTTATCTCACGGTCCACCATGGCAAGCGTTTCCTGGACTCTGGGCTCGATGATACCGGCGAGAGTGGCCTTCGAGACGGTCTTCTCCTTCTGGCCTCCTACGGTTGGGAGCTGGAAGTAGGCGTCTTCCTGGGCGAGAGACAGTCTGGCCACTCCGTATTCGAGCTTGATCTTCTCGGCCTGGTTGATCGGTGTGCGGAGCCCCACGGCTATGTCGTTTGTGATGTGCTCTCCGCCCAGCGGCAGTACAGACGCGTGGAACAGGCTGCCCTTCTCGAAGATGGCGATGTCTGTCGTCCCACCGCCGATATCCACGACGGCCACGCCGAGCTCCCGCTCCGCCGGGTGCAGCACCGCCTCGCCGGAGGCGAGCGGCGCGAGCACCACGTCATCGACCTCGAGCCCGGCCTTGTACACTGCTCGAAGCAGGTTCTGCATCGAAGTGACCGCGCCGGTGACTATCTGGGCCTCGACTTCGAGCCGGACGCCCATCATCCCGACCGGATCGCGCACGCCGTCATAGCCGTCGACCACGAATTCCCTTGCGAGCACGTGGATGATTTCCCTGTCCGACGGGATATTGAGCACCCGGGCGGCTTCCATCACCCTGTCCACGTCTTCCTGGGTGATTTCCTTGTCCTCCCTGCCGACAGCCACGACACCCCTGTTTATCAGAGAAGAAACGTGAGCGCCCGTAACGCTCACATATGCCGACTTTATCCTGACACCCGCCATCCGCTCAGCCTGTTCTAGCGCGTCCGAGATGGAACGCACCGTGCCGTCTATGTCGACGACGACGCCCTTCCTCATGCCGCTGGACGGGCTCTTTCCGACCCCTATGACGTTGACCCGGCCCTCCGATGACGCCTCGGCGGTGACAACTGCAACCTTGCTTGTGCCAATGTCGAGTCCGACGACAAAGTCACGCCTTGGCAATTAATCCACCTCCGCAGGGACCTCCCACAATTTGCCTGTTACATTCAACAGCCTCGACCGAACTACCTTCACTGCTTTGTCCTCAATTTGACCTCGTCAGGGATGCGAATGTCTTTCAAGAGCAGCATGCGGGACATGCCGAGGTTCTGGAAAATCCGGTAGCCAAAGGCGAAGACGGCCGCGTTGTACAGCTCCACGCCGATGCGGTCGCCGATGAAAGTGAGCAGCGCCGCAAGCACCGCGTTGCTGAAGAATCCTGTCACGAACACTGTGTTGTCGAACTTGCCTTCGAGGCTCGACCGGACGCCGCCGAAGACCGAGTCCAGAGTGGCGAGCACTGCGATGGAAAGGTAGCGAGCGTATGCCACCGGCACCACGAGCGGCGACCTGAACCCCAGGATGAGGCCCACGGCAAGACCGATGAAAGCGACCAGCATCATTTGTCTCCCGCCTTTTTTGACACAGGCCTGGCGTACTCGAACCTGAACCCGCCTTTATAGGCGGGTATGTAGATCTCCTCTTCCACCTTGATGTTCACGTTGATGCCCCAGAAAGAGAGGCTCTCCACGATGCCGCCGCGCATCTTCAAGCCTGCCTGCAGGGTTTCCGGATTGCCTATTGCGTGGATCACGATCGGCGGAGCGGTCCTCGTGTTGTTGATCGAAATCGTGGGGCCGACGCACCGCACCTCTGTGGTGGCGACGTACCGCTGGCCGTTGATCGATATGGCTTCCGCGCCGCTGGCCAAGAGTTCATTGATGAGCTTCAGGAGATCGTCGTCATGAATGATGAATGCGTTTGGATCCTGTCCCGGCTTGCCCAGTTTCTTGGAGTCGTCCATCACCACAGTGACTCCCGGCCCTCTGACCTCCGTCATCCCGGCGAACCCACGGGCGATCTCAAGATCGGTCTGAAGAGTGGATATGAGGCTCCTGCCCTCGATCAGCTCTGCCACCTTCATCCTCAGGGTGGCCATCTCAGCCTGCAGGTTGTCCCGCTCTTTCTCGAGCGACTTGACGTAGGACGTGAGCTCCGCGGTGCGCACCCTGGAGAGGTCCGATAACAAGTCCTGCTGGGTCTTCACCTGTACCGCGAGCATAAAACCAAGGAGCACGCAAACGATGCCTATCGCCATTTGACCGCTCTTGAGTCTCAATGCTTTCCTCAACCCTCCTCTCGACTCCGGCAAAGACCTACTTCCTGGTCTTGATCACCGGATTCGCGTATCGCAGATCGACGTAAAGCGCATCTATCTTGTTGTCGGAGATGTCCTTCAGTAAAGACTCCAGGACGTTGAACTTCTTCTCTGCCTGCGCATCAGCTTGTCCGAAGTAGACGCGCAGTCCGCCGATCAGGTACAGCACCACCGCCTGGTCTTTTTCCACCGCCAGCTCCGATATCCTGTCGCGCATGGCAGGCGTCGCCGCGAGCGCGCACCTGAGGCCGGCCAGTATTCCCGCGGACCGTATGAAGTCGCCGGCTGAAGCGGATGCCGGTGACCACCCGGTGATGACCGGGTAGGCGATCTTGCCCCCTGTCGTGAACTCCAAGACCCGTGCCTCTTCATCCAAAGTCAGGAAGCCGTTGTGATAGGGGACGCACGCGAGAGGCGTTCGTTCCTTCACGGCAATCTCCACGACTCCGGGAAAGCGGCGCCGCACGGTAGCCGACAGGATCCACGGGTGCCCCAGCACCAGCGACTGGACGTTCTCTGACTTGAAGGCGAACATGTGCTCGCCTTTGTGGAGTCCCGATAGCGCCGTGACCTCATGTGCGGGCACCTTGCTCATGCCCGTCACGCTGATGTCCTGCACACGGAAGAAGGCCGTGTTGGTCATCACGAAAACGGCCAGGCTGACCGACGCCAGCAGAACGCCGAACGCTGCATACCGCCGGGACTGCATCCCATCACTCCAGAACACGGAAAACGAGGGCCCGGAGGCCCCCCAGACCCGCTTCTATTCTAGCAATGCGCCTGCGCCGAGACAACAAACGCCTGCTTCAGGAGCCGTTCACAGGTATGCGTCTGACGCGTGCCCCCAGAAGCGATAACTTCGATTCAAGGCCCTCATATCCTCTGTCTATGTGGTGGCATCCCTCAACCACGGTCCTGCCTTCGGCCGCAAGGCCCGCGAGCACGAGCGCGGCGCCGCTTCGCAGGTCGGATGCCGCGACGGTCGCGCCGAACAGCCGGTTGACGCCCTTGATGACAGCGGTCCTGCCTTCAGTCTTGACGTTGGCTCCCATCCTCTTGAGCTCTTCCGCCTGGTTGAACCGGTTCTCGAAAATCGTCTCAGTGATGACGCTGGTGCCTAGCCCGAGAGTCATCAACGACATCACCTGAGGCTGCATGTCGGTGGGGAACCCAGGGTACGGCAGTGTCTTGAAGTCCACAGCCCTTACCCGAGACGGACCCGCCACGTGGAGCTGGTGGTCGCCCGCCTCCTCGATCTCGGCGCCCGCTTCCTGCAGCTTCGCGATCGCAGCTTCCACGTGCTCCTGTATGCAGTTATCCATCAGGACCTCTCCGCCCGTGATGCAGGCAGCCGCCATAAAGGTCCCTGTCTCAATCCTGTCTGGAATCGCCTGGTGCCGCGCTCCCCCCAGGCTGTGCGTGCCCTCGATGCGAATGACGTCCAGCCCCGCGCCCCTTATTTTGGCGCCAACGGCGTTCAGGAAGTTTTGCAGGTCCACTATCTCCGGCTCTTTGGCTGCGTTCCGGATGACGGTAATGCCCCTGGCGGTGACTGCAGCCATCATTGTGTTTTCGGTGGCGCCGACACTAGGAAAATCAAGGTGTATCTCCGTGCCCCGCAGCCCGCCCGTGGAGGCGTCTATGTAGCCACCCCGCTCTTCTATCCTGACGCCCAGCGCCTGGAGGCTCGAGAGATGAAGGTCGATCGGCCTTGGCCCGATCGCGCATCCGCCGGGATAGGAGACGCGGACCTTCCCCATCCTTCCAAGCAGCGGCCCCATCAGGAATATGGACGACCTCATCTGTCGCATCAGGCTGTCTGGGACCTCATGCGTCCACAGGTCGCCCGCATCCACTGTAAGCGTCCTCTTCCCTTCCTGATCCCTGCCCACGACGACTTTCGCCCCGAGACGCTCCAGTATC
Organism: Bacillota bacterium; assembly: GCA_030691635.1. Classification (GTDB taxonomy): domain Bacteria; phylum Bacillota; class Sulfobacillia; order JAUYEF01; family JAUYEF01; genus JAUYEF01. The sequence continues at coordinate 27,042 of JAUYEF010000409.1, forward strand.
TGCGTCATGACGGTCACATCACGGAGGTCCGGCGCGTCGATGATCTCGCAGGGCCGGTCCACCAGAAGCGTCGCGGCAAGCATCGGAAGAACTGCGTTCTTCGCTCCGCTGATCCGCACGGTGCCGCGGATCTTCGTGCCCCCTATGACCTCGTAACCTTCCAACCTCTCCACCCCCAGGCGGCCTCGCGGTCACCTGACAATCTTTATCTCTGTCTCAAGCTCGATGCCAGTCCGTTCCCTGACTCTCGACCGTACATCTTCCACCAGCGCCAGCACATCGCTCGCGGTCGCGCCGCCGGTATTGACGATGAAGTTGGCATGCACCGGCGATACCATGGCCCCGCCCCTGCAGGCACCTTTCAGGCCCGCTTCCTCTATCAACCTGCCTGCCGCGCATCCGGGAGGATTCTTGAACACACTCCCGGCGCTCGGTAGATCCAGAGGCTGCGTCCTGCGCCTTGACTCAAGCAACTCATCTGTGCGCCGGCGGATTTCAGCCGCGTCTCCCTGAGCGAGTTCCAGCGAGGCATCCGTCACGACCATGCCCTCATCGAGAATCCGGGTGCCCCGGTATCGAAAACCCGCCTGCTCAGCGGCCAGGTGGGTCACCTTCAAGCCGTTGCGTGACTCGATCACGGTTACCTGCCTGGTCACTGAGGCCATACTCCCCGCGCTGGTGCCGGCATTCATCGCCACCGCTCCGCCAACGGTGCCTGGAATCCCCGCCATAAATTCAGCGCCGCTCAAGCCGTGTTCCATGGCGATTTGCAGCACCCGCGAGAGACTCGCCCCGGCCTGCGCCCAGACCCGCCGTCCTTCGACCCGGATGTCTCGCATCCTGGTCGTCTTCATGACGATGGCGTCTATTCCCTCGTCGCAGAACAGCACGTTGGTGCCGTGCCCGAGAACGATGACCCTGGCGCCGGCCCTGCGTGAAGCCTCGATGACTGCGCATGCGTCCTCAACGTCCATCGGGTACACCAGGGCGAGAGCGGGGCCGCCTATCCTGTAGGAGGTGTGCTTCGCCAACGGCTCGCGCTCGAGCACCTCGCCACGGACTATCTTACGTATGGAATCGACGATAGGTGAAAGCGTCACGAGCATGCTCCTGTAACCTGGACCAGTCTACCTGGCGTTGAGTCGCTCAAGAATAGATGGCCCCAGCTTGTAGATGTCGCCTGCGCCCATGGTGACTATGGTGTCGCCCGGGCGGGCCAGGCTGAGAGCCTTCTCGATTATCGATTCCCACTGGCCGATATACACGGCATCCGGGCCACCATGGCGTTCGACTGCGGCGCGGATGATCTCGGAATCGACTCCGTTGACTGGTTGCTCGCCGGGCCCGGCATAGATCGAAGCCAGGATGAGATTGTCACAAGACCCAAACGCGCGCCCGAAATCGTCTGCGAGGGCAAGTGTGCGGGAAAAGCGGTGAGGCTGATATATGCAGATCACCCTGCCGTCAACCTGATCCCTGATGGCTCTCAGGCTGGCCCTGATCTCGGTGGGGTGGTGCGCGTAGTCGTCCAGGACCGTGACGCCGTTTGTCCGGCCGGTCAGTTGGAGCCTGCGCTGAGCTCCTTTGAACGCATGGAGACCTCCGGCGATGCTGTCATGATCTATGCCCAGGACCCTGCCGACGGCCACTGCCGCCAGTGCATTGAGCACATTGTGTGTTCCCGGGACCTGCAGTTCTATCGTGCCCCTGCTCACCCCCCCGGAAAACACTGTGAAGGACGAGCCCCAGGGCCGTTTGTGTATATCTCTTGCTCCAATGTCGACACCCGGCTCGAGGCCATATGATACGGTCTTCACGTGCTTTCCGGCCATTATCTCGCGGGCGTTTCCATCGTCATGGCAATAGACGACCGTGCCGCCCGGCACGACACGCCCGGCGAACTGCGAGAACGCCCCTTTCACGTTCTCGATGGTGCAGTAGAAGTCCAGGTGGTCGTTGTCCACATTCGTGATCACGGCCACTAGCGGTTCGAGCTTCAGGAACGACCCGTCACTCTCGTCCGCCTCAGCCACCACGTACTTGCCCTTGCCGACCTTGGCGTTTCCACCGAAGTCACTGACCTCACCGCCGATGAGCACCGTCGGGTCCAGGTCGGCCTTGTCGAGCACCATCGCGATCATCGATGTGGTCGTGGTCTTCCCGTGAGCTCCGGCGACGGCCACCCCCGAGTCATGTCCCATGACCATGGCCAAAAGGTCGCCGCGGTGCATCAGCCGCAGGGACCGCCGCTTCGCCTCCACGACCTCCGGGTTATCTTCATGGATCGCCGAAGAGACCACGACGGTCGTTGCTTCTTCAGGGATGTGCTCGGGAGCGTGGCCTATCCTGACCTTGGCGCCCATCGCCTCGAGCCTGCGGGTGATCTCGGAGGCCTTGATGTCGGAGCCGGAGACAGCGAATCCTTGTTCGAGCAGTACTCGGGCAAGCCCACTCATGCCTGCGCCGCCGATTGCTATGAAGTGGTAGTAGGACATCAATGCGCCTCCTTAGACGACCATACAGCGTGTCAGGACCGGCCAAGGCTCAGTGCATAGCCATACTATGCCCTGCCAAAAATCCTTGTTACTGAGCATTGCTTGTCCACCGGACAAGCAATGCTAACGAGCGAATCTCCTCTTCGCGAGGCTCAAAAGCCTGCGCGCGATGTGCTCCGATGCCTGGCTCCTGCCTGCTTCCCGTGCGTTGCGGGACATGGTCGCAAGCCTCTGCCGGTCGCCCAGTATCTCGTTCAGACGCTGGGCAAGCCTACCCGCCTGCAGTTCGGATTCTCTTATGATGATCGCCCCACCGCTCCTGGCTGCAGCCTTTGCGTTGTAGAACTGGTGGTTTCCCGCCACATTCGGCGAAGGCACGAGCACAGAAGGAAGGCCTCTCGCGAGCGCCTCGGAGACCGTCATGCCGCCCGCTCTGCCCACCATGATGTCGCTCGCGGCCATGGCGTTCTCGATATCGAATAGGTACGGCCTTAGGACTAGATTCCCCGCCGCGCTGGGTGCTATTCCCAGTTTCCGCAGCCGCTCCTGCGCCATACTCTCGTACTCGCGGCCGGTGATCAGGATGATCTGGATGCCCTTCATGAGCAGGTCCTGCTCGATCATGTCCAGCGCGACTTCGACGATCCGTCTGGCGCCGCGGCTCCCGCCGAAGACCAGGAGCGTCAGTCTGCCGGGATCCAGGCCCAGGCTCCTGGCACCCTGCTCACGTTGGGCCGCCATGATAGCCGGACGGACGGGGTTCCCGGTGACGACGCACCTGGCTCTCTTTGGGAAGTGCGCCCGGGCGTCTTCGAACGGGATGTAGACCTCAGTGACAAACCTGCTGAGAAGCTTGTTGGTGAATCCCGGCACTGCGTTCTGGTCCTGGATCGCGCAGGGCACGCCACGAAGATGCGCGGCGAGGATGACCGGGCCGGACACGTAACCGCCAGTGCCGAGACAGGCATCCGGGCGGAACTCGCGCGCGATCCGGTACGCCTCCAGAAAGCCCTTCGAAGCCCGGATCACGCCTCGTGCTGCGTCGATGGGGGATTTTCCCATTATGCCTGAGGTTTCGATGACCCTGAACGGGATACCTTCCCGGGGCACGAGATCCGCCTCAAGGCCCCGTTTGGTGCCCACATAAAGCACCTCGCTCGCCGGGTCGAGCTGGTAGAGGCTCCTGGCGACAGCCAGAGCCGGGTAGACGTGCCCGCCGGTGCCGCCACCGGTGATCATGTACTTCACCCGGATCACTCCTGACAGTACTTCGAGACGTTCAACAGGATACCGATGCCGGTCATCAGGAAGAGCAGCGACGAACCCCCATAGCTGATAAACGGCAGTGGTATGCCCGTGATGGGCAGGGACGCGGTCACGACGCCTATGTTGATGAGCGCCTGGACCGTGATCATGCTGGTGACTCCAGTGGCCAGCAGGCATGCGGTCGCGTCCGGCGCGTTTATGGCCACCCTGTACCCCCGCCAGGCGAGAAAGAAGAAGAGCGCGATGATGGCGGTACAGCCGATGAAGCCCAGTTCCTCGCCTGTTATGGCGAAGATGAAGTCAGTATGGGCCTCCGGAAGGTAGAGGAACTTCTGCCTGCCCCTTCCCAGGCCGACACCGAAAAGCCCGCCTGAGCCAAGGGCGTAGAGAGCCTGTATTATGTGGTAGCCGGCGCCGCCGGGGTCGGCCCAGGGGTCGATGAAGGCAAGAAAGCGCCTTCGCCGGTATTCCTCGTTGAATATGAAGTGGGCCAGCAAAGGAACCCCTGCCGCGGCGAGCAGCACGATCTGGCTCACCCTGGCGCCGGCGGCGATGATCATCAGCCCGCAGGACCCGGCGAGCGACACGGCGGTGCCGAGGTCGGGCTGCAGCATGATCAGCAGGCATGCACCGGCGAGAAGCGCCAGAAAGGGCCCAAGGCCCGTCACGAGCTTCTGGACCTTGTCCTTCCGGCGGGCCAGTTCGGTCGCAAAGTAGATGACGAAAGCCAGTTTGGCGAACTCTGACGGGTTGACGCCCATCGCGCCGAGCCCGATCGAGCGCCTGGCGCCATGGGACACCCTGCCGATTCCCGGCACGATGACGAGCGCCAGCAGGAGAAAGCATGCGATCAGCCCGAGCGGGGCCAGTCTCTTGTAGTGCCAGTAGTCGAACTTGGACGCGGCAAGCATGGCCACCGTGCCGATCAGCGCCCAGATGACCTGCCTCTTGAGGAAGTAGTAGCTGTCGTTGTAGTTCTCAAGACACCGGATCGCGCTGGAGCTGTAGACCATCACGATCCCGATGCCCAGCAGCGCCATGACACAAAAGAGTATGAGCAAGTCCGGCTGGCGTTTGCGCACCGGCGACTACCTCCCCAGCCCTCCGAGCCCGAGAAGCCCCAGGACTCCGAATCCCAGCGAGACAAGCCAGAACCTGAAGACGATGTCCTCTTCCCGCATTCCAAGGAGCTCAAAATGATGGTGTATGGGCGCCATCTTGAAGACCCGGCGCCCTGTGAGTTTGAACGATGTGACCTGGATGATGTCGGAGACTGCCTCGATGACGTAAAGCCCGCCCAGCACAGGCAGCAGGAACTCTGTCTTGGTAAGCACGGCGAACGAAGCAAGCGATGCGCCCAGCGCGAGCGCGCCTGTGTCTCCCATCCACACCTTCGCCGGGTGATGGTTATGCACCAGAAACCCCAGGCACGAGCCAGCCACGGCAGCCGCAAGGATCGCCATGCTGGGGCTTTCCACCGCGAGGCCGACCAGGGCCATGGCGGCGAACGACGCGACGCAGGCGCCCGCTGCCAGCCCATCGAGCCCATCGGTCAGATTCACGGCGTTCGACGCGCCGACCACGATGATGATGACCAGGAAGTGGTATAGCGGCCCCAGGTCAAACGCGACACCGATGAACGGCAGCGTCACAGACGTGTCAAGCCCAAGCACGGTCGTGGCTCCGAGAGATAGGAACAGCGCCGCCAGCACCTGCGCAAGAAGCTTGTGCCGCGCGCGCAGTCCGAGAGGCCTTTTCCGCGTCGCCTTCAGGTAGTCGTCCAGGAACCCCAGCGTGCCGTGCACCAGAATGACGACGAGCGCGATGAACAGCGGGACAGCTCTGCCAGGTTCGCCGCCAGGCGACTGCCTGAGGAAAAGCCCAAGGAAGACGACCGACGGTACCGTAAAGCCCGCGATCATCATCAGGCCGCCCATGGTCGGGGTCCCGGACTTCTTGAGATGGGTCTTAGGCCCATCGTCGCGGACCGTCTGGCCCATTTTCAGCCTGCGCAGGACCGGGATGACAAGCGGCCCGAGGGCCGCGACCATCACGGCCGAGGCAAGCAAGGCCAGCAGGGCGGCCTCAGTGGCTGCCACGCCGGACTCCTCCAACTGCGAAATGCGATTTCACCGCATACACAACGTCTTCCATGTGCATGCCTCTCGAACCCTTGACGAGCACCGTGTCACCCGGGCGGACTGTCTCCAGCAACGCACGGACCGCGCCATCATGCTCCCCGGTCTCTATGACCGCCCTTGCGCCATGCGCCCTTGCCGCCCCGGCCAGGTGCTCCGACAGCTCGCCCATCGTGATGAGCACGTCTATCCGCTGTTTGGCCACATTCTCGCCCACTTCGGCATGGCCCAGCCTCGAGTACGTCCCAAGCTCCAGCATGTCGCCCAACACCGCGATCGTGCGGCCGCCCCGGGCCACATCCTTCAGCACCGCAAGCGCCGCGCGTGAGGACGCAGGGCTCGAGTTGTATGTGTCATTGATCAGCCTGAATCCTGCAATGTCCAGCACCTCTGACCTGGAGCCGCTGGACTCCATCGAATCCAGCCCGGCCTTGACGTCCTCAGGCAAGAGCCCGAAGAAACCGGTGGCGACCGCGGCCGCGGCCAGCGCGTTGGACACGTTGTGGTATCCCGGGAGGCCTTCGCGCACGCGCGCTATGCCCTTCGGCGTGACCAGAGTGAACTCCATTCCCCTGTCCGCCAGGCTCACAACATCGGTGGCCACATAGTCGGCGAGCTGATGCACGCTGTACCAGACCTTCTCGCCCTTGTGCTGGTCGCCCATCCGGACCACCCAGGGACTGTCCCTGTTCAGCACGGCGAGACCGGAAGGGGGCAGCGCGCCCAGTAGTTCCGCTTTGGTCCTCGCCACATTCTCCACCGAGCCGAGAGTCTCGAGATGGGTCTCCCCGATGTTGGTGAGCACGCCCACGACGGGCTGCGCGAGCCCGGCAAGGTACCCGATCTGGCCCGGCCCTCGCATGGCCATTTCGATCACCGCCACCTCATGCTCACGCCTGAGCTGGAAAAGCGTCAGGGGCACCCCGACTTCGGTGTTGAGGTTACCCCTGTTGCGGAGCGTCCGGAAATGAGTGGCAAGAACGGATGCAACCATGTCTTTCGTCGTGGTCTTCCCCACGCTGCCCGTGATGCCCACGACCTTGACCGAGAACTTCTCCCTGTACCAGCGTGCAAGTGTGCCCATCGCCAGCACTGGGTCGGGAGTGACCACGATACTCGCCCCGGAGCCGTCCGGGTCGCCCTCAGGAGAGCAAGCCTGTCGTGCGGCCGCCATCTCCGGAGTCACATGTGATACCAGTGCGCACGAGGCGCCCTTCGCAAAGGCATCCGGCACGAAGGCGTGCCCGTCGACGCGTTCTCCCTTGATGGCGACAAAAAGGTCACCCGGCACCACCTGCCGGGAGTCGCTGGTGACCCCAAGGACCTTGACCTCCGGCCGGCCGGCCTTCAGAGACGCGCCGGTGACCTCAAGCATGTCCTTCACCGAGAAAAGCGCCAGCTCTATCACTCCTTTCGCGAGAAGAGGCCCGGCGCTTCCAGGCCCCTCTCGCGGAGCAGCGCAGACGCGACTTCCCTGTCGTCGAAGTGTATCGTCCTGTCGCGGAATACCTGGTAGTTCTCGTGCCCCTTGCCGGCGATCAGCACCGCATCGCCCTCACCGGCGGCCCAGATGGCTTTGCGTATGGCCTGAGCCCTATCGGGCTCCCGCAGGTAACCGAGCGAAGGATGTGTCTCCCGGATGCCCGCTTCGATTTCGTCCAATATCGCCTCGGGTTCTTCGCTGCGCGGGTTGTCGGACGTCATGATCGCAAGGTCCGAGTTCTCCCCCGCGATCCTGCCCATGACCGGTCGTTTGGTCCTGTCCCTGTCTCCGCCGCAGCCAAAGACGACGATGACCCTTCCACGGGCCAGGTCTCGAGAGACCTTAAGCACATTCAGAAGCCCGTCCGGGCTGTGCGCGTAGTCCACGATGACGGCGAACTTCTGTCCCTCGTCCACCCTGTCGAACCGCCCCGGAATGGGGTCTATCGACTCGAGCGTGCGCTTCTGCTGCTCCAGCGGGATGCCTTCCACCGTCGCGCACGCGATCGCCGCCAGCGAGTTGTAGACGTTGATCCTGCCTGCGAGCTTCAGCCGTAGTTCTGTCCGGCCAGAAGGTGTCTCCGCCACAAAGACGCACCGGCCCGATTCGTAGGAAACCTGCCTGGCGCGGACGCTCGCTTTCTTATCGATGCCGTAAGTGAGCGCGCTGGCCCGGCAGGCCGCCATCATGAATTCCGCGGACCGGTCGTCCACGTTTATGATGCCGGTCTTCGCCCCGCCCTTGGGGCTGCCGTGATAGGCGCCACCCAGGTTGCGGAAGAGTTCGGCCTTGACGTCACGGTAGTTCTCCATCGTGACGTGGTAGTCGAGGTGATCCTGCGTGAGGTTCGTGAAAATGGCCGTGTCGAATTCGCACGAATCCACGCGGTGAAGCGCGAGTGCGTGTGAGGAGACTTCCATGACACCATAATCTGAGCCGCAATCCACCATCTCTCGAAACAACGACTGCAGTTCGATCGCGTCAGGGGTCGTCAGGTGGGCGGGCCTCACCTGGTCGCATACGATGGTGCTTATGGTTCCGAGAAGGCCGGCCTCATGGCCGGACTCCACAAGTATTCTCCTGATGAGGCTGGTGGTCGTCGTCTTGCCGTTCGTGCCGGTGACGCCTATGAGCCGCAACCTCTTGGTCGGGTGTCCGTAGAAAGCCGAAGCCACCAGCGGCAGCGCCTGCCTGCTGTCGGGCACCCGGACCGCCGCGGCGCCCGAGACCTGGGATTCATCCTCACACAGCACGGCTACGGCTCCGCTGGATATGGCCTGCGGGATGTACCTGTGGCCGTCGACCTGCACGCCTCGGACCGCAATGAAGAGATCGCCGGGTCTCACGTGGCGCGAGTCGTTCTTGACACCCGAGATCTCGGTGTCGCTCGCCCCGCGCACGGTTTTCTCCGGCAGGATAGCCACGAGATCGCCAAGACGCAACTGGTATCCGCCTCTCATTCGCCTCTTAGGGACCGCCAGGACTGAACTTGACAGTCACGACGGCCCCCGCATGACAGTATGTGCCTGCCGCAGGCTGCTGTGAAGTGGCGACTCCGCTGCCTGTGGCGGCAATCCTGAGATCGAACGTCGATAGCACGCCGGCCGCCTCGCGCATCGTGAGACCGGCAAGCTTGGGGACCAGCACCAGCTTCCCATCCTGGCCCGTAACCTCAGCCGGGCCCATCTCCACGACCACCATGGAGCCCTTGGGTGTCAGCGACCCCGGGGACGGCACCTGCTTGGCGACGACCTTGCCCTGGGTCTGGACCTTGAGCGAGAGCCCGGCGGACTCCATCTTCTTGCGGGCCTGGTCAAGTGTCATATTGATGACATCCGGCACGGCAACCGCCACTGCGGACGCCGGTGTTTGACTGTTGGCGACGGTCTGCCTTGGGACCTCAAGGTACCGCAGCACGTCTCCCATGACCGCCGCGAAAACCGGCGCGGCTATCACGCCGCCGTAATAGGCCCCCGCCGGCTCATCTATGAAGACCAGTGTGACCACTCTGGGGCTTTCCGACGGGCCGAAGCCGACGAAAGAAGCTATGTACTTGCCTTCAGCGATCCGCCCGTTCACCACTTTCTGGGCGGTGCCTGTCTTCCCGGCCAGGTTGTATCCCTCGACCTGGGCGCCTTTGCCGGTGCCCTCTTCGATGACCTTCTCAAGCGCTCCGCGCATCTCCGCCGCGCTCTGCTTGGAGATCACCTGCCTCAAGGGTTCAGGCGGCACCTCGCGGACCAGTGTTCCCTCAGCGGAGCGGATTTCGCGCACCACCCTGGGCTTCATCATGAGGCCGTCGTTGGCGATGCACGCTACGGCCGACGCAAGCTGTATCGGTGTCACGGTCAGAGTCTGCCCAAAGGACATCACGGCCAGGTCCACGGGCTTTATCCGGTCCAGCGCCATCAT